>NZ_CP116256.1:6605930-6906918 GCF_027947575.1 Streptomyces rubrogriseus | reverse complement strand
CCGCGGCGGCGGCACTGGTGCCGGGGTACCGCCGCGGGTCGGCCCGGCCCGCCGGAGGGACCGGAGGGGCCGCTCAGTCGTCGTCGGTGTCGTCGGAGCTGCCGGAGTCGTCGGCGTCGTCCGAGTCGTGAGAGCCGTGCGCGCCGTCCGAGCGGTCGGCCGTGACCTCTCCGGTCTTCGGGTCGACCCGCCAGTCCTGCTCACCCTTGCCGGAGGCGTGCGTCTCGACCTCCCAGGCGGGCTTCCCGTCGCCGTAGTGGCCGTCCTCGTCAAGTTCGACGGAGGTGACGGTGCCGTGTCCGGCCGCCGCCTTCGCCGCCTCGGCGGCGTCCACCGAGGCGCCCTTCAGGGCCGCGCGCACCTCGGCGGTGTCGTCCTCGTCGTCCTTCTCCGAGCCGAGGACCTTGCCGGTGGCCGGGTCGACCCGGACGCTGTGCCAGGTGCCGTCGCCGGAGAGGACGTCGACCTCCCAGGCCGCCCGCTCGCGGCGGTCGTCGCCGTCGTCGTCCCCGTCCTGGTCGTCGTCCTCGTCGTCCAACTCGGCGGAGACCGCGGTGCCCGGGGTGTCCGCGAGCGCGGCGGCGACGGCGTCGGCCGCCGTCACCTTCGCGGAGGCGGCACGGACCGCATCGTCGTCACGGGCCGCGTCGTCGTCGCGGTCGTCGGCCTCGTCGCGGTCGTCGGCCTCGTCCCGTACCCCGCCGTCGTCCGACACGCTCACGTCCGCGCGGGGCGTCGTGCCCCGGTCGTCGTCCCCCGTCGTTGCCAGCGCCGTCGCCGTACCGCCTCCGACCAGTGCGGCGGCGGTGACGGCGGCGATCACGATGTTGCGCTTCATGCGGTTTTCCTCCGAGTCGTCAGAGATCATCCAGAGTCCGGCAGTTTCCGGTGACTTCACTGTCGCGGACCGACGCTGAGGCCAGGCTGAAGCCGCCTGAAGGGATCTTCAGCTCGGCTTTGGGACCCTCTAGACATGCGCCTGTTGATCGTGGAGGACGAGAAGCGCCTCGCCGTGTCGCTCGCCAAGGGCCTCACCGCGGAGGGATACGCCGTGGACGTCGTCCACGACGGCCTGGAGGGACTGCACCGGGCGGGTGAGGGCGTGTACGACCTCGTCATCCTCGACATCATGCTGCCCGGCCTCAACGGCTACCGGGTCTGCGCCGCCCTGCGCGCCGCCGGGCACGACGTGCCGATCCTGATGCTCACCGCCAAGGACGGCGAGTACGACGAGGCCGAGGGCCTGGACACGGGCGCCGACGACTACCTCACCAAGCCCTTCTCCTACGTCGTCCTCGTCGCCCGGGTGAAGGCCCTGCTGCGCCGCCGGGGACAGGGTGCCGGTGCCTCGCCCGTGCACGTCCACGGCGACCTCAGGGTCGACACCGCCGCACGCCGGGTCTTCCTCGGCGAGGACGAGGTCACCCTCACCGCCAAGGAGTTCGCCGTCCTGGAGCAGCTCGTGGTGCGGGCCGGGCAGGTGGTGTCCAAGGCGGAGATCCTGGAGCACGTCTGGGACTTCGCCTACGACGGCGACCCGAACATCGTCGAGGTGTACGTCAGCGCGCTGCGGCGCAAGCTGCGCGCCGGGCTGATCCGGACCGTGCGCGGCGCCGGCTACCGGCTGGAGACCGGGCGGTGAGCCGCCTCTTCGCCTCGGTGCGGGCCCGTGCCACGCTCGCCGCCACCCTCGTGGTCGCCGTCGCCCTCGTCGCGGCCGGCACCGCCGTCCTGCTCTCCCTGCGCTCCAACCTGCTCGGCGAGGCGGGCACCCAGGCCGAGCGCTCGGCGCGGGAGGTGGCGACGGAGCTGGCCGTCGGGACCCGGTACGCGGACCTGTCGCTGGACGTGGACGACCGGCCGGTGCAGGTCGTCGACGACGACGGCGTGCTGGTCGCCGCCAGCGAGGACCTGGAGCGGATCAGCGGCACCGGCGTCGACGCGGTGAAGCCGCGGCCCGCCGCCTCCCCGAGCGGGGAGGACGACGACGCCGACGACTCCGGCGAGTCCCTCGAACCCGGCGAGATCGGCGGACGGATCACCGTCAGCGACGGCTCGGCGACCGTCGACGGGGACACGGAGGACTACCGTTTCGCCGCCGTCCCGGTGAAGACCGACGACCGGGGCACGCTCACCGTCTACGCCGGAGCCCCGCTCTCCGCCGAACACGGCGCCGTGAACACCGCCCTGACGGTGATGCTGATCGGCTTCCCGCTGCTGCTCGCGGTCGTGGCATGGGTGACCTGGCTCGTCACCCGGCGCGCGCTGCGCCCGGTGGAGGGCATCCGGCGCGAGATGGCCGCGATCACCGCCAGCGAGGACCTGGCCCGGCGCGTCCCGGTGCCGGGCACCCACGACGAGGTGGCCAGGCTCGCCACCACCACCAACGAGACGCTGGCCGCCCTGGAGTCCTCGGTGGAGCGGCAGCGCGGCTTCGTCGCCGACGCCTCGCACGAGCTGCGCAGCCCGATCGCGTCGCTGCGCACCCAGCTGGAGGTGGCCGCCGCCCATCCCGAGCTGCTGGATCTGGACGGCGCCGTGGCGGACACCGTACGGCTCCAGCGGCTCGCCGCCGATCTGCTGCTGCTGGCCAGGCTGGACGCGGGGGAGCGGCCCGCCGACGCCCGGGTCGACCTCGCGGCGCTCGCGCGGGAGGCGGCAGAGGGGCGGGCCGGGGTGCGTGTGCGGGGGGACGAGGGCGTGGTGAGTGTGGCCGGATCGCGCGGGCAGCTGGGGCGGGTGCTGGCCAATCTGCTGGACAACGCCGAGCGGCACGCCCGCTCGGCGGTGGAGGTGTCCGTGCGGTGGGACGGGGACACGGCGCTGGTCGCCGTGGCCGACGACGGCGAAGGCGTGCCGGCGGCCGACCGGGAGCGGATCTTCGAGCGGTTCGTACGGCTCGACGACGCCCGCAGCCGCGACGACGGCGGGGCCGGTCTCGGACTGGCCATCGCCCGCGACGTCGCCATGCGGCACGGTGGCACGCTCACCGTGCACGACGCGCCGGCAGGCGGTGCCCTGTTCGAGCTCCGCCTGCCGGGTGCCCGGTACCGCACGGCCCGGGACGGGTGATCAGGGACTCAGGGTCGTCCCCGCTGCCCGCGCAGGTGTTCCGCGATGGGCTTGAGCGCCTTGTCCAGCTCCGTCAGGTCCTCCGGGGCCAGCAGGTCGATGAAGTGCCTGCGGACGGATGCCACGTGGTGCGGCGCGACCTTCCGCATCGTCTCCATGCCGTGCTCGGTGAGGACGGCGAAGAGCCCGCGCCGGTCGGACTCGCAGTTCTCCCGCCGGACCAGGTTCGCGCTCTCCATGCGGGTGATCTGGTGGGAGAGGCGGCTCTTGGACTGCATCGTGGCGGTGGCCAGGTCGCTCATCCGCATCCTGTCGCCCTCCGACTCGGAGAGGTTCACCAGGATCTCGTAGTCGTTCATTGTCAGGCCGAACGGCTGCAGGTCCTTCTCGAGCTGGTGCGTCAACAGCCTGTTGACCTCCAGGTGGGTGCGCCAAGCACACTGCTCCGTATCGGTCAGCCAGCGAGTGGCCGTCTCGGTCTCCATGAATGAAGTCTACCTAAAAGGTTGAAATGCGAACTAGTGAGGGGTTTCCCGTGACGGTGACGGTGCGCACGCGTTCGATGTCACACTCCGCAGATTACCGCTCACAGCCCGAAGCGGCGCTGGAGGTCCCCCAGCTGTCCGGGAAGTCCCGGTACCCCCGACCGGCCTCCCGGCGCTCCGGGAGCCCCCGTGCCGGGCACCCCCGCCTGCTGCGGGGGAGCCCCCACGGCCTGCTCCGCCATCAGCGCCTCGCTCGACTGCAGCAGGACCGTCCCCGCGCCCACGAACTCGAACTGGTGCTCCTCCCCGGAGGCCCCGCCGAGCCCCGTCATCGCACGTAGACCGCCCAGTAGGCCGGTCATGTACCCGTGGTCGTAGTGGTGGCACGGAGACGGGCAGTCGGCCCAGCCGACCAGGGCCTGCGGGTCGACCCGGATCGGCGGTTCCATGAACACCACCGGACCGTTGGACGCGGCCACGAACTTCCCGGTTCCGATCAGCGTCAGGAAGCCCGGCACGATCGACTGCTTGAGCGCGAGGCTTGGCTGAAAAGCGAGCAGATTGCCCGAGCGAATGGTCAGGTTGCCGTCTTCGAGGTCGTACGAATTCACGTCGAAGGCCCGGTCGGCGAGGAGCATCTTGCCCGAGCCCTCCGCCACGACCCAGTCGCTCGCGTGCAGAGGCGAATGGAACGACGTGCGCACCAGACGGTCCAGCCGGCCGTGCCCGATCCCGTTGAAGTCGATCGTCCCGTAGTAGGCGATCATCTTCCCCTTCTGCAGGAACCACTGGCTCCCCTTCAGCTCCACACAGAAGGTGTACGCGTTGACGTTGTCGTCGGCCGGCAGCGTCGCCGGGTCGTGGTGGACCGTGCTCACAGCTTCTCCTCCGACGCCTGGACGAACACCGTGCCGCTGCCGCTCAGCTCCAGCTGGAACGCCTCGCCGGAGCCGCGTCCCACCATGTCCCGCCAGCCCAGGGCCGTGGACAGCTTGTTGCGCACGTCGCCGTGGTGGGCGACGTAGGCCTGCGGGTCGACGCGCACCGGGCGCTGCGGGGTGACGGGCACCTCGAAGACGCCCCCGTGGGCCATCACCGCCACCGAGCCGTGGCCCTTGAGGGACGTGGTGAACAGCCCCTGCCCGCTCACCTGCCCCCGCACCATGCCCATGACCCCGCCCTGGGAGCCCAGGAACACGGTGCTCTGCTCCAGGGTGCCCTCGAAGGCGAGGAGGCGGTCCGCCTCCACGTACAGGGTGTCGCCCGACAGGTTGATCACCTGGACGTGGTGGCCGCCGTGCCCGAAGAGCACGGTGCCGCTGCCCTCGACGGTCATCAGCGGCGTGTCCTCGTTCGCCACCCGGCGGCCGATCATCGACATGACGCCGCCCTGCCCGCCGCGCAGATTGGGGGTGAAGGACACCTCGCCCTGGTAGGCGAGCATCGCCCCGCGCTGACTGAACAGCCGCTGCCCCGGCGCGACGGTCGCCCGGACCATCTTGGAATTGATCTCCTCGAAGGCCATCTCACACATCCCCCGCGATCGTGTTCCGCTCGCTCGGCTGCACGTACACCAGTCCGTCGCCCTCGAAGCGGATCTGGAAGGCCTCCCCGCCGCCCTCGCCCAACAGCGTGCGGAAGGTCACACCCGACTGGAAGGACTGCCGCAGGTTCCCCTGGTGCGCCACGTACGCCCCCGGGTCGACGGTCAGCGGGTACTGGGGGCCGACCCGCAGCACCACCGCGGGACCGTCGGACATGATCGCCGCCTGCCCGTGCCCCTCGATCGTCGTGGTGAACAGCCCGTTGCCCTGGGAGGCGCCGCGCGTGCCCGTGAAACTGGTCCCGGTGCGCAGCCCGGCGTCGGCCGCCAGGAAGTTGCTCGACTCGACGTACAGCTTGTCGCCCTGGAGCCCCACCAGGGTGATCTCCGAGGCCCGGTCCGCGAACCAGCAGGTCCCCTGCCCCCTCACCTCCATCACCGTCATCTGCTCGCCGGTGATCCGCCGGGTCACCATGCCCCGGATGCCCTCACCGCCGCCGCTGAGCTTCTTGAAGGCCATCTCCCCGTCGTACGCGACCATCGAGCCGTTCTTCGCCTTCACGGCGTCTTGGGTCATGTCGACGGCGAGGACCTTGCTGCCTTGAAGTCGGAACATCGCCACGCTGCGAAAGTAGCCCCGGCACGGGTGGACAGAACAGGGCCCACGGGTGGAGAACGACCCTGAGTCCATCCCTTGGGGCATTGTTTGCCACAATGGGCGAACGATTGTGCTTCCGTTCACAAGGCGGACCGCACACCGCCCGCGCCGTCGGCGCATCCTCCCTTCCGAAGGTGACCCGTGGACCTCAAGACCGCCACCGCCCTCCGCCGCCTCCGCCTGGTCTCGGCCCCCGAGGCGATCTCGTTCCTCCTCCTGCTCGTCTGCTCCGTGCTGAAGCGGACCACCGACTTCAACGCGGTGCCGGCGATGGGCATGATCCACGGTGTCCTCTTCGTGCTGTACGTGATCTTCTGGGCCGACGCCTGGAACCGCGCCAAGTGGCCGCTGAAGACCGCCGCCCTCTACTTCGTCCTCTCGGTCCTGCCGACCGGCGGCTTCTTCGCCGAGCGCAAGCTCAAGCGCGAGGCCGAGAGCGCGGTCATCGCCTCCCGCGCCCGTCAGGAAGGGATCGTCAACGCATGATCGTCGCCTTCTCCGTGACGCCGCTCGGCGTCGGCGAGGACGTGGGGGAGTACGTCGCCGACGCCGTCCGGGTGGTCCGCGAGTCCGGGCTGCCGAACCGCACCGACGCGATGTTCACGTCCGTCGAGGGCGAGTGGGACGAGGTCATGGACGTCGTCCGGCGGGCCGTCGCCGCCGTCGAGGCACGCGCGCCGCGGGTCTCCCTGGTCCTCAAGGCGGACATCCGCCCCGGCGTGACGGACGGCCTCACGTCGAAGGTCGAGACGGTCGAGCGCCACCTCGCCCCATGACCGTGCGGCGGGCGGTGGTATCGAAAGGCGAGACGGGGCTGACCGGCATGTGACCGGCCGGTAAGGTCTCTTGCCGTGCCGAAGCCCCTCAGTCTCTCCTTCGATCCCATCGCCCGAGCCGACGAACTCTGGGCACAGCGCTGGGGCGGTGTGCCCTCCATGGCGGCGATCACCTCGATCATGCGGGCCCAGCAGATCCTGCTGGGTGAGGTCGACGCCGTGGTCAAGCCGTACGGGCTGACCTTCGCGCGCTACGAGGCGCTGGTGCTGCTCACCTTCTCCAAGTCGGGCGAACTGCCGATGTCCAAGATCGGCGAGCGCCTGATGGTGCACCCCACCTCCGTGACGAACACCGTCGACCGGCTGGTGCGCTCCGGCCTGGTGGCCAAGCGCCCCAACCCCAACGACGGCCGCGGCACGCTGGCCACCATCACCGACAAGGGCCGCGAGGTCGTCGAGGCGGCCACCCGCGACCTGATGGCGATGGACTTCGGCCTGGGCGCGTACGACGCCGAGGAGTGCGGCGAGATCTTCGCGATGCTCAGGCCGCTGCGGGTCGCCGCGGGGGACTTCGACGAGGACTGAGCGCGCGGGCCGGGCGGGCCCGGCGAGTCGCCCGACCCGGTCGAAGATCGCGCGAAACGGGCGGTTACGCTCGGAGCCATGAAAAAAAGCGTGCTGACCCGCTACCGGGTCATGGCGTACGTCACCGGTGTGCTGCTGATCGCGCTGTGCCTCGGCATGATCGCGAAGTACGTCCTGGATCTGGGCGGCGCCGCCGACTTCACCCAGGTCGTCAGCATCGCCCACGGCTGGCTGTACGTGATCTACCTGGTCTTCGCCTTCGACCTGGGCTCCAAGGCGAAGTGGCCGGTGAAGAAGCAGCTCTGGGTGCTGCTCGCCGGGACCGTTCCGACGGCCGCCTTCTTCGTGGAGCGCAGGGTCACCCAGGAGCTGGACGCGAAGGTCGCCGCCACCGAGGCGCCCGCCCCCGTCAAGGCGTAACCGGCCCCTCACCGGCCGTCCCACCGCCGTGCGGACACCCGTACGGCGGTACCCCATCGACATTTACTTGGACGTCCTAGTAAATTTGAAGGTATGGACGCTCATGCCATAGAGGAGGGCCGCCTTCGCTGGCAGGCCCGGTACGACGCGGCGCGCAAGCGCGACGCGGACTTCACCACGCTCTCCGGAGACCCCGTGGAGCCGGTGTACGGACCCCGCCCCGGGGACGAGTACGAGGGCTTCGAGCGGATCGGCTGGCCGGGCGAGTACCCCTTCACCCGCGGCCTGTATCCGACCGGATACCGCGGGCGTACGTGGACCATCCGGCAGTTCGCCGGGTTCGGCAACGCCGAGCAGACCAACGAGCGCTACAAGATGATCCTCCGCAACGGCGGCGGCGGGCTCTCGGTCGCCTTCGACATGCCGACGCTGATGGGCCGCGACTCCGACGACCCGCGCTCGCTGGGCGAGGTCGGGCACTGCGGGGTGGCCATCGACTCGGCCGCCGACATGGAGGTGCTGTTCAAGGACATCCCGCTCGGCGACGTGACGACCTCCATGACGATCAGCGGGCCCGCCGTGCCCGTGTTCTGCATGTACCTGGTCGCCGCCGAGCGCCAGGGCGTCGACGCGTCCGTGCTCAACGGCACGCTGCAGACCGACATCTTCAAGGAGTACATCGCCCAGAAGGAGTGGCTCTTCCAGCCCGAGCCCCACCTCCGGCTCATCGGCGACCTCATGGAGTACTGCGCGGCCGGCATCCCCGCCTACAAGCCGCTCTCCGTCTCCGGCTACCACATCCGCGAGGCGGGCGCGACGGCCGCGCAGGAGCTGGCGTACACGCTCGCCGACGGCTTCGGATACGTGGAACTGGGGCTCAGCCGCGGGCTCGACGTGGACGTCTTCGCGCCCGGCCTCTCCTTCTTCTTCGACGCGCACCTCGACTTCTTCGAGGAGATCGCCAAGTTCCGCGCGGCCCGCAGGATCTGGGCCCGCTGGATGCGCGACGTGTACGGGGCGCGGACCGACAAGGCGCAGTGGCTGCGGTTCCACACCCAGACCGCCGGGGTCTCGCTCACCGCGCAGCAGCCGTACAACAACGTCGTGCGGACCGCCGTCGAGGCGCTGTCGGCCGTGCTCGGGGGGACCAACTCCCTGCACACCAACGCGCTCGACGAGACCCTCGCGCTGCCCAGCGAGCAGGCCGCCGAGATCGCCCTGCGCACCCAGCAGGTGCTGATGGAGGAGACCGGCGTCGCCAACGTCGCCGACCCGTTGGGCGGTTCCTGGTTCGTCGAGCAGCTGACCGACCGCATCGAGGCCGACGCGGAGAAGATCTTCGAGCAGATCAAGGAGCGGGGGCTGCGCGCCCACCCCGACGGGCAGCACCCCGTCGGCCCGATCACCTCCGGTCTGCTGCGCGGCATCGAGGACGGCTTCTTCACCGGAGAGATCGCCGAGTCCGCCTTCCGCTACCAGCAGTCCTTGGAGAAGGACGACAAGAAGGTGGTCGGCGTCAACGTCCACACCGGCTCCGTCACCGGCGACCTGGAGATCCTGCGGGTCAGCCACGAGGTCGAGCGCGAGCAGGTGCGGGTCCTGGGCGAGCGCAAGGACGCCCGCGACGACGCCGCCGTGCGCGGCGCCCTGGACGCCATGCTGGCCGCGGCCCGCTCCGGCGGCAACATGATCGAGCCGATGCTGGACGCGGTGCGCGCGGAGGCGACGCTGGGCGAGATCTGCGGTGTACTGCGCGACGAGTGGGGGGTGTACACGGAACCGGCGGGGTTCTGAGCGAGCCGGCATCCACCCGGGGCGGCGCCCTACGGCACCGAGGCGCGGAACGTGCGCCGGTACGCCGAGGGGGCGACGCCCGCCTCGGCGGCCAGGTGGCGGCGCAGCGAGGTGGCGGTGGCGAAGCCGACCTCGTGGGCGACCCGTTCCACCGGCAGGTCGCTGGACTCCAGCAGGTGCCGGGCCCGCCGCAGCCGCTGCTGGGTCAGCCAGCGGCCGGGACTGAGACCGGTCTCCTCCCGGAAGCGCCGGGCGAAGGTGCGGGTGCTCATCGCCGCGTGCGCGGCCAACTCGTCCAGGGACAGGGGCCGGTCCAGCCGGTGCAGCGCCCAGTCGCGGGTCGGGCCGGTGCCCGTCCCGCTCGCCGGCGGCACCGGCCGCTCGATGTACTGGGCCTGGCCGCCGTCCCGGTACGGCGGTACGACGCACCGGCGGGCCACCTGGTTGGCCACCTCGCTGCCGTGGTCCCGGCGCACCAGGTGCAGGCAGACGTCGACGCCGCTCGCCGCGCCCGCCGAGGTCAGCACGTCGCCGTGGTCGACGAAGAGCACGTCGGCGTCCAGCTCGACCCGGGGGAACAGCTCCCGGAAGTGGTCGGTGAGCGCCCAGTGGGTGGTGGCCCGGCGTCCGTCCAGGAGGCCGGCCGCGGCCAGCAGGAAGGCGCCGGTGCAGATCGACACCAGGCGGGCGCCGGGGCGGACCCGGGCCAGGGCGGCGAGCGCCCGCGGATCCGGCACGGCGGCGGACGCGGCCGTGACGGCGTACGGCGGCACGATCACGGTGTCCGCGTCGGCCAGCACCTCTGGGCCGTGCGCCGGGGTGACGGTCAGGTCCGAGTCGGTGCGCACGGGCCGCCCGTCGACGCTCGCGGAGCGCACTTCGTAGCGCCCGTCGGCGGAACCCAGGACCCGGTGCGGGATGCCGAGTTCGAAGGGGTAGACGCCGTCCAGGGCGAGGACGGCGACCTGGTGGGCGCCGGGGCGGGGCGCCGGGCGCATCAGGCGGTCCAGTTCGGCCGCGCGGGCGGCGGCGTCGGCGAGCATGGCACGAATGTATCGGAGGATGACCTTCTTGCCATGGCCCGGCCCCGGACCGACGGCCAGCATGGGGTCATGACCTTGACGGACACTCCCGCGAACGGCGCTTCCCCGCACGGCGCCCCGACGATGCTCGCCCTGCACCAGACGGCCCTCGGCGGCCCCGAGGTGCTGCGGCCCACCGAACTGCCGCGGCCCGAACCGGGACCGGGCGAGATCCTCGTCGCCGTGCACGCCGCCGGGCTGAACCCCACGGACTTCAAGCACCGCGCCCTGAAGATCTTCCTGCCGCCCCCGCCGCTGACCCTCGGCTGGGACGTCTCCGGCACCGTGGTGGAGACCGGTTTCGGCGTCACCCTCTTCCGGCCCGGCGACGAGGTGTTCGGCATGCTGCCCTACCCGCACGGGCACGGCTCGCACGCCGAGTACGTGACCGGCCCGGCCCGCGCCTTCGCCGCCAAGCCCGCCGGGATCGACCACGTCCAGGCCGCCGCCCTCCCGCTGGCCGCGCTCACCGCCTGGCAGGCCCTCGTCGACACCGCAGGCCTCCGGGCCGGGCAGCGGGTGCTGATCCACGCGGCGGCCGGTGGCGTGGGCCATCTCGCCGTACAGCTCGCCAAGGAGCGGGGCGCGCACGTCACCGGCACCGCCAGCGCACCCAAGCACGCGTTCCTGCGCGAACTCGGTGCGGACGCCTGCGTCGACTACCGCTCCGCGGACTTCACCGACACCGAGGAGCGTTACGACGTCGTCCTCGACACGCTCGGCGGGGAGACCGCCACCCGTTCCGTGGGCGTGCTCCGCCCCGGCGGCATCGTCGTCTCCCTGCTGCCGGGCGACGCGCACACCGGCGCCGCGGCCGAGCGGGCCGGGGTCCGCGCCGTCGTCCTGCTCGTCGAGCACGACCACGCCGGGATGCGCGCCGTCGCCGAACTCGTCGAACGGGGGAGCCTGCGCGCCCACGTGTCCGGCACCTTCCCGCTCGCCGAGGGCGCCCGGGCACACGCCCAGGGAGAGACCGGCCGCACCACGGGCAAGCTGGTACTCACCGTGCGCTGAGCGGGCCCGGACCGGCCGCGTCCTACCGGGGCGCGGCCGCTTCCGCGTCGGCCCCGCCGCCTGGGTCGACACCCTCGCCGTCCCCGCCGTCCCCACTGTCCGCGGGCTCCCCGCCGGCGCCGGCCAGACCCCACAGCAGTACCTGTGTCAGGCCGCGCACCCACTCCTCGTCCGCGGCCCGGGCGCTGACCAGCGTGCGGTGCACCACCGCGCCCGCCACCACGTCGAAGATGAGGTCCGCCGTGCGGGCGGCCTCGGCCGCACCGTTCTCCGGCGGCAGCTCGCCGCGTGCCTGGGCACGGGCCCTGCCCTCCAGTACCAGGCGCTTCTGCCGTTCGACGATCGACGTGCGGATGCGCTCGCGCAGCGCGTCGTCGCGCGTGGACTCCGCGACCACCGCCATCAGGCCGCTCCTGGCCTCCGGTCGGGCCAGGATCGCCGCGAACTGGAGCACCACGCCCTCGATGTCGGCGGCGAGGGAGCCGCGGTCGGGCAGTTCGAGCTCGTCGAACAGCTCCGCCACCGCGTCCACGACCAGCTCGTTCTTGCCCGCCCAGCGGCGGTAGAGCGTCGTCTTGGCAACCCCGGCCCGGGTGGCGACGTCTCCCAGGGTGAGCTTCGACCAGCCGAGGTCGACCAGGGCGGCCCGCGTCGCGGCCAGGATCGCGGTGTCCGCCGCGGCACTGCGCGGGCGCCCGGCACGGCCGGCTGGGGTGCTGCTCTGCATCCCCCGACCTTAACCGGCGGGTAACACGCGGCCGCTCGTGAGACAGATCACCGCGACGGGGTCTGGCGGTGGGGTGTTCCGACGGGCCGTCCTGGCATTACGCTACGACTCGTAGCGAAAGCGCGGGTCCGCCCGCGCCCCAGCGACGACCACGGGCGTGGGGTGGGGACCCGGCGCCGAGCAGCACACACATCGGGCAGTACACACGCCGAACAGCACACATCCGGGCGGGCTTTCGACCCGGTTTTCACACGCGCGCGCCGTACGGGGGAGGATAGACCCATGCAGCCACGGAACATGTCCATGAGCGGGGTCGTCGACCTCGCCGCGGTGAAGCAGGCCCAGGAGGCCAAGGCGAAGGCGGAGCAGGCGCGCGCCGAGGCGGCCCGGACCGGCGGCGCGGGCGCCGTCTCCCCGGCCGACCTCGTCATCGACGTCGACGAGGCCGGCTTCGAGAGCGATGTCCTGCAGCGGTCCACCGAGGTCCCGGTCGTCATCGACTTCTGGGCCGAGTGGTGCGAGCCCTGCAAGCAGTTGAGCCCGGTCCTGGAGCGGCTCGCCGTCGAGTACAACGGGCGCTTCCTCCTCGCCAAGATCGACGTCGACGCCAACCAGATGCTGATGCAGCAGTTCGGCGTCCAGGGCATCCCGGCCGTGTTCGCGGTCGTCGCCGGACAGGCGCTGCCGCTCTTCCAGGGGGCCGCGGGCGAGCAGCAGATCCGGCAGACCCTGGACCAGCTGGTGCAGGTCGGCGAGGAGCGCTTCGGCCTGACCGGTCTCGTCGTCGACCCCGAGGCGGAGCCGGGCGCCGAGCGGCCCGCCGCCCCCGAGCGCCCCGCCGGGCCGCACGACGCGGCCCTCGACGCCGCCGTGCAGGCGATGGACGCGGGCGACCTGGGCGGTGCCGTCCAGGCCTACAAGAACGTGCTGGCCGAGGAGCCGGGCAACACGGAGGCCAAACTGGGCCTCGCCCAGGCCGAGTTGCTCCAGCGGGTGCAGGACGCCGATCCGCAGAAGGTCCGTCGGGAAGCGGCCGACAAGCCGGGCGACGCCCAGGCGCAGATCGCCGCCGCCGACCTGGACCTGGTGGGCGGTCACGTGGAGGACGCCTTCGGGCGCCTGATCGACACGGTGCGCGTCACGGCGGGCGACGACCGGGACGCCGTACGGCTGCGGTTGCTGGAGCTGTTCGAGGTGGTCGGCGCCGACGACCCGCGGGTGGCCGCGGCGCGCCGGGCGCTCGCCCGCGCCCTGTTCTAGGCCCCTTCCGCTCCGGCGCTCCGGATCGGCGTTCTAAACGCCGTCGGCGTGTTGCGTATGTGAAGGAGCTGTCGAAGAGGCGTCACTGCGGCCGCGCTTTACCAAAACTTGGTAATCGCGGCCGCTGTTACTGCCAGTAAGTCGACGGCGTCGATCTGTCGGACTCTGTCCATCGATCAACAGTTTTGTTCCGCCCTCGTGGCACACCCAGCGTCGCCGTTCGGGCCCGGTGCGTCGTCCCGCGGTCACCCGGCCGCTACTAGCCAGTAACGAACCCCCTTGTGCCGACGGCGAGAATGCACCACGATCGGCGACGCTCGGTCCATTCCCGTACCCCGACAGCCGGTCGGGCCGCGGGGGTTCCTGGGTCCCCACCGAGCAGGGTCGGCGGCAGTGATGCCGGCCCTTGGACAGGGGGGTCTTCGCTCATCCGGCGAAGCCTGTCCAGCAGGGTTGTGCGTGATGCGTGTCAGGCGCGACCAGTGGTTGTCGCTCGGGGGTGATCGCCGGTTGTTCGGGCGCGTTGTACGTGCCGCCGAGGACAGGCGCTCTCCTTCCCGAGGACGTAGCACTTCTCCCATCCCTGCCGGGTCGAGTCGCCGACTGGCGACGGGGCCGAGGCCAGGAGATGTACGTCCGAGAAGGAGGAAATATGGAGTCCCAGGTGCGTGGCGGGACCAGATGGAAGCGGTTCGCCGTGGTGATGGTGCCCAGCGTCGCCGCCACGGCTGCGATAGGCGTCGCGCTCGCGCAGGGCGCTCTCGCCGCGTCGTTCAGTGTGTCGGGCCAGTCGTTCAAGGTGACGGCCAAGGAGCTCGTGGGTACGGGCTTCTCGCAGTACGGGGCCTACGACAAGGGCGTGGACGGCAACCATGCCGTCGCGGTCTCGGCGTTCGACAAGGCCACCATCACCAAGATGTGCCAGTCGGTCGTCACCCCGAACATCCCGCTGATCGGCACCGTCACGCTGAGGCTGGAGGCGGGCGACAGCAACAAGGATTCGGGCAAGGTCCACGCCAAGCAGCTCTACATCGATGTTCAGGACCTGGAGGCGGACGCCACCTTCACGAACATCGACATCGGCGTGGCTGCCGGGGCCATCAACAAGGGCCCGAGGCAGAAGCAGGGTGAGGTCGAGGGCAAGCAGACCAGCCCGGGCGGCTTCGCGCAGCAGGCGGACCAGGCCGTGCTGAAGGACGTGAAGCAGACGGCGTGGGCGACCACCGCCGGTACCTTCCAGCTCAGCGGTCTGCACATGTCGCTGAAGAAGGGCTCCGGCGAAGGCGTCGAGTGCTACTGAGCCCTCGCTGACGGGCGGGGGCCGGTTGCGCCCCCGCCCGTCGGTCCTTCGGCCGCCTCGCGACGTGGCGGCCCAGATCACCACCACAGCAACGCTGTACCAGGGAGCTGTTTTCCATGAGCGCCGAGACTCCTGCCGCCGTCGGCCAGTTCACCCGCCGCAGGCTGCAGTTCCGAGGCTGGCGGGGCGCCAGGCCCTTCTGGGCCGGTCTGCTCGTCCTGCTCGGTGGCTTCCCGATCATGTACTTCCCGTACGCGCACCTGCAGTTCGGAAACCTGACGGTGGCGATGGCCACCACGGCCGGCGCCGGTTCTTTGATCATCGGCGTGCTACTGGTCGTACTCGGCGTCAGCCTCTGGTTCCAGAAGCACGTACGGGTCTTCGCGGGAATCGCGGCGATTCTGCTCGCGCTGGTGTCCATTCCCGTCGCCAACTTCGGTGGCTTCATCATCGGCTTCATGCTTTCGCTCGTCGGCGGTGCCCTGGCCGTGGCGTGGGCGCCGGGGGAGCCGGTCGAGTCGGGGTCGGCCAAGGGCGACAAGGGCGAGGGCGGCGCCTTCGAGGGCTCGGGGAGCGACTCGGCTTCCGCCCCGTCCCTGAGCGCACCCGGGGGCGACGATCGGTCAGGAACGAGCCCGGCCAACGGGGCGAACGGGAGGCACAGTGCCGGCTGACGAGGTGAAGCACGGGATGGACGAGGAGACGTCCCGTGCGAGAACGGGGCCACGTCACGCGGCGCCCAGGAAGCCGCTGTTCACCAGGTTCCATGTGCCCACCGGCAAGGCGATAGCCCTGGCGGCGATGCCCACGGCGGTCCTCATGGGGCTGGGGTTCACACCGACCCTCGCCCTCGCGGACGGGAACGACCAGGGCGCGCCGTCGTCCAACAGCCTGACGGCGGACGAGTACAAGGCCTGTGTCGAGGCCATGGCGGACGCCGAGAAGGACGCGTCCGAGTCGCCCGAACCTTCGCCTTCCGCGACTGACGACGGCAAGCAGGACGAGACGAAGCCCAGCGCCTCGCCGTCGGCCGGGGACACGGGCAAGAAGCCGGGCACGGACGAGGACGCGTCCTCTTCGTCGGATTCAGGTTCCGACGACAAGGACGACACGGCCGCCGGTGACAAGGCCGCCGACGGCGACAAGTCCGAGCCCGCTCCGAGCCCTTCCGCGTCCGATGGCAAGGAATCGGCCGGCGCGAGCGCCGTCGAGCCTTCCCCCTCCGAATCGGAGAAGGGCGGCCTGCTGGAGGGCATCGGCGACGCCATAGAGGGCATCTTCACCGGTGGCGAGAAGACCGAGGAGACCGCGAGCCCGACGCCGACCCCCTCGGCGTCCCAGAGCGCCGGCGACGACGCGTCCGACGTCGTGAAGGAGACCACCGACAAGGTCACCGGCACGGTGAAGGACACCGTGGACGGCGCGACCGACGCGGCGTCGAAGGCGGCCGAGGACACCAAGGACACGGTGGACAAGGCCACGGAGGACGCCGGGAAGGCCGCGGAGGAGGCGAAGGACGAGGTCACCGCCTCGCCCGGCGCCGACCCGTCCGAGAGCGCCGCGGTGGACCCGGAGGACTGCCCGGCCGCCACCGAAGAGGAGGGCGGTGTCGACAACACGCTGCCCGTGCCGGAGGACCCCTGGTACCTGGAGGCCAGCTCACTCACCCTGAAGGGAGCCTCCTACAAGGGCATCGTCGAGGTGAAGACGGCCAGTGGGGCGACGAAGAAGGTCCTGAAGTACGTCATCTCCAAAGGCACCGACATCGGCGACCTGCACCAGATCGTCAAGGACGACACGACCGGCAAGACGCACCACGTCCAAGCGGCCAAGGGCTCCACGTCCACGATCCGCGACGGCGACACGGTCATGTACACCGAGAGTATTTCGGGCAACCTGCTCGGGCTGATCCCGATCACCTTCGACCCGGAGAACCCGCCGCCGTTGGACATCCCGTTGATCTACTTCACGAACGTGAAGGTGGTGCAGGCCGGCCAGTTCGGCGGCACCCTGCACGTTCCCGGGCTGCACCAGTACATCACCGACTGATTCCGCGGCCGCGAGCCACACCGCCGAGGGCGCCCCCTGCGACAGGGGGCGCCCTCGGTGCGTACGACGGGGTGGGGGACGGTCAGCCGCGCCGCGTCTCGCCGAGGTGGAGGACCCGCACCATGTTGGTGGTGCCGGGCACGCCGGGGGGCGAACCGGCGGTGATCACGACGATGTCGCCGTCGCTGAACCGGCCGAGGCGGGCCGTCTCCTGGTCCACCAGGTCCACCATCTCGTCCGTGGTGTTCACGAACGGCACCACGTGCGGCTCCACTCCCCAGCTGAGCGCCAGCTGGTTGCGGGTGGACTCGTCGGTGGTGAAGGCGAGGATCGGCTGGGCCGCGCGGTAGCGGGAGAGCCGGCGGGCGGTGTCGCCGGACTGGGTGAAGGCGACCAGGCCCTTGCCGCCCAGGAAGTCGGCGATCTCGGCGGCCGCACGGGCCACCGAACCGCCCTGCGTGCGCGGCTTCTTGCCCGGCACCAGCGGCTGGAGGCCCTTGGAGAGCAACTCCTGCTCGGCGGCGGTGACGATCTTCGACATCGTCTTGACGGTCTCGATCGGGTAGGCGCCCACGCTCGACTCGGCGGACAGCATGACCGCGTCGGCGCCGTCCAGGATCGCGTTGGCGACGTCGGAGGCCTCGGCGCGGGTCGGCCGGGAGTTGGTGATCATCGACTCCATCATCTGGGTCGCCACGATCACCGGCTTGGCGTTGCGCCGGCACAGCTCGATCAGGCGCTTCTGCACCATGGGGACCTTCTCGAGCGGGTACTCGACGGCCAGGTCGCCACGGGCGACCATCACGCCGTCGAACGCCATCACGACGTCCTCCATGTTGTCGACCGCCTGGGGCTTCTCCACCTTGGCGATCACCGGGACCCGGCGGCCCTCCTCGTCCATGACGCGGTGCACGTCGGCGACGTCCTTGGCGTCCCGGACGAAGGAGAGGGCGACCAGGTCGCAGCCCATGCGCAGCGCGAAGCGGAGGTCCTCGACGTCCTTCTCGCTCAGCGCGGGGACGTTGACCGCCGCGCCGGGCAGGTTGATGCCCTTGTGGTCGGAGATGACGCCGCCCTCGATGACGATCGTCTTCACCCGGGGGCCCTCGACCTCGGTGACCTTCAGCTCGACGTTGCCGTCGTTGATGAGCACCTGGTCGCCCTTGGTGACGTCACCGGGCAGGCCCTTGTAGGTCGTGCCGCAGATCGTCCTGTCGCCCGGGACGTCCTCGGCGGTGATGGTGAACTCGTCACCGCGCACCAGCTCGACGGGACCCTCCGCGAAGGTCTCCAGGCGGATCTTCGGGCCCTGGAGGTCGGCGAGGACACCGATGGCCCGGCCGGTCTCCTTGGCGGCGGCCCGGACCCGGTCGTAACGGCCCTGGTGCTCGGCGTGGGTGCCATGGCTGAAGTTGAAGCGGGCCACGTTCATGCCGGCTTCGATCAGCGTGACGAGCTGCTCGTGGGAGTCGACCGCGGGGCCGAGAGTACAGACGATTTTCGAACGGCGCATGGGTGCCATCCTATCGGTTTGTTTCGGCGCGGAATATTCCGTCTGGCGGAAAATACAAAAGGGCGGGATGCCGCTCAGGTGAGATTGGGATTCCCCGATTCAATTACCAGCGCGTAGGTCTGTGTCGCGATCTCCATTTCCTCGTCCGTCGGTACCACCGCCACCGCCACCCGCGCCCCCGCGGGCGAGATCAGCCGGGCTCCGTCGCCGCGTACGGCGTTCAGCCCGCCGTCGACCGCCAGGCCGAGCCCCTCCAGTCCGGCCACGGCCGCCTCGCGCACCGGCGCCGAGTTCTCCCCGACCCCCGCCGTGAACGCCACCGCGTCCACGCGTCCGAGAACGGCGTAATAGGCGCCGATGTACTTCTTGAGCCGGTGAATGTAGATGTCGAAGGCCAGCCCCGCCTGCTCGTCGCCCTCGTCCACCCGGCGGCGGATCTCCCGCATGTCGTTGTCACCGCACAGACCGAACAGACCGCTCCTCTTGTTGAGAAGAGTGTCGATCTCGTCGGCGGACATTCCGCCAACGCGCATCAAATGGAAGATGACGGCCGGGTCCATGTCTCCCGAGCGCGTACCCATCACGAGTCCCTCCAAGGGGGTCAGCCCCATGGAGGTGTCCACGCACCGGCCGCCCCGCACGGCCGAGGCGGACGCCCCGTTGCCCAGGTGCAGCACGATCACGTTCACGTCGCCCGGCGCCCTGCCCAGCAGCCGCGCGGTCTCGCGGGAGACGTACGCGTGCGAGGTGCCGTGGAAGCCGTAGCGGCGGATGCGGTACCGGTCGGCGATCTTCGGGTCGATCGCGTAGCGCGCCGCGGACTCCGGCATCGTGGTGTGGAACGCGGTGTCGAAGACCGCCACCTGCGGCAGGTCGGGACGGAGCGCCTGCGCGGTGCGGATGCCGGTGAGGTTGGCCGGGTTGTGCAGCGGCGCGACCGGGATCAGCCGCTCGATCTCCGTGAGCACGTTCTCGTCGATCAGGGTGGGCTCGCTGAAGAACTCGCCGCCGTGCACCACCCGGTGCCCGATCGCGGCCAGCTCCGGGGAGTCCAGGCCCAGACCGTCCCGGCCCAGCTCGGCGGCGACCGCCTTCAGGGCGGCCTCGTGGTCGGCGATCGGGCCCTCCTGCTCCCGGGTGTCGCCGGCGGCCACGTGGGTGTGGATCAGCCGCGACGTCCGCTCGCCGATGCGCTCGACCAGCCCGGCCGCCAGCCGCTGCCCGTCGCGCATGTCGATCAGCTGGTACTTCACCGACGAGGAGCCGGAGTTGAGGACGAGGACACGCGTGGAGCTCACTGGGCGGACGCCTTCTCGGTCGGGGACTGCTGGGCCTGGATCGCCGTGATGGCGACGGTGTTGACGATGTCCTGCACGAGCGCGCCCCGGGACAGGTCGTTGACCGGCTTGCGCAGACCCTGGAGCACCGGGCCCACCGCGATGGCGCCGGCCGAGCGCTGCACCGCCTTGTAGGTGTTGTTGCCGGTGTTCAGGTCGGGGAAGATCAGCACGCTGGCCTGCCCGGCGACCGCGGAGCCGGGCAGCTTGGTCGCGGCGACCGACGGCTCGACCGCCGCGTCGTACTGGATCGGCCCCTCGATGCTGAGGTCCGGGCGGCGCGAGCGGACCAGCTCGGTGGCCTCGCGCACCTTGTCGACGTCCGCGCCGGACCCGGACGTGCCGGTCGAGTACGACAGCATCGCGATCCGCGGCTCCACCCCGAACCGCGCCGCCGTCGACGCCGACTGCGCGGCGATGTCGGCGAGCTGCTCCGCGTCCGGGTCCGGGTTGACCGCGCAGTCGCCGTAGACCAGCACCTTGTCGGCCAGGCACATGAAGAAGACGGAGGAGACGATGGCCGCGTCCGGCTTGGTCTTGATGATCTCGAAGGCGGGCCGGATGGTGGCCGCCGTCGAGTGCACCGACCCCGACACCATGCCGTCGGCGAACCCTTCCTGCACCATCAGCGTGCCGAAGTAGTTCACGTCCGAGACCACGTCGTACGCCAGCTCCACGGTCACGCCCTTGTGGGCGCGCAGGGCCGCGTACTTCTCGGCGAAGGAGTCGCGCAGCTCGCTGGCGGCCGGGTCGATCAGCTCGGCACCGGCCAGGTCGATGCCGAGGTCGGCGGCCTTCTTGCGGATCTGCTCGACCGGACCGAGCAGCGTCAGCTCGCACACGCCCCGGCGCAGCAGCACCTCCGCCGCGTGCAGCACCCGCTCCTCGGTGCCCTCCGGCAGGACCACCCGGCGCAGGTCGGAGCGGGCCTGCTCCAGCAGCTTGTGCTCGAACATCATCGGCGTGACGCGGTCGCTGCTGGGCGCGGAGACCCGCTTGTTCAGCTCGGCGGTGTCGACGTACCGCTCGAAGAGGCCGAGGGCAGTTTCCGCCTTGCGCGGGGTGGCCGCGCCCAGCTTGCCCTCCAGCGAGAAGAGCCGCTCCGCGGTGGGAAAGCTGGTGCCCGTCACCGAGAGCACCGGCGTGCCCGGGGCCAGCCGGGCGGCGAGGGTGAGGATGCCCTCGCCGGGCACCTCGTTCAGCGTCAGCAGCACCCCGGCTATCGGCGGGGTGCCGGCGCTGTGCGCGGCCAGCGTGCCGATCACCAGGTCGGCGCGGTCGCCGGGCGTGATGACCAGGCAGCCCGGGGTCAGCGCGGCCAGCAGGTTGGGCAGCATGGCCCCGCCGAAGACGAAGTCCAGCGCGTCGCGGGCGAGCCCGGAGTCGTCACCGAGGACGATCTCGGCGCCCAGGGCGTGCGCGATCTGGGAGACCGTCGGCGCCGACAGGGCGGGCTCGTCCGGCACCACCCAGCACGGCACCGGCAGCCGGTGCGCGAGCCGCTCGGCGATCTCGTCCCGGTCCTCGCGCGCGACCCGGTTGGTCACCATGGCGAGGACGTCGCAGCCGAGGCCGTCGTAGGCGCGGAAGGCGTTGTGGGTCTCCGCGAGCACCGACTCGGCGCTCTGCCTGCGGCCGCCGACGACGGGGAGGACGGAGGCGCCGAACTCGTTGGCGAGCCGCGCGTTCAGCGACAGCTCGTCCGGGAACTGGGTGTCGGCGTAGTCGGTGCCCAGGACCAGGACGACGTCGTAGTCCCGCGCGACCAGGTGGAAGCGGTCGACCAGCGCGGACACCAGCTCGTCCACGCCCTGTTCGGCCTGGAGGAGGGAGGCCTCCTGGTAGTCCATGCCGTAGACCGTCGCGGGGTCCTGCGAGAGCCGGTAGCGGGCGCGCAGCAGTTCGAAGAGCCGGTCCGGCCCGTCGTGCACCAGGGGACGGAAGACGCCGACCCGGTCGACCTGCCGGGTCAGGAGTTCCATGACCCCCAGCTCGACGACCTGGCGGCCGTCGCCGCGGTCGATACCGGTCACGTACACGCTGCGCGTCACGCGTGCTCTCCGTTTCGTAGGGGTGAGCGGAATCCTCTTGACAGTACCCCCGGCGATGGTTAAGGCGCCCGTCAGCGTCCACCGCCGCCCGGGCCGTGGAACAATTGGATCGGCTCACCGGTGTCAACAGCGAGCAGGAGACACAGCACGATGCGTATCGGAGTTCTCACCGCAGGCGGCGACTGCCCCGGCCTGAACGCAGTGATCCGGTCGGTCGTGCACCGAGCGGTGGACAACTACGGCGACGAGGTCATCGGCTTCGAGGACGGCTACGCGGGGCTGCTGGACGGCCGTTACCGCGCCCTCGACCTCAACGCGGTCAGCGGCATCCTCGCCCGCGGCGGCACCATCCTCGGCTCCTCCCGCCTGGAGCGCGACCGGCTCCGCGAGGCCTGCGAGAACGCGGGCGACATGATCCAGAACTTCGGCATCGACGCCCTGATCCCGATCGGCGGCGAGGGCACCCTCACGGCCGCCCGGATGCTGTCCGACGCAGGGCTCCCGGTGGTCGGCGTGCCGAAGACCATCGACAACGACATCTCCTCCACCGACCGCACCTTCGGCTTCGACACCGCCGTCGGTGTCGCGACCGAGGCGATGGACCGCCTCAAGACCACCGCCGAGTCCCACCAGCGCGTGATGGTCGTCGAGGTCATGGGCCGGCACGCCGGCTGGATCGCCCTGGAGTCCGGCATGGCCGCCGGTGCCCACGGCATCTGCCTGCCCGAGCGCCCCTTCGACCCCGCCGACCTGGTCAAGATGGTCGAGGAGCGCTTCTCCCGCGGCAAGAAGTTCGCCGTCGTCTGCGTCGCCGAGGGCGCCCACCCCGCCGAGGGCTCCATGGACTACGGCAAGGGCGCGATCGACAAGTTCGGCCACGAGCGCTTCCAGGGCATCGGCACCGCGCTCGCCTTCGAGCTGGAGCGCAGGCTCGGCAAGGAGGCCAAGCCGGTCATCCTCGGCCACGTCCAGCGCGGCGGCGTACCGACCGCGTACGACCGTGTCCTCGCCACCCGCTTCGGCTGGCACGCGGTGGAGGCCGCGCACCGGGGCGACTTCGGCCGGATGACGGCGCTGCGCGGCACCGACGTGGTGATGGTGCCGCTGGCGGAGGCGGTCACCGAGCTGAAGACGGTCCCGAAGGACCGGATGGACGAGGCGGAGTCGGTCTTCTAGGCCTCTCCGGGGTCTCCGCCAGGGGTCTCCGCTAGGGGTGCTTCTCGACCGCCGTCCAGAAGTGGTCCACGATCCGGTCGAGGAAGTCCCGGCCCCCGGCGCTCGAGTCGGGGGCGCCGCCGCCCCAGCTGAGGGTGGCGGCCATCCGCCCCTGGTAGTCCTGGTGCAGCACCTGGAGGACGTTCTCCAGGACGCGCCGGTCCAGCGGCGCCAGCTTGGCGATCGGGCGCACACAACCCTGCCAGCGGGTGGTCACCGCGCTGGTCAGCAGGTCGGCCAGCTTCTCCTCGCGCCCCGTGACGGTCACGAAGTCGGGCAGCGTGAGGCCGAGCACGTCGGCGAGCTGGGCCGACTGGCGGTCGGTGCCGCGCCAGTCGTCCGCCTCCTCCATCCGCAGGTAGGCCGGGAGCCCGAGCCCGACCGCCCGTGCCACGTCCTCGGGTGCCAGACCGCGGGCGACGCGGTGCTCGCGCAGGGACTGCGGCCGCCCGATCAGCTCACCGGGCGAGCACCACAGCACCCCGGCGAGCGCGGTCAGCTCCGGCCCCTCGGGCAGGGCGGTCCCCCGCTCCCAGGCGATGACGAGGTCGGGGGAGACGTACGGCAGCCCGTACGAGACCCGTATGCCGTGGGCGACGTGCTCGGGTCCCATGCTGAGGGCGGCACGCAGCCGGCGGGCGGCGAGGGCGTTGAACGGAGGGCCCGACTGGCTCGGGCCGGGTGAGGGTCGGCGCACGCGCCACACCGTAGGGGTCCGCGGCGATGCTGACTACGGGCTGTTCGGCCAGCGATACGGATTGTAGGAACGTACGGGGGCGCGTGGACTCAGGGCGCACCCCCGTCGCTCACCCCTTCACCGCCCCGCCCAGCGCGAAGCCGCCGCCCAGCCGCCGGGAGATCAGCACGTACAGCAGCACGACCGGCGTGGAGTAGACGATCGAGAACGCCGCCAGTTGTCCGTACGCCACCATGCCCCGGTTGCCGAAGAAGTCGTTGATGCTGACCGAGGCGGGCATCTGGTCCGGGGAGAGCAGCAGCATGAAGGGGACGAAGAAGTTCCCCCACATCATCACGAACGAGAACACCGTCACCACCGCCACCCCCGGCCCCATCAGCGGCAGCACGATCCGCAGCAGCGACTGGAAGGACGACGCCCCGTCCGTCCACGCCGCCTCCTCCAGCTCCTTCGGCACCCCGTCCATGAAGTTCTTCATCAGCCAGATCGCGAAGGGAAGTTGCGAGGCGGCGAAGAAGAAGATCGTCCCCTGCATGGTGTCGATCATGTTCACCCGCACGAACAGGGCGTAGACGGGCACCATGATCGCCGTGATCGGCAGGCTGGTCGCGAACAGGATGGTGAGCAGGAAGGGCCGGTTCAGCCGCGACCGGAAGCGGGAGAGCGGATACGCCGCGAGCACCGCGCACACCACCGTCAGCAGTGTCGCCCCGCCGCACAGGATCAGGCTGTTCAGCAGCGGGGTGAAGGTGATCTCCGGGGTGAGGATCGCGTCGAAGTTGTCCAGCGTCACCCCGTCGGGGACCTTGACCCGCAGGCTCGCGTGCGGGTCGAGGGCGGACAGCACCACCCAGGCCAGCGGCAGCACGAAGGCCGCGGCCGCCACCAGCAGCCCGGCGTCGGCGGCGGTGCGGCGCCGGTTGCGCCGGGAGGCGTGGGTCGTGCGGCGGGGCGTGAGCGTGTCCGTCATCTCAGACCTCCGTCCGCAGCAGGCGCAGGTACACGACCGAGAACAGCGAGCCGATCAGCAACAGCAGCAGCGCCACCGCCGTGCCGTACCCGATCAGGCTGTTCTGGAAGGCCTGCTCGTACATGAACAGCGGCAGCGTCTGGCTCTTGCCGCTCGGCCCGCCCCGCGTCATCACCCAGATCAGCCCGAAGACCGACAGGGTCTGGAGCGTGTTGAGCATCAGGTTGGTGCCGATGGAGCGCCGGATCATCGGCAGCGTGATGTGCCACATCCGGCGCCAGCCGCTCGCGCCGTCGACCTCGGCGGCCTCGGTGACCTCCTTGGGGATCTCGTTCAGCGCGGCCGAGTACACCAGCATCGAGAACGCTGTGCCGCGCCACACGTTGGCGAAGGACACCGCCAGGATCGGCAGTGTGAACAGCCAGTTCTGGGAGGGCAGGTGGAGCCAGTCCAGGATGGCGTTGAGGGTGCCCTCGCGCCGGAAGAAGGCGTAGAGCAGGAAGCCCGCCACCACCTCCGGCAGCACCCAGGCCGTGACAACGATGCCACCGGTGAGCGTGCGGACCGGCTTCGACGCCCGCTGCATCAGCGAGGCCAGCGCCAGCCCCAGCGTGTTCTGCCCGATCAGCGAGGACAGCACGGTGAACACCAGGGTCAGCCATACGGCGTTGAGGAACGCCTCGTCCTTGAAGGCGCGGGTGAAGTTGTCGAACCCGACGAAGGACTCCTGGGCCTGCCCGGTGAGCTGGAGGTCGGTGAAGGCGATGACGACGCAGTAGACGATCGGACCGGCGAGGAAGAGCAGCAGCAGGACGACGGCGGGGGAGACGGGCAGGGCGCGGAAGAGGGAGCGCCGGACGGTGCCGGGCCGGGTGCCGGAGGGCGGAGACGCGGGCACCTCGCGGACCTCCGGCCCGGCGTGCTCCGGCGCGGTGGCCGTCACTTGCTCACCACCTGGTTGTCGGTGGCCTCCTTGAGCGCCTCGTCGTAGCCGCGCGCCGCCTCCTCGACCGACTTGTCACCGGTCGTCACGCCCTCCATGGCCTCCTGGATGGCGACGGACACCTTCGGGTACGCCGGGTAGGCGGGCCGGTAGTGGGTGTCGGCGACGAGATCGGTGAAGAACTTGATGCCGGGCTGGGCGTCGACGTAGGCGGGGTCGTCGGCGACGTCCTCGCGGACGGAGATGCCGGAGTTGGCGACGTACCACTTCTGGGCGTTCGCCTTGGTCTGCATCGTCTTGATGAACTCGAAGGCCAGGTCGGGGTTGCCCGCCTTGGCCGGAACGGCCCAGGTCCAGCCGCCCGACATGCTCACCCGGCCCGGGGCCTGCCCGTTCTGGGTCGGCATGGCGGCGAGCCCCAGCTCCTTCGACCACTCGGGCCACTCGTGCCCGCTGCCCTCCAGCCAGTCCTGCGGCAGCCAGGAGCCGTCGAGCGCGATCCCGAGCTTGCCCTGCGGCAGCAGCTCACCGCGCACCTTGGTGCCGAAGTTGGGGTCGAGCGCGTCGGAGACCTCGGGGCCGAGCTTCTCCTTGTACACGGTCTCGACGAAGGAGAGGGAGTCCTCGAACCCCTGCCCCGCCGTGATCCACTTCTTGCTGCCCTTGTCGTAGAGCGGGTCGGAGCCGCCGCTCCCCGTGCCCGTGCCGTACAGCAGCATCTCGAAGCCCTGCATGGTCGCGGCCTCGCCGGCGGGCTTGCCGGTGTAGACGTTGATCGGGGTGACGCCGGGGACCTTCTCCTTGATGGCGCGGGCGGCGTCGAGCACCTCGGCCCAGGTCTTCGGCTGCCAGTCGGCGGGCAGCCCCGCCTTGGCGAACACGTCCTTGCTGAACCACAGCCCCCGGGTGTCGGTGCCGTCCGGCACGCCGTACGTCTTGCCGTCCTCGCCCTTGGCGGCCGCCTTCGCCGTGTCGATGAACTGGTCCCAGTCCTTCCAGCCGGCGAGATAGTCGTCGAGCGGCTTCAGGTACCCGCTGGTGATGTCGGAGTTGATGAGGAAGGTGTCCTCGTAGACCAGGTCGGGGGCGGTCTTGGGGGAGCGGAGCATCTGCTGGAGCTTGGTGTAGTACTCCGAGTCCGGCGCCTTGATCGGCACCAGCTCGACCTTCTTCCCCGGGTTGGCCTTCTCGAACTGCTTCTTGATGTCGCCGAGGTAGGTGTCCATCACCTTGATGGAGTTGTCCGTCGACTGCTTGAAGGAGACCTTCACCGTGTCCGGATCGCTGCCGGAGCCGCTCGAGCAGGCGGCGAGCGAGGTGGCGGCGAGCGCGGTGAGGGAGAACAGGGCGGTGAACCGGACGGTGGGACGCACGGGCATGACCTCCTACGGGCACACGACACTGTGGCCTGGACGGCTGCGTGGCGAACGTAAGAGGAGTGGTCTAGTCAGGTCAATGCCCCTGCGAGTGGGGATTCGGGGGAGCCGGGGGACGGGTGACCTGGGACTCCTGCATAGTCATGGACGACCACCGGGAGAAGGGGAACCACGTGCCGGAACAGGACGTCACCGTCGGGCAGTTGCTGCTCGCCGAGTACGAGAGCGTGAAGGGTGAGCAGAAGGCGAGGATCGGGTTCCGGGACAATCTCCTCTACGTGACGCTGGCCGTCGTGGCCGCCGTCGTCGCCGCCACGGCGCAGGCGAAGCAGCCGTCGATGCTGCTGGCGTTGCCGCCGGTGTGTGTCGTGCTGGGGTGGACGTACCTCGTCAACGACGAGAAGATCTCGGCGATCGGGCTCTACGTCCGGGACGACCTGGGGCCCCGGCTGGCCGAGCTCGCGGGAGGCGGCGGCGGGTTCACGACCTTCGGGTGGGAGGCGTACCACCGCAGGGACACGCGGCGCCGGTCCCGCAAGGCGGTCCAGACCGTCATCGACCTCACCGCGTTCTGCGTCGTACCACTGGCGGCCCTGATCGTCTTCTGGTCGGACGGGGACGCCGGTGGCCTGCTCATCGGGCTCTCGGTCCTGGAGGCGCTTGTCGTGGCGGGGCTCGCCGCACAGATCGTCTGGTACACGAAGGCGGCGTGAGCGGTCCCCTCGGTGTACGGCTCACCGGCCCCGCACCCACCGGTACACCAACTCCGGCCGCCCCACCTGACCGTACTGCGGGCTCCGGCCCGCCCGCCCCGCGTCCACCAGGTGCTCCAGGTAACGCCGGGCCGTGATGCGGGAGATGCCCACCGCTTCCGCGACCCCGGCCGCCGTGAGGCCCTCGGAGGAGCCGCGCAGGGCGCCCGTCACGCGTTCCAGGGTCGGGCCGCTCAGGCCCTTGGGCAGGGCCGCCGGGCCGGGGGCGCGGAGGGTGGCCAGGGCGCGGTCCACCTCGTCCTGGCCGCTGGCCTCCCCGGCGGTGCCCCGGAACTCGGCGTAGCGCACCAGGCGGTCGCGCAGCGTGGCGAAGGTGAAGGGCTTCAGGACGTATTGGACGACGCCCAGCGACACCCCCTCGCGCACCATCGTCAGGTCCCGCGCCGACGTCACCGCTATCACGTCGGTGTGGTGTCCGGCCGCGCGCAGCGAACGGGCCAGCTGGAGTCCGTGCACGTCCGGCAGGTGCAGGTCGAGCAGGAGCAGGTCGACCGGCGTGCGGTCCAGCATGCGGCGGGCCTCCGCACCCGTGTGCGCCTTGCCGACCGCGACGAACCCCGGCACCCGGCCCACGTACATCACGTGCGCGTCGGCGGCGACCGGGTCGTCCTCGACGACCAGGACCCGGATGGGCTGCGAGTCGGCGGTGCTCACAGCGCACCCCCGGCGCCCGGTCTGCCCGCCGCGGTGGCCGCTGCCGCTCCGTCGCCCAGCGGCAGCCGGGCCTCGAAGCGGGCGCCGCCGCCCTCCGCCTCCGTCACGGTCAGGGTGCCGCCGTGCCGTCGTACCGCCTGCCGGACCAGGGCCAGGCCCAGGCCGCGTCCGCCCTCGCCGGCCGGCTTGGTCGAGTAGCCCCGCTGGAAGACCAGGTCGGCGTGGGCCGGATCGACCCCGGCGCCGGTGTCCGACACGCGCAGCACCAGCTCGGAGCCTCCGGCGCCGGAAGCCTCCGTGTACGCCGCCACCGTCACCCGCGACGGCACCGCCCCCTGCGTCGCGTCCACCGCGTTGTCCACCAGGTTGCCCAGGATCGTCACCAGGTCCCGGGCGGGCAGCGACGGCGGCAGCAGTCCGTCGTCCAGTCGGCTGTCCTGCGACACCACCAGCTCCACTCCCCGCTCGTTGGCCTGCGCCGTCTTGCCCAGCAGCAGCGCCGCGAGCACCGGCTCGCTCACCGCCGCCACCACCTGGTCGGTGAGGGCCTGCGCCAGTTCCAGCTCGGCCGTCGCGAACTCCACGGCCTCCTCCGCCCGCCCCAGCTCGATCAGCGAGACGACCGTGTGCAGCCGGTTCGCCGCCTCGTGCGCCTGCGAGCGCAGCGCCTGCGTGAATCCGCGCTCCGAGTTCAGCTCGCCCGTCAGCGACTGCAACTCGGTCACGTCCCGCAGCGTCACCACCGTGCCCCGGCGCTCACCGCCGGAGACCTGTGAGGTGTTCACCACCAGCACCCGCTCCGCCGCCAGGTGCACCTCGTCCACCCGGGGCTCCGAGGCCAGCAGCGCCCCGGTCAGCTGCGAGGGCAGCCCCAGGTCCGCCACCGAGGCGCCGACCACGTCACCGCGCACGCCGAGCAGCTCCCGTCCGCCGTCGTTGATGAGCGCGACACGGTACTGCCCGTCCAGCATCAGCAGTCCCTCCCGCACCGCGTGCAGCGCCGCCTGATGGTAGTCGTGCATCCGGCTCAGCTCGTCGGCGTTCATGCCGTGCGTGTGCCGGCGCAGCCGCGCGTTGATCACGTACGTCCCGACCGCGCCGAGCAGCAGCGCCCCGGCCGCCACCCCCGACAGGGCCGTGAGCTGCTCCTGCGCCCGCTTGCTGATCTCCTCGACCTTGATCCCGGCACTGACCAGGCCGACGATCCGGCCGTCGTCCACGATCGGTGTGACCGCCCGCACGGAGGGGCCGAGCGTGCCCGTGTAGGTCTCGGTGAAGGTCTGGCCCCGCTGCGCACGCTCGATGTGGCCCTGGAAGAGGTGGCCGATTTCCGTCGGCTCGGGGTGGGTCCAGCGGATGCCCTCCGGATTCATGATCGTCACGAAGTCCACGTCCGTGTCCCGCATGACCCGCACCGCGTACGGCTGGAGGCGCGCCGTGGGGTCCGGGGTGCGGATGGCCTCCGCCACGGACGGCGAGTCGGCGATCGCCAGCGACACCGCCCTGGCCTGGCGCCCGGCCGCCTCCTCCGCCTGCCCCCGGTCGCTGATGTAGCTGAACAGCGCGTACCCGACCACGACGACCGCTATCAGGACGGCCTGCATGGCGAAGAGCTGCCCCGCCAGGCTGCGGGGTCTCGGGACGCGGAGGTGCATGCCGCCAGTCTCCCTCGTGGCTGGATTGTGAACTAAATGAACGCAAGGGTGACCGCGCTCACACGCCGGGAGATAGTCACCCAGTCCCCGCTACACACCCCCGGACGTGAGCCGCACGCCGGTGATGCCGACGACGTCGTCAAGGAGGGCCGCCGTGACCAGCGAAGCCGCTACGGCACCTGCCGCACCCAAAGCCAAGCGCGACCGCACGCACTATCTCTACATCGCCGTGATCATCGCGGTCGCCCTCGGTATCGCCGTCGGTCTGGCCGCCCCCGACTTCGCCACCGAGCTGAAGCCGCTCGGCACCGGCTTCGTGAACCTGATCAAGATGATGATCTCCCCGATCATCTTCTGCACGATCGTGCTGGGCATCGGCTCGGTCCGCAAGGCCGCCAAGGTCGGCGCGGTCGGCGGCATCGCCCTGGGCTACTTCCTGGTGATGTCGCTGGTGGCGCTCGCCATCGGCCTGATCGTCGGCAACATCCTGGACCCGGGCACGGGCCTCGCGGTCACCGACGCCGTCAAGGAGACCGGCCAGGCGCAGGTCGACGCGGAGGCCAAGGGCACCGTCGACTTCCTGATGGGCATCATCCCGACCACCATCGTCTCCGCCTTCACCGCGGGCGAGGTGCTCCAGACCCTGCTCATCGCCCTGCTCTGCGGCTTCGCGCTGCAGGCCATGGGTTCCGCCGGGCAGCCCGTCCTGCGCGGCATCGAGCACATCCAGCGGCTGGTCTTCCGCGTCCTGGCGATGATCATGTGGGCCGCCCCGGTCGGTGCCTTCGGCGCCATCGCCGCCGTCACCGGCTCCGCGGGCGTCGACGCCCTCAAGAGCCTCGCCGTGCTGATGCTCGGCTTCTACGTGACCTGCGTCCTCTTCCTCTTCGTGGTGCTCGGCACGGTGCTGCGCGTCGTCGCCGGGATCAACGTCTTCTCGCTCTTCAAGTACCTGGGCCGCGAGTTCCTGCTGATCCTGTCCACCTCCTCCTCCGAGTCGGCGCTGCCGCGCCTCATCGCGAAGATGGAGCACCTGGGCGTCAGCAAGCCGGTGGTCGGCATCACCGTCCCGACCGGCTACTCGTTCAACCTCGACGGCACCATGATCTACATGACCATGGCCTCGCTGTTCATCTCGGACGCCATGGGCACACCGATGTCGATCGGCGAGCAGATCCCGCTGCTGCTCTTCCTGCTGGTGGCCTCCAAGGGCGCCGCCGGTGTCTCCGGCGCCGGTCTCGCCACGCTGGCCGGCGGCCTCCAGTCGCACAAGCCCGCCCTGGTGGACGGCATCGGCCTGATCGTCGGCATCGACCGCTTCATGAGCGAGGCCCGCGCGCTGACCAACTTCGGCGGCAACGCCGTCGCCACCGTCCTCATCGGCACCTGGACCAAGGAGATCGACAAGGACCGGGTGAACGAGGTGCTGGCCGGCCGGGCCCCGTTCGACGAGAAGACCCTCCTGGACGACGGTCACGGCGCCGCCGACGATGACGGCGCCGGCGCTCCGGACCTGCCCGAGCAGGGCGGCGAGAAGGAGCTGGCGAAGGCCTGACGGCCGTACGGCGCCCCCCGCGTGCCGGGGCGGCTCCCGCACACCCCGGGCGGCTGAGGTGCTCCCCCCGTTGCTCAGCCGCCCGGCCCCCCGAAGAAGCCCCGCGCCCTCCCCCGGCGCGGGGCTTCTTGCCTTGACGTCCGCGTCAAGGCTTACGTTCGTCCCCATGCGAATCGGCGAGCTGGCCGCACGGGCCGGGACCACCACGCGGACGCTGCGGTACTACGAGTCGCGGGGCCTGCTGCCCGCCCGGCGGGGCGGCAACGGCTACCGGACCTACGACGAGGACGACCTGAAGCTGCTGCGGCAGATCAGGACCCTCCAGGACTTCGGGTTCGACCTGGAGGAGACCCGCCCCTTCGTGGAGTGCCTGCGCGCCGGGCACCCCGAGGGCGACTCCTGCCCGGCGTCGCTCGTGGTCTACCGGCGCAAGCTGGCCGAGCTGGACACGCTGATCGAGCAGCTCACGTCGGTGCGCGCGCAGGTCGCCGCGCAGCTGACGCGGGCCGAGGCGGCGGCTCCGGGGGGTCCGGAGCCCAAGTGCGAACTGGGAGGACACGGATGAGTTCCCATGGGGTGCCCGAGGTGACGGACGCGGACTTCGCGGCGGAGGTGATCGGCTCCGAGCTGCCCGTACTGGTGGAGTTCACCGCCGACTGGTGCCCGCCGTGCCGGCAGATGGCACCGGTGCTCAGCGCCCTCGCCGAGGAAGAGGGCGACCGGCTCCGTGTGGTGCAGCTGAACGTCGACCAGAACCCGGCGACGACGAACGCGTACAAGGTGCTGTCGATGCCGACGTTCATGGTGTTCCGCGGCGGTGAGCCGGTGAAGTCGATGGTCGGCTCCCGGCCCAAGCGGCGGTTGCTGGAGGAGCTGGCCGACGTGGTCTGACCGGCCCGGCACCCGGACTGGCCGACGCAGAAAAAATCCCCCGAGCAATTGCGCTCGGGGGATTTCTCTGCGTATATTCGTTGATTCGTGACTTCACAAGAATGAGGTCGCGAAGAAGTTCAGTAGGCACAGTATATGCGGCCGGGAGTGGAATTGTCAAACACCGAATTTCCGGACGATGAATTGCTGCACGAGCAGGAATTCATCGACGGACTGTACGCGCGCGTGGACGCGCTGCGCGGCGACGCCGAGGACTCCGTGACCGACGCGCTCGCGCAGGGCAACACCCCCCAGCAGGCCCGCCTGGAGCGGGACATCCTGGTCGCCGAGCGCTCCGGGCTGCTCGCCGCGCTCAACGCGGTGGACGGCTCCCTCTGCTTCGGCCGGATCGACCTCACCTCCGGGGAGGGCCACCACATCGGCCGCATCGGCCTGCGCGCCGACGACGCCGAACGCACCCCCGTCCTCATCGACTGGCGGGCCGGTGTCGCCCGCCCCTTCTACCTGGCCACCGGCCACACCCCGATGGGGCTGCGCCGCCGCCGGCACATCACCAGCGAGGGCCGCACGGTCACCGCGCTGCACGACGAGATCCTCGACCTCGGCGACGAGACCCGCACCGGCCACGAGGACCCCTCCGGCGACGCCGTGCTGCTCGCCGCGCTGAACTCCGCGCGCACCGGCCGCATGGGCGACATCGTGCAGACCATCCAGGCCGACCAGGACCGCATCATCCGCGCCCCGCACCGCGGCGTCCTGGTCGTCGAGGGCGGCCCCGGCACCGGCAAGACCGCCGTCGCCCTGCACCGCGCCGCCTACCTCCTCTACGAGCACCGCGAACTGCTCGCCAAGCGCGCCGTCCTCATCGTCGGCCCCAACCCGGCCTTCCTCGGCTACATCGGCGAGGTGCTGCCCTCGCTGGGCGAGACCGGCGTGCTCCTCGCCACCGTCGGCGAGCTGTTCCCCGGCGTGAAGGCCACGGCGGCGGACACCCCCGAGGCGGCGGCCGTGAAGGGCCGGGCCGAGATGGCCGACGTGCTCGCCGAGGCGGTCCGCGACCGGCAGGCACTGCCCGACCCGGTGATCGCGATCGAGCACGACCGCGACATCCTCATGCTCGACGACGACCTGGTCAACGTCGCCCGCGAGCGCACCCGCGCCGCCAAGCTGCCGCACAACGCGGCCCGCGAGCACTTCGAGGGCCACATCCTCAACACCCTCACCGACATGGTCGCCGAGCGCATCGGCACCGATCCCTACGACGGCGGCAACCTCCTCGACCCCAGCGACATCACCCAGATCCGCGACGAACTCGCCGAGAACCCCGAGGTCTGGGCCGCCGTCGACCAGCTGTGGCCCCGGCTCACCCCGCAGCGCCTGGTCGCCGACCTGCTCGCCGCCCCCGAGGCCTTCCTGCCCGCCGAGGACGCCGCCGCCGTCCGCCGCCCGGTCACCCGGCGCTGGACCGTCGCCGACGTGCCCCTGCTGGACGAGGCCGCCGAACTGCTCGGCGTCGACGACCGGGTGGCCCGCTCCCGCGCCGAACGCGAGCGCGAGGAGCAGATCGCCTACGCGCAGGGCGTGCTCGACGTGTCGTACGCGTCGCGGACCTACGAGTTCGAGGACAAGGACGAGGAGGACGCCGAGGTCCTGTCCGCGCACGACATCATCGACGCCGAGCGCTTCGCCGAACGCCAGGAGGAGGACGACCACCGCAGCGCCGCCGAACGCGCCGCGGCCGACCGCACCTGGGCCTTCGGGCACATCATCGTGGACGAGGCGCAGGAGCTGTCCCCGATGGCCTGGCGGCTGCTGATGCGCCGCTGCCCCACCCGGTCGATGACCCTGGTGGGCGACCCGGCGCAGACCGCGGAGGCGGCCGGCGTCGGCTCCTGGTCGAAGATCCTCGCCCCGTACGTCGAGGACCGCTGGGAGCACACCCGTCTCGGCGTCAACTACCGCACCCCGGCCGAGATCATGGACCTCGCGGCGGCCGTGGTCCGCGCCGAGGACCCGGAGTTCACGCCGCCCAGTTCGGTTCGCTCGACCGGCGTACGCCCCTGGGTCCGCGCGACCGGCGACCTCCCGGCCGCCGTGGCCGAGGCGGTCCGGGAGCTGACCCCCGAGGAGGGCCGCCTCGCCGTCATCGCCCCGCGCGATCTGCACCGGGTCCTGGCGGCCCGCCTGGACGGCGTGACGGCGGACGCCGAGCCCGACCTCACCCACCGCGTCGTCCTGCTCGACCCGCGCCAGTCCAAGGGCCTGGAATTCGACTCCGTCCTGGTCGTCGAGCCCGGCCGCTACGGCACCAGCGACCTGTACGTTGCCCTCACCCGCGCCACCCAGCACCTCGGCGTCCTGCACAGCGAGCCGCTGCCGAAGGGGCTGGTGGACGCGGACTGACGGACGGGCCGCCCGGTCAGGCCGGACGCAGCCACACCGTCGCCAGGGGCGGCAGGGTCAGCCGGATGCTCGCCGGGCGGCCGTGCCACCCCTGCGGCTCCGGCTTGACCGGGTCCGGGTTGACCACGTCGCCGCCGCCGTACCGGGCCGCGTCGGTGTTGAGCACCTCGTGCCAGGCCGGGACCTCGTCGGGCACGCCGAGGCGGTAGCCGGAGCGGACCACCGGGGCGAAGTTCGACACCGCGAGCAGCGGAGTGCCGTCGGCGTCCAGCCGCAGGAACGCCAGGACGTTGTCCTCGGCCGCGTCGCCGACCACCCACGAGAAGCCGGAAGGGTGGGTGTCGCGCCGCCACAGCGCGGGCGTCGCCCGGTAGACGGTGTTCAGGTCCCGCACCAGGTCGCGCACGCCCCGGTGGTCCGCCGACGCCCCGTACTCCGGGTCGAGCAGCCACCAGTCGGGGCCGTGCGCCTCCGACCACTCCGCGCCCTGCGCGAACTCCTGCCCCATGAACAGCAGCTGCTTGCCGGGGTGCGCCCACATGAAGCCCAGGTACGCCCGCTCGTTGGCGCGCTGCTGCCACCAGTCGCCGGGCATCTTCGACACCAGGGACCTCTTGCCGTGCACCACCTCGTCGTGGGATATCGGCAGCACGTAGTTCTCGCTGTACGCGTACACCATGGAGAAGGTCAGCTCCCCGTGGTGGTGCTTGCGGTGCACCGGCTCGTGGCTCATGTAGTCGAGCGAGTCGTGCATCCAGCCCATGTTCCACTTGAGCCCGAAGCCGAGCCCGCCGAAGCCGCTCGGCCCCTCGTGGTGCGTGGCCCGCGTGACCCCGTCCCAGGCCGTCGACTCCTCCGCCACCGTCACGACGCCGGGCACCCGCCGGTACAGCGTCGCGTTCATCTCCTGGAGGAACGCGACCGCGTCCAGGTTCTCCCGGCCGCCGTGCTCGTTCGGCGTCCACCGGCCCGGCTCGCGCGAGTAGTCCAGGTACAGCATCGAGGCGACCGCGTCCACGCGCAGCCCGTCGATGTGGAACTCCTCGCACCAGTACACGGCGTTGGCGACCAGGAAGTTGCGCACCTCCCGGCGCCCGAAGTCGAACTCCAGCGTCCCCCAGTCCGGATGCGCGGCCCGCAGCGGATCGGAGTGCTCGTACAGCGGGCGCCCGTCGAACTCGGCCAGCGCCCAGTCGTCGCGCGGGAAGTGCGCCGGTACCCAGTCCATCAGCACGCCGATCCCGGCCCGGTGCAGCCGGTCGACCAGGTACTTGAAGTCGTCGGGGTCGCCGAGCCGGGCCGTGGGCGCGTAGAAGCCGGTGACCTGGTACCCCCAGGAGCCGCCGAAGGGATGCTCGGCGACCGGCATCAGCTCGACGTGGGTGAAGCCGAGGTCCGCGACGTAGGCGGGGAGCTGCTCGGCCAGGTCCCGGTAGGTCAGGCCGGGGCGCCAGGAGGGCAGGTGGACCTCGTACACCGACATCGGAGCCTCGTGCGCGGGCGCGTCCGCGCGGTGGGCCAGCCACTCCTCGTCGCCCCACGTGTAGTCCGAGGCGTGCACGACGGAGGACGTGGCGGGCGGCACCTCCGTACGCCGGGCCAGCGGGTCGGCGCGGAAGGTGCGCGATCCGTCGGGCCGGGTGATCTCGAACTTGTACAGCTCGCCCGCGCCGACGCCCGGCAGGAACAGCTCCCACACCCCGGTCGAGCCGAGCGAGCGCATCGGGTGCCCGGTGCCGTCCCAGAAGTTGAAGCCGCCGGCCACCCGGACCCCGCGCGCGTTCGGCGCCCACACCGCGAACCGGGTGCCCGCCACCCCGTCGTGCGTCGTCGGGTGCGCGCCGAGCGCCCGCCACAGCTGCTCGTGCCGCCCCTCGCCGAGCAGGTGCAGGTCCAGCTCGCCCAGGGTGGGCAGGAAGCGGTACGGGTCCTCGACCTCCTGTTCCGTCCCCTCGTACGCCACGAGGAGCCGGTGGGCCGGGACCTCCTTCAGCGGCACCAGGCCGGAGAAGAAACCGTCCCCGTCGTCGTGCAGCCCGACCCGCAGCTCCCCGGACAGCACGGTCACGGCAAGTGCGTACGGCCGGAACACCCGGAACGCGACCCCGCCGGGCACCCGGTGGGCGCCGAGCACCGCGTGCGGATCGTGGTGCGTGCCGGCGAGCAGCCGCTCCCGGTCGGCGGCGTCCGGGGCGGGGGAGACGGCGACCTCTGCCCCGGGGACGGTGTCGGAGGGGGTGCCGGTGGGGGCGGCGGAGGCGGTGGTCTTCCGGGGGGCCTTCTTCTTCGCGGCCTTGGCCGGCTTCTTCCCGGTCGGCGTCTTCCCGGCAGGCTTCTTCCCGGTCGTCTTCTTCGGGTCGGGGCCGCTGGACGAGGGGCGGGGGGTCACGGGTGGGGCCTCCTGGGCACGGTGGGAGCGGACGGGGACGTCAGGCCGGCTCGGGCACGGACAGGCGGCGCACCGCCGCCAGGGGCACCTCGAGCCAGTCGGGACGGTGCCGGGCCTCGTACAGGACCTCGTAGACCGCCTTGTCCGTCTCGTAGGCGCGCAGCAGCACCGGGTCGGTGCGCGGGTCGTGGCCGCCCGCCTCCGCGTACCCGGTGCAGTACGCGGCCCGGCAGGACTCGGCCCAGCCCGGTACACGTACGTCGGCCGAGTGCGCGGCGTAGTCGAAGGAGCGCAGCATCCCCGCGACGTCCCGCACCGCGGGCTGCGGCAGCCGGCGCTCGGCCAGGGGCTTCGCCGGTTCCCCCTCGAAGTCGATCAGGGACCACTCCCCGTCGGGGGAGCGCAGGCACTGGCCGAGGTGCAGGTCGCCGTGGACGCGCTGCGCCGACCAGGTACGGCCCTCCGAAGCCAGGTCCGCCAACGCCGTGAACGCCGTCCGCAACCCGGGCGCGTACGACCGGAGCAGGGGCACCGCCCGCGCCGCCGCCTCCAGCCGCTCGATCATGCCGTCGGCGAGCTGCCGCGCCTGGGCGTGGCCGAGGGTGACGGTCGGCAGCGCGCGGGCCAGCGCGGTGTGCACCTCGGCGGTGGCCCGCCCGAGCGCCCGGGCCTCGGCGGCGAAGTCCTCGCCCTTGGCCAGCTCGCGCAGCGCCAGCTCCCAGCCGTCGGTCGCGCCCTGCAGATAGGGCTGGAGCACGCCCAGCACCCAGGACCGGCCGGCCAGGTCCGCCACCATCCACCCCGCCGGTGCGGGCACCCGGGGGCAGCCCTCGCGGGCCAGGGCCAGCGGCAGTTCCAGGTCGGGGTTGACGCCGGGCACGATCCGCCGCAGCAACTTCAGGATGAACGTATCTCCGTACACGACCGACGAGTTCGACTGCTCGGCGGTCATCAGCCGCGGCACCAGCCCCGCGCGTATGCCGTCGTCCGGTGCCCGCTCGAAGCGCAGCCCGCCGATGCGGGCCCGCGTGCGCAGCGCCTCGAGCAGCACCTCGGCGGGACGGGTGTCGTACAGGGCGTCGTAGGCGGTGCGTCCGGCCGCCGGGCCCTCGGTCACATGACCGATCAGGGCGGGGGCGAGCCGGGGCGGCAGCGCCTCGCGGGTGCCGATCAGGAGCTGGTAGCAGTCGCCCGGTTCCCGAGCCCCGCCTCCGGCCGGGGTGTGCCGCTGGTGGGCGCGGACCAGCATGTGGTGGAGGCCGAGGCGGGAGTCGGCGGGGAGCAGTTCGGTCGCGGCGACCAGGGAGAAGCCGGTGACCGGGCGACCCTTGCCGGCGAACCAGCGTTGCCGCGGCAGCCACTCCCGCAACAGGGGATCGAGGGACGCGAGGAGTCCCGGCGGGCTGGTGTCGGTGCGTATGACGGCTTCCGGCATGGCGTGTCGCGTCCTTTCCCTCAGGCGGCGTCCTTGCGCAGGCGGAACCAGTAGAAGCCGTGACCGCCCAGGGTCAGCAGGTACGGCAGGTCACCGACCGCCGGGAAGCGGACCCCGCCGAACAGCTCGACCGGATGGCGTCCGTCGAAGGCGCTGAGGTCCAGCTCCGTCGGCTGCGCGAACCGGGAGAAGTTGTGGACGCACAGCACCAGGTCGTCCTCGTGTTCGCGCAGGAAGGCCAGGACGGCCGGGTTGGATGACGGCAGTTCGGTGTAGGTGCCGAGGCCGAAGGCCGGGTTCTGCTTGCGGATCTCGATCATGCGGCGGGTCCAGTGCAGCAGGGAGGACGGCGAGGCCATGGACGCCTCGACGTTCGTCACCTGGTAACCGTGGACCGGGTCCATGATCGTGGGCAGGAACAGGCGGCCCGGGTCGGACGACGAGAAGCCGGCGTTGCGGTCGGGCGTCCACTGCATGGGCGTGCGCACGGCGTCGCGGTCGCCGAGCCAGATGTTGTCGCCCATGCCGATCTCGTCGCCGTAGTAGAGGATCGGCGAGCCGGGCAGGGAGAGCAGCAGGGCCGTGAACAGCTCGATCTGGTTGCGGTCGTTGTCGAGGAGCGGGGCGAGCCTGCGCCGGATGCCGATGTTGGCGCGCATGCGCGGGTCCTTGGCGTACTCCGCGTACATGTAGTCGCGTTCCTCGTCGGTGACCATCTCCAGGGTCAGCTCGTCGTGGTTGCGCAGGAAGATGCCCCACTGGCAGCCGGACGGGATGGCGGGGGTCTTGGCGAGGATTTCGGAGACCGGGTAGCGGGACTCCCTTCTGACCGCCATGAAGATGCGGGGCATGACGGGGAAGTGGAAGGCCATGTGGCACTCGTCGCCGCCCGCCGCGTAGTCGCCGAAGTAGTCGACCACGTCCTCCGGCCACTGGTTGGCCTCGGCCAGTACCACCGTGTCCGGGTACTGCGCGTCGATCTCCTTGCGCACCCGCTTCAGGAAGTCGTGCGTGCGCGGGAGGTTCTCGCAGTTGGTGCCCTCCTCCTGGTAGAGGTACGGCACCGCGTCCAGCCGGAACCCGTCGATGCCCAGGTCCAGCCAGAACTTCAGCGCGGAGATCATCTCCTCCTGCACGACCGGGTTCTCGTAGTTGAGGTCCGGCTGGTGGGAGAAGAACCGGTGCCAGTAGTACTGCTTGCGCACCGGGTCGTAGGTCCAGTTGGACGCCTCGGTGTCGACGAAGATGATCCGCGCGTCCTGGAACTGCTTGTCGTCGTCGGCCCAGACGTAGTAGTCGCCGTAGGGCCCGTCCGGGTTCCTGCGGGACTCCTGGAACCACGGGTGCTGGTCGCTGGTGTGGTTCATGACGAAGTCGATGATCACGCGCATGCCGCGCTGGTGGGCCGCGTCCACGAACTCCACGAAGTCGGCCAGGTCGCCGAACTCCGGCAGGACGGCGGTGTAGTCGGAGACGTCGTAACCGCCGTCGCGCAGCGGCGACTTGAAGAAGGGCGGGAGCCACAGGCAGTCCACGCCCAGCCATTGCAGGTAGTCCAGCTTGGCGGTCAGGCCCTTGAGGTCACCGATGCCGTCGCCGTTGCTGTCCTGGAAGGAGCGGACGAGGACCTCGTAGAAGACGGCTCGTTTGAACCAGTCCGGGTCCCGGTCCTTGGCGGGGGTGTCCTCGAAGGTGTCCGGCACGGGCTCGTTGACGATCATGTGGTGTGTGACCCTCCGATCTGCGGGTGGGACGGTCGCAGAACCGTGCAGACGTGCGCGGGCGTACGGCCCGGCTCCAGGCGCACATAGTTGGCCCTGCCCCAGTGGTAGGTCTCGCCGGTCAGCTCGTCGCGTACCGGCACCGACTCGTGCCAGTCCAGGCCGAGTTGCGGCATGTCCAACGAGACCGTCGCCTCCTGGGTGTGGCGGGGGTCGAGGTTCACGACCACCAGAACCGTGTTCGACCCCTGCCGCTTCGAGTAGGCGATCACCTCTTCCTTGTCCGTGGGGTGGAAGTGCAGATCACGCAGTTGGCGGAGGGCCGGGTTCTCGCGCCGGATGGTGTTGAGGCGGGTGACGAGGGGGGCGATGGTGGTGCCCTCGCGGGCGGCGCGGGTCCAGTCGCGGGGGGTGAGCTGGTACTTCTCGCTGTCGAGGTATTCCTCGCTGCCCTCGCGCAGGGGGGTGTTCTCGCAGAGTTCGTAGCCGCTGTAGATGCCCCAGGTGGGGGAGAGGGTGGCGGCGAGGACGGCGCGGACCTCGAAGGCGGGGCGGCCGCCGTGCTGGAGGTAGGCGTGCAGGATGTCGGGGGTGTTGGCGAAGAGGTTGGGCCGCATGTAGGAGGCCGCCTCGCCGGACAGTTCCTCCAGGTATTCGGTGAGTTCCTGTTTGGTGTTGCGCCAGGTGAAGTAGGTGTAGGACTGCTGGAAGCCGATCTGGGCGAGGGTGGCCATCATGGCGGGGCGGGTGAAGGCCTCGGCGAGGAAGATGACGTCGGGGTCGGTGGTGTTGATGTCGGCGATGACGCGTTCCCAGAAGGCGACGGGTTTGGTGTGGGGGTTGTCGACGCGGAAGATGCGGACGCCGTGGTCCATCCAGTGCCGCAGGACGCGGACGGTTTCGGTGGTGAGTCCGTCGGGGTCGGCGTCGAAGGCGATGGGGTAGATGTCCTGGTATTTCTTGGGCGGGTTCTCGGCGTGGGCGATGGTGCCGTCGGGGCGGTGGTGGAACCACTCGGGGTGTTTGTGGACCCAGGGGTGGTCGGGGGAGCACTGGAGGGCGAAGTCCAGGGCGATTTCCAGGCCGAGGCGGGTGGCTTCGCTCACGAAGTGGTCGAAGTCGTCGAGGGTGCCCAGGGCGGGGTGGACGGTGTCGTGGCCGCCTTCGGGGGAGCCGATGGCCCAGGGGACGCCGACGTCGTCACGGGTGGCGGAGAGGGTGTTGTTGCGGCCTTTGCGGTGGGTGGTGCCGATGGGGTGGATCGGGGGGAGGTAGACGACGTCGAAGCCCATGGCGGCGATGGCGGGCAGGCGGCGGGCGGCGGTGCGGAAGGTGCCGTGGGGGGTGTCGGGGGTGCCTTCGGAGCGGGGGAAGAACTCGTACCAGGCGCCGTACAGGGCGCGTTCGCGCTCGACGAGCAGGGGGAGGGGGTCGGAGGAGGTGACCAGGTCGCGCAGCGGGTGGCGGGCCAGGACCGCGTCCACCTGAGGCGTCAACGCCGCCGCCAGCCTGGACGCGGCCGGCCTGCTCTCGTCCCGCAGCGCTTCCACGGCGGCCAGCAGTTCACGCCGGTCCTCGCGTCCGGGCACGTCGGCTGCGGCCCGCTCGTACAGCCGGGCGCCCTCCTCCAGGACCAGGTCCGTGTCCATGCCGGCCGGGATCTTGATCCGGGCGTGGTGCCGCCAGGTGGTGACCGGATCGCCCCACGCCTCCACGGTGTACGACCACATCCCGGTCTCGCCCGCGGTGACGGTGGCGCCCCAGCGGTCGCTGCCCGGGGCCAGTTCCCGCATCGGCGTCCAGGGGCCCGGCCGGCCCCGCGGATCTCGCAGGACGACGTTGGCCCCCACCGCGTCGTGCCCTTCCCGGAACACGGTGGCGGAGACCTCGAACGACTCACCGGTGACGGCCTTGGCCGGCCTGCGCCCCCGCTGGACGACCGGACGGACGTCCAGGACGGGGATGCGCCCGACGACCGTGGCGCGCTTCGCGGAGGTGGCTGACGAGTGGTGCGTGGCGGGCATGACCGCTCCTGTCCGCGTCAACTGGGTGGGCGGATGACTGCTGGGGAGGTGGGTCCTGCGAGGTGCGTGCGGGGCGTACCGCAGGAGCCTTCCCACACTCTTCCGGTGGGCAATCCGGCACTTTGTTAACTACTCGCGCGTATGTCGACATCACGACACACCGCGCGATCTGACCGTCGCTTTCCCGGATGCCGCTCCCGCAATCAGCGTTCGTCGCGACATGTGCAGCTTTCCTTGCGGGCCGAAGCGCCACAAGAAGGCCGAGGGGGAAAGATCCGGCCATATCGACACGCCGTGCGCGTCAGTTCCCGTCCGGCGCATCAGGGCGAAGGCCCCAACAAGGGACACATCGCGCGGTAACGTCGTGAGGGTGAAGGCGATCCGTCGACTGACCGTCCGTCCCGTTCTCCCCGACCCCCTCCGGCCGCTCAGTGATCTGGCCCGCAATCTGCGCTGGTCCTGGCACCCGGAGACCCGCGACCTCTTCCAGTCCGTCGATCCCGAGTGCTGGACCGCGTCCGGCCGCGACCCGGTACGGCTGCTCGGCACCGTGCCGCCCGCGCGCCTCGCGGAGCTGGCCGAGGACCGGCGCTTCCTGCGCCGGCTGACTGCGGTGGCCGACGACCTCGACCACTACATGAGCGGCGACCGCTGGTACCAGGCCCAGTCCGGCCGACTCCCCGCCGCCGTGGCCTACTTCTCGCCCGAGTTCGGCATCACCGCCGCCCTGCCCCAGTACTCCGGCGGTCTCGGCATCCTCGCCGGCGACCACCTCAAGGCGGCCAGCGACCTGGGGGTGCCGCTCGTCGGCGTGGGCCTGCTGTACCGGCACGGCTACTTCCGCCAGTCCCTCTCCCGGGACGGCTGGCAGCAGGAGCACTATCCCGTCCTCGACCCCCACGAGTTGCCCCTCGCGCCCCTGAAGGAGCGCGACGGCACCCCGGCGCACGTCGCCCTCGCGCTGCCCGGCGGCCGGGAGCTGCGGGCCCGCGTCTGGCTGGCCCAGGTCGGCCGGGTGCCGCTGCTGCTGCTCGACTCCGACGTCGAGGAGAACGACCCCGGCGAACGCGGCGTCACCGACCGGCTCTACGGCGGCGGCAGTGAGCACCGGCTCCTCCAGGAGATGCTGCTCGGCATAGGAGGTGTCCGGGCGGTACGGACGTACTGCCGGCTCACCGGGCACGCCGCGCCGGAGGTGTTCCACACCAACGAGGGCCACGCCGGCTTCCTCGGCCTTGAGCGCATCGCCGAACTGTGCGACGCGGGGTCGGACTTCGGCTCGGCGCTGGAGGCGGTGCGGGCCGGCACCGTCTTCACCACGCACACCCCGGTCCCGGCCGGCATCGACCGCTTCGACCGCGAGCTGGTCGCCCGCCACTTCGGCCCCGACGCCGAACTCCCGCGCATCGACGTCGAACGCGTCCTCAGGCTCGGCATGGAGACCTACCCGGGCGGCGAGCCGAACCTGTTCAACATGGCCGTGATGGGTCTGCGGCTCGCCCAGCGCGCCAACGGCGTCTCCGTGCTGCACGGCGGGGTCAGCCGGGGCATGTTCGCCGGGCTGTGGCCGGGCTTCGACGCCGACGAGGTGCCGATCACCTCCGTCACCAACGGCGTGCACGCACCGACCTGGGTGGCCCCCGAGGTGTTCCGGCTCGGCGCCCGGCAGATCGGCGTGCAGCGGGCCGAGGACGCGCTGGCCGTCGGCGGTTCGGACCGCTGGGACTCGGTCGCCGACATCCCCGACCAGGACATCTGGGAGCTGCGCCGCACCCTGCGCGCCCAGCTCGTGGAGGAGGTGCGCGAGCGGCTGCGGGCCTCCTGGCGGCAGCGCGGCGCCGGGACGGCCGAGCTGGGCTGGATCGACGACGCCCTCGACCCGGACGTGCTCACCATCGGCTTCGCGCGGCGCGTCCCGTCGTACAAGCGCCTCACGCTGATGCTGCGGGACCGGGAGCGGCTGACGGAGCTGCTGCTGCATCCCGAGCGGCCGATCCAGATCGTCGTCGCGGGCAAGGCGCACCCGGCGGACGACGGCGGCAAGCGGCTGGTGCAGGAGCTGGTGCGGTTCGCGGACGACGCACGGGTGCGGCACCGCATCGTGTTCCTGCCGGACTACGGCATGGCGATGGCGCAGAAGCTCTACCCGGGCTGCGACATCTGGCTGAACAACCCGCTGCGGCCACTGGAGGCCTGCGGCACCTCCGGCATGAAGGCGGCGCTCAACGGCTGCCTCAACCTGTCGGTCCTCGACGGCTGGTGGGACGAGTGGTACCAGCCCGACTTCGGCTGGGCGATCCCCACCGCCGACGGTGTCGGCACCGACCCGGACCGGCGCGACGCCATAGAGGCCGACGCCCTCTACGACCTGCTGGAGCAGCGGATCACCCCGCGCTTCTACGAGCGGGGCGCGAGCGGGCTGCCCGACCGGTGGCTGGAGATGGTGCGCAGGACCCTCAGCCTGCTCGGCCCGAAGGTGCTGGCCGGCCGCATGGTCCGCGAGTACGTCGAGCGGCTCTACACCCCCGCCGCCGAGGCGCACCGCGCGATGGACCCGGACTCCGCGCGGGGGCTCGCCGAGTGGAAGGCGCGGGTGCGGGCGGCCTGGCCCGGGGTGAGCGTCGACCACGTGGAGACCTCCGCCGCGTCCGCCAGTGCCGAACTCGGCACCACGCTCGCGCTGCGGGTGCGGGTGAAGCTCGGCGACCTCGCGCCGGAGGACGTGGAGGTGCAGGCGGTCTCCGGCCGGGTGGACTCCGAGGACCGGATCACCGACGCGGCGAGGACACCGCTGAAACCGGTGGGCGGACCCGACCTGGAGGGCCGCTGGGCCTACGAGGGCCCGCTCGCCCTGGACCGCACCGGCCCCTTCGGCTACACGGTCCGGGTCCTGCCCGCGCACCGGCTGCTGGCGTCCGGAGTGGAGACCGGCCTGGTCGCGGTGCCCTCGGGCGACCTGGTGGAGGCGGCGGGCCTGCTGATGCGGTGACCCCCGGAGCAGCCGGGCGGCGGCGGGCGGTGGCGACGAGGAGGGCTCAGTCCTCCTCGTCGCCACCGCTCAGCCGCCTGAGGACGGTGCCGCAGCGGCGGGCGTAGGCGTGCTGGAAGGCGCGGGCCGCCGGTCCGCCGGCCTTGGCGTACCACTTGGCCGGGCGGCTGAAGGCGTGCACGGTCAGCCAGACCGTCCCGTCACCCGTGCGGTCCACCACGAAGGCCTCCTCGCCGGACTCCGGGTGGCCGGGCAGCGTGCCGTAGGCCCAGCCGGCCCGGCGCGGCTCCTCCAGGGTCCACACCACCCGGCAGGGCGCCTTGATCAGGCCGGCGAGGGTGACGGTGACGTCGACGCCGGGCGCGGCGCGCTCCGCGCCCGCCTCGATGCCGACGCCCATCTCCCGGTGCATCTCCCAGGTGAGCACGGCCTCGACCGCCCGCCGGAACACCGGTTCGCCCTCCCCGAGGCGGGTGCGTACGTGCATGGGGCGGAAGCCGGGCGGGCAGGCGCCCTGCTCGCGGGTGGCGCCGACGTCGTCGTACGTGAAGGACATGGGCACCAAGACTAGGGCGGCACCCGGGAACCACTGGTTCCGGGTGCCGCGGTCGTGTCGGTCAGTTCACGTTGATCGCGGTCCAGGCCGCGCCCACCGTCTTGTACTCCGTGCTGTCGGCGCCGTACAGGTCGGACGCCGCGCTCAGGGTGGCCGTGCGGGCGTCGGCGTAGTCGGTCGTCGACGTCATGTACTCGGTCAGCGCCTTGTACCAGATCTGCAGGGCCTTGTCGCGGCCGATGCCGGTGACCGTGGAGCCGTCGGAGGTCGGGGAGTCGTAGTCCACCCCGTCGACCGTGCGCGCCCCGCTGCCCTCCGACAGCAGGAAGAAGAAGTGGTTGGCCGGACCCGACGAGTAGTGCACGTCGACGCCGCCGAGACCGGAGTCCCAGTAGTCCTTGGACGCGCCGTCCTTGCTGGGCTTGTCCATGTAGCGCAGCGGGGTGCCGTCGCCGTTGATGTCGATGGCCTCGCCGATGAGGTAGTCGCCCTTGTCGGTCGAGCTGTTCGCGAAGTACTCCACGCCGGTGCCGAAGATGTCGCTGGTCGCCTCGTTGAGGCCGCCGGACTCGCCGCTGTACTCGAGGCCCGCGGTGTTGGAGGTGACGCCGTGGCTCATCTCGTGCCCGGCCACGTCCAGGGAGGTCAGCGGGTTGGTGTTGCCCGTGCCGTCGCCGTAGGTCATGCAGAAGCAGCTGTCCGACCAGAAGGCGTTGACGTAGTTGCTGCCGTAGTGGACGCGGGAGTAGGCCGCCTTGCCGTCGTTCTTGATGCCGCTGCGGCCGAAGCTCTCCTTGTAGAAGTCCCAGGTGACCTGGGCGCCGTAGGCGGCGTCGACGGCGGCGGTCTGGTCCTGCGGGTCGCTGGAGGCGGCGCCGGTGCCCCAGGTGTCGTCGGCGTCGGTGAACAGCGTGCCGGTGCCGGAGGTCTTGCGGGCCAGGTTGTACGTCTTGTGGCCGCCGCGCCCGGTGTCGTACAGCTGGTACGACGAGCCCGACTTGGTGGTGCCGAGTTCGACCGTGCCCGAGTAGAGGCTCTTGCCGGAGCCGGTCTGGATGCCCTGGTACTCGTACAGCTTGGCGCCGGTGGCGGCGTCGGTGATGACGTGCAGCTCGTTCGGGGTGCCGTCGTCCTGGAGGCCGCCGACCACGGTCTCGTAGGCGAGCACGGGCTTGCCCTGGGCGGCCCAGACCACCTTGCGGGGCGCGGAGTCGGCCGCGGTCCTCGACGACCCGGCGTCCTTGGCGGCGGACAGCGCCTGCTGCTCGGCCTTGGCCGCCTTCACCTTCGGGGTGACGGTGGCGACCTCGACGGCGGCCTCGGTCGCCTTGGTGACGCCTCTGGTGGCGCCGGACTCGGACTGGTGCACGACGAGGTCGCCGCCGAGGACGGGCAGACCGTCGTAGGTGCGCTCGTAGCGGGTGTGCACGGAGCCGTCGCGGTCCTTCACCACGTCCTTGACGACCAGCTTCTCCTTGGCGCCGAGGCCCATCGCCCGGGCCGTACCGGCCGCGCCGGCCTGCTGCTCCTGTATGAGCGCGCTGCGGGCGCTGCCCGACAGCAGGACGGGCGCGCCCGGGAGTGCCGACGGCGCGGCGCTGTCGGCGGCGGCGTTGCCCGCGGTCAGGCCGGTGGTGAGCATCGCTCCGGCGGCGACCGCGGTGGCGAGGGCCAGAGTGGTGCGCTTGTGGCACGCGAAGAGGGAAGACACACAAGCTCCTTCGGTGGGGGGATCTCCGGACGGCGTGGGGTGTCCGGCCGGTTACTGCGAAGTTGTGCTGTGGGTGACGGAAGACTGACACCGAAGGCGCGTACATGTCAGGAGGGCGCGATGATGTTGGCCGAAAACCGACGGCTGGGTGCCTGTTGCGGGAATGTGAAGGCCGTGTGACCTCGGTCAAGTGGCAACAAGGCCGGCGTAAGTGCTTGGCAAAAACCGGCAGTCGGGGCGGACGTGGAGAGGGCGCCGCCCCGGAGGATTCGAACCTCCGAGGCGACGCCCTGACTTGGGGGTGGTGCGTCCGCGGGCCGGCCGGCCTACGGGAAGGTGAGCCGCCAGCCGTCGATGTAGCCGGTGTCCGCCGGGCCCTGGTCCTGGACACGCAGCTTCCAGGTGCCGTTGGCCGATTCGGAGGAGGCGTTCACCGTGTACGTCTCGTGCACGTCCGCCGCCGGGTCGTAGCCGCTGTTCTTCAGGCGGTACGTCGACCCGTCGGGCGCGACCAGGTCGATCTGGAGGTCACCGCGCCAGCTGTGCACGATGTCCACGCCCACCTGGAGGTTGCTCGGCGCGTTGCCGGTGCGTCCGGAGACCGTGAGGGACGAGGTGACCGCGGAGCCGTAGTCGGGGATGTTCACGTTCGTGCTGCTCTCGAACGTGGTGCCGTCCCCGGGGTCGCCGCCACCGGGCCGGGCGCCGACGTTGATGCCCGCCCACGCGTTCGCCACCGCGGTGTACTCGGCGCTGTCGGTGCCGTACAGCTCACCGGCGGCCGCGAGGGTGCCGGTGCGGGCGCCCGCGTAGTTGGTGGTCGAGGTGAACTTGGTGGTCAGCGCGCGGAACCAGATCTTCTCCGCCTTGGCGCGGCCGATGCCGGTGACCGGGAGGCCGTCCGAGGTGGGCGAGTTGTAGGTGACACCGTTGATGGTCTTGGTGCCGCTGCCCTCGCTCAGCAGGTAGAAGAAGTGGTTGGCCGGGCCGGACGAGTAGTGGACGTCCACCCCGCCGATCCCCGAGTACCAGTAGTCCTTGGACGCGCCGTCCTTGCTCGGCTTGTCCATGTAGCGCAGCGGGGTGCCGTCGCCGTTGATGTCGATCTCCTCGCCGATGAGGTAGTCACCGACGTCGGAGGAGTTGTTGGCGTAGAACTCGACCGCGGTCGCGAAGATGTCGGACGTGGCCTCGTTCAGACCGCCGGACTCGCCGCTGTAGTTGAGCCCCGCGGTGACGGAGGTGACGCCGTGGCTCATCTCGTGCGCGGCCACGTCGATGGACGTCAGCGGGTTGGCGTTGCCGGAGCCGTCGCCGTACGTCATGCAGAAGCAGCTGTCCTGCCAGAAGGCGTTGACGTAGTTGTTGCCGTAGTGGACCCGGGAGTAGGCGCCCACACCGTCGCCGCGGATGCCCGAGCGGCCGTGCACGTTCTTGTAGTAGTCCCAGGTCAGCGCGGCGCCGTAGTGGGCGTCGGCGGCGGCGGTCTCCGCGTTGGAGGCACTGCCGTTGCCCCACACGTCGTCGGAGCCGGAGAAGAGCGTCCCGGTGCCGGAGGTGCCGCGGTTGAGGTTGTACGTCTTGTGGTTGCCGCGGGCCGTGTCGGTCAGCGTGTACGACGAACCCGACTGCGCGGTGCCCAGCGTGACCGTGCCGCTGTAGAGGGTGTTGCCGGTGCCGTTCTCGACGCCCTGGTACTCGTACAGCTTGGCGCCGGTGGCGGCGTCGGTGATGACGTGCAGCTCGTTCGGGGTGCCGTCCTCCTGGAGGCCGCCCACGACCGTCTCGTACGCCAGGACCGGAGTGCCGTTCGCCGCCCAGATCACCTTGCGCGGGGCACGGTTCGCGTCCGGCCGCTCGGCACCGGCGGCCTTCGCGGCCGACACCGCCTGGGACTCCGCCTTGGCGGCGGAGATCTTCGGCGTCACGGTGGCCGGCCTGAGCGCCTTCGCCGTGGCCTTCACGACCTGCTCGGTCTTCCCCGCGTCGGTGGCCACCACGAGGTCGCCGCCGAGGACGGGCAGGCCGTCGTAGGTGCGCTCGTAGCGGGTGTGCAGGGTGCCGTCGCGGTCCTTGGCCACGTCCCGGACGACCAGCTTCTCCTTGGCGCCCAGACCCAGCTCGTCGGCGGTCTTCGCCTTGGCGGCGTCGGCGTCGCGGATCAGCTCGGCGCGCTGGGCCGGGCTGAGCTTGACCAGCTCGTTGCCCTTCGCGGGCGACGGGTCGGGGGCCGCGGTGGCGGTGCCGGACTGGACCGCCGTGGCGATCAGCGCGGCGACACCGGCCAGCGCGACGGCCGCGGCACGACGGTGCGCGGTACGGCGCGAGGTGTGGGAGGTGGTGTGGGAGGTGCGTCTGTGGGGAGTGCTGCTGCTCAACACTGACTCCTTCTGCGTGGCCACGGGTTGCGCGGCCAGGGGAGACCGGTCGGCGGGTGGCCGGCCGGGCGGAACTGTGCGGTACGCAGAAACCTGGTGCTAGGAGCTGGCCGCGGCACAGCGCTCGTGGGGAAGCTGTGGGGGCACTGTGAAGGGGCCGACGGAAGAGTGGCAGGAGAAAGCGCTACTTGTCAGGAGCGCGTCAGTAAGTTGGCTGGAAATGGTTCGTTGACCGGGCGTTCACGTTCGATAAACGGAATCGTTGCTGTCGGGGCCCGGTTACTGTCCGGTCAGTCAGTAACCGGCGGACGGCTCGCCGTGCCAGGAGCCCCACAGGGCCGCGTACGCCCCGCCCGCCGCCACCAGCTCGCCGTGCGTGCCCAGCTCGGTCAGCAGACCGTCCTCCATCACCGCCACCCGGTCGGCGTCGTGCGCGGTGTGCAGGCGGTGTGCGATGGCGATGACCGTACGGCCCTTCAGTACGGCGGCCAGCGCCTGCTCCGTGTGCCGGGCCGTGGTCGGGTCCAGCAGGGCCGTGGCCTCGTCCAGGATCAGGGTGTGCGGGTCGGCCAGCACCACCCGGGCCAGGGCGAGTTGCTGGGCCTGCGAGCCGTCCGTGGAGTGCCCCTTCGCGCCCAGCTCGGCGCCGAGGCCCCCGGGCAGCTCCCGCACCCAGCCCTCGGCGCCCACCGCGGCGAGCGCGGACCACAACTCCTCGTCGGCGGCCGCCGGTTCGGCGATCAGGAGATTGTCGCGGACCGTCCCCAGGAACACGTGGTGCTCCTGGGTGACCAGCACCACCTGACGGCGCAGCCGCTCCGGGCCCAGGGCGACCACGGGCACCCCGCCCACCGTCACCGAACCCTCCGTCGGCGCGTCGACGCCCGCCAGGAGCCGGCTCAGCGTCGTCTTGCCCGCCCCCGACGGCCCGACGACCGCCAGCCGCTCGCCCGGCCGCACGGTGAGGTCCACCCCGCGCAGCACCTCCCCGCCCCGGTCGTAGGCGTACCGCACCCCGGACACGTCGATACGGTCGCCGTCCGGCACCGCCGACTCGTCCGCCGTCGCCCGCGGGGCCCGCGCCAGCCCCTCCACCCGGGCGAACGAGGCGGCACCGGCCTGCAGTTGCTCGACCCGCATCAGCACCTCGTCGAGCGGCCCCGCCAACTGCTGGAGATACACGGCGCAGGACACCACCGCGCCGAGGCTCGCCGACCCGTGCGCGTGCAGCACCCCGCCGAGCAGCAGCACGCCCGCCACGGGAAGGACGTAGGAGATGTCCACCGCCGGGAAGAACACACTGCGCAGGAACAGCGTCCGCAACCGGGTGCGCAGCGAGACCTCCAGCGCCCCGCGGTTGGTCGCGACGCGCCGCTCGGCCAGCCCGAACGCCTCGACCGTGCGGGCCCCCGCCACGGTGGCCGCCAGGCTCTCCGCGACGTCGGAGTTGGCCGCGCCCTCGGCGAGGTAGGCCGCCCGCGCCCGGCGCAGGTACCAGCGCAGCGCGAGCCAGGCCGGTGTCAGCCCCAGCACCCCGACCAGGCCGAGCAGCGGGTCGAGCACGAACACCGCGGCGGTGAGGAACAGCGCCTGCACCGCGTTGACCAGCAGCTCGGGACCGGCGTCGCGCAGCGTCGTGCCGACGGCGGTCACGTCGGCGGTGCCGCGCGTCGTCAGGTCCCCGGACCCCGCCCGTTCCACGACCGACGCGGGCAGCGCCAGCGCCCGTTCCACGTACCGCTCCCGCACCCGGGCGAGCGTCCGCTCCCCGAACCGGTGCCCCACGTACCGCGCCCAGCGGGCCAGCAGCAACTGCGCCAGCGAGCACAGCAGGATGGCGAGGGCCATCCGGTCCACGGCGCCGACCCCGCCCCCGCCGCGGACCTCGTCGACGATCCGGCCCAGCAGCCACGGACCGGCGAGGCCGGCCAGCGCGGCCAGCGCGTTGAGACATAGGACGACCGCGAAGGACCTCCGGTCGGCGCGCACCAGGCCGGCCGCCGCGCGGCGGACGTCGGTGCGCTCGGCGACGGGCAGCTGTGTCATCGGGCCGGTTCCCCTTCCTCTTCCTCGGCGCCCTCGGCGCCCTCGGCGTCCCGTGCGACCAGGGCGCGGTACGCCGGTTCGGAGTCCAGGAGTTCGCGGTGCGTGCCGGTGGCCGCGACCTTGCCGTCGACCAGGTGGTGCACGACGTCCGCGCGGTCGAGGAGCAGGGGTGAGGTGGCGGCGAGGACGGTGGTGCGGCCCCGGCGGGCGTGCTTGAGGCGGTCGGCCACGGTGGCCTCCGTGTGGGCGTCCAGGGCGGAGGTGGGTTCCGCGGCGAGGAGGACTTCGGGGTCGGTCAGGAGGGCGCGGGCGAGGCGGATGCGTTGGCGTTGTCCTCCGGACAGGTCTCGGGCCTGGGCCGCGACCTGGGTCTTCAGGCCGTCGGGGAGAGCGCGGACGATGTCTTCGGCGGAGGCGGCGTGGAGGGCTGCGGTCAGTCGCGCGGTCTCGTCTGCCCCGGGCCGTTGTTTCGCGTCTGCGGATTCGTCGTGGCTTGTCGCGCCCACGCGGCGGAGCCGCAGATCGACACTGCCCGCGCCCCCGCTCGGCATGTCCTGAGCGCCAACTACAGTGCTCAGGGGGCCTGCGAAGAGGTCGGCTTCCGGGTCGGCGACCAGGATGCGCGCCCGTACCTGTGTCAGCGGGATCTCGGTCAGGGGGACGCCTCCCCAGGTCGCGTCCGACGGGGTGTAGCGGCCCAGGCGGTCCAGGATGTCGGTGGCGTCGGACGGGTGGGCCGTGACCAGGGCGGTCAGGCGGCCGGGGGCGATCCGGACGCCCGAGGCCGGGTCGTGGAGCGCCGAGGGTTCCGCGGGGGCGTCCCGGCTGCCTTCGTCCGGGGCCGGTTCCAGGTCCAGGAAGGCGACGACGCGGCGGGCGGCCACCACGCCGCGGCTGAGCTGGTGGCCCATCTCGATGAGGAACGCCACCGGCCAGCCCAGCGCGACGACGTAGCCGTACACCGACACCAGTTCGCCCACACTGATGTGCCCCTGCGCGGCCTGCCGGGCGCCCAGCCAGGTCACCAGGGCCAGGAACAGCATCGGCAGCCCCACCCCGAGGGCCTGGATCCAGCTGGTCACCGCGCCGACCCGGTAGCCCTGCTCGCGCAGCCGGCCCGAGTCCTGCCGGAAGGCGTCCGCGACCAGGCCCTTGCCGCCCAGCCCGTTCAGCACCCGCAGCCCGCCCGCGAGGTCGCCGATCCGCGCGGTCAGCACGGACTGCCGCTCCCGGTACTCCGCCTCCCTGCCCTGAAGCCGTCCCATGAGCGGACCGAGGAGCACCCCGAGCGCCGGGACCCCGAGCAGCACCACCAGGGCCAGCCGGGCCGACACCGACAGCATCAGTCCGCCGACCGCCGCGTAGGCGACGACCGCGCCGACGCCCGGCCCCACGGCCGTCAGGGACGTGCTGATGGTCTGCACGTCGCCCACCCCGATGGTGACGACCTCGCCGGTCCCCACCTGTCCGCGCAGCGCCGCGCCGAGCCGCGTGGCGTGCCCGACGACCACCTTGACCGTGCGGAAGTTGGCGTCCATCCGCACCTTCGTCATCGTGCGGTGCCGCATCATGCCCAGCCACGCGTTGACCCCGCCGACGGCGACCATGGCGCCCGTCCAGCCCGCCAGCGCGCCCATGTCACCGGGCTCCAGGCCCTGGTCGACGGCCCGGGCCATCAGGTACGGCGTCGCCGCCAGCAGCACCATCCAGACACTGGCGAGCACCGCCCCCGCCAGGCACCGGGGCCACTGCCGCCCGACCAGCCAGCCCAGGTACCGCCAGCCGCCCCCGCGACCCGGGGTGCCCGGGTCCTCGTACGCGTCGATCCTCACGCCAGACTGTCCCGCCAGGCCCGGTGCAGATCCGCGAACCGGCCCGTACCGGCGATGAGTTCGTCCGGCGCGCCGTCCTCGACGATCCGGCCGTGCTCCATCACCAGCACCCGGTCGGCGATCTCCACGGTGGAGAGCCGGTGCGCGATCACGACCGCCGTACGGCCCTTCAGCACCGTCGTCATCGCCCGCTGCACCGCCCGTTCCCCGGGGATGTCCAGCGAACTGGTCGCCTCGTCCAGGATCAGCACCGCCGGGTCGGCGAGCAGCGCCCGCGCGAAGGCCACGAGCTGCCGCTGACCGGCGGAGATACGGCCGCCCCGCTTGCGCACGTCGGTGTCGTAGCCGTCCGGCAGCGCGGCGATGAAGTCGTGGGCGCCGATCGCCTTCGCGGCCCGCTCGATCTCCTCCCGCGTAGCCTCCGGACGGCCGATGGCGATGTTGTCGGCGACCGTGCCGGAGAACAGGAACGCCTCCTGCGTCACCATCACCACCCCGCGCCGCAGTTCGGGCACGGCCAGGTCGCGCAGGTCGGTGCCGTCCAGCAGGACCCGCCCGGCGGAGGGGTCGTAGAACCGGGCGAGCAGCTTGGCCAGCGTCGACTTGCCGGCGCCGGTCGAGCCCACGACGGCGACCGTCTGACCGGCCGGGAGCGTCAGTTCGAAGCGCGGCAGGACCTCACCGCCGGTGCGGTAGCCGAAGCTCACCGAGTCGAAGACGACCTCGCGGCCGGGGTGCTCCGACTCCAACGGCGGCAGCTCCTTCGGCGCGGTCGGCTCCGGCACCGACGGCGTCTGGGCCAGCAGCCCGGCGATCTTCTCCAGCGAGGCGGCCGCCGACTGGTACGAGTTCAGGAACATGCCCAGCCGGTCGATCGGGTCGTACAGGCGGCGCAGGTACAGCACCGCCGCCGCCAGCACACCGAGCGCCAGCGTGCCGTCCGCGACCCGGTAGGCGCCCCACAGCACGATCCCCGCGACGGCCGTGTTCGCCACCAGGCGGGAACCCACCACGTAACGGGCCATCTCCAGCAGCGCGTCGCCGTTGGTCCGTTCGTGGCGGTGGTTCAGCACCGCGAAGTCGGCGTCGTTGACGGCCTCCCGGCGGAAGGCGCGCACCGGCCGGATGCCGTTCATCGTCTCCACGAACTTCACGATCACCGCCGCGATCGCCGTGGACCGCTGCCGGTACACCCGCCCCGCGCGCCGCTGGTAGAGCCGCACCAGCGCGTACAGCGGCACGAACGACGCCACCGCCACGGCGCCGAGGCCCAGGTCCAGCCAGAGCAGCAGCGCGGCGATGTAGACGAAGGACAGGATGACCGTCACCAGCTCCTGGAGCCCCTCGTCGAGCAGTTCGCGCAGGGACTCCACGTCCGTGGTGGAGCGCGAGATGAGGCGGCCCGAGGTGTAGCGCTCGTGGAAGTCGACGCTCAGCGCCTGTGCGTGCCGGAAGATGCGCCCGCGCAGGTCGAGCAGCACGTCCTGGCTGACGCGGGCCGCCGCCGCGACGAAGGCGTACTGGAGACCGCCCGCCGCCAGCGAGCACAGCAGGTAGCCGGCGCCCACCGCGATCAGCGGACCGTGGTCGTCGTCCCGCAGGGCCGGCACGGCGTGGTCGATGGCGTACGCCACCAGCAGCGGCCCCGCCTGCACGGCCGCCTGCTGGAGCAGCAGCAGGAGGACGGTGACGGCGACCCGGGCCTTCATGGGCATCAGCAGGGAGCGCAGCAGGGCGCCGGTCGCACCCGGCGGGCTGGGCAGGACGTCCTCGTCGAAGGCGTCGGCGGCGGCGGTGTCGGTCCTCTTCTCGGCCGGGTCCCCGGGCTCGGGGCCCTCCGGCTGTTCCCGGTCCGGCGCGGTGGCCGTGGGCGCGGTCATCGGCCGTCTCCTTCCTGGGGTCCCTCGTCGCTCTCGTGCCCGTCGGGCCCGGACATCAGATGGGCGTACTCGGGGCTGGTGCGCAGCAGTTCGTGATGGGTACCGACGGCGGCGATGCGGCCCTCGGACAGCAGGGCGACGCGGTCGGCGAGCAGGACGGTGGAGGGGCGGTGGGCCACGATCAGCGCGGTGGTGTCCGCGAGGACCCGCCGCAGGGCGGCCTCGACGGCGGCCTCCGTGTGCACGTCCAGCGCGGACAGCGGGTCGTCCAGGACCAGGAACCTCGGTCTGCCCACCACGGCGCGCGCGAGCGCGAGGCGCTGACGCTGGCCGCCGGAGAGGCTGAGTCCCTGCTCACCGACCTGGGTGCCGGTGCCCTGGGGCAGCGCGTGCGCGAAGTCGGCCTGCGCGACGGCGAGCGCGCGGTCCAGCGCCTCGTCGTCGGCGCCCTCACCCGCACCCATCAGCACGTTCTCCCCGACGGTGGCCGAGAAGAGGGTGGGCTCCTCGAAGGCCACGGCGACCATCGAGCGCAGCTCCTCGCGGGACAGGGCGGTGATGTCCTCGCCGTCCAGCGTGATCCGACCCCCGGTCACCTCGTGCAGGCGCGGGACGAGCGCGGTCAGCGTCGTCTTGCCACTGCCGGTGGCACCGACCAGGGCCATGGACTCGCCGGGGCGGATGTGCAGGTCGACGTCCGTCAGGAGGGGCGGGGAGTCGGGGGCGGCGTCGGGATAACGGAACAGGACGTGCTCGAACCGGAGGCCGTCGGCCCCCGCCGCTGCGGGCAGTCGTGCCTCCCCCAGTGCCTGAACGGCCTGGGAGGCACCCCCCAACGCCGGGCCGCGCTCCCCACCCCGCGGCACCGACGCAGGGCCACCAGCACCCCCCGGAGACTCGACTTCCGCGTCCATCACCTCGAAGTAGCGGTCCGTGGCCGTCGCCGCCTCCTGACTCATCGCCAGCAGGAAGCCGATGGACTCCACCGGCCACCGCAGCGCCAGCGCCGTGGACAGGAACGCCACCAGCGTCCCCGCCGACAGCGCCCCGTCCGCCACCTGGACCGCCCCGACCACCAGCGCCGCCCCGATCGCCACCTCGGGCAGCGTCACGATGACCGCCCAGATGGCCGCGAGCAGCCGCGCCTTGCGCAGCTCGGTGCCCCGCAGGGTGTGCGACAGCTCGTGGAAGGCGCGGGCCTGGCTGCGGTGCCGGCCGAAGCCCTTGATGATCCGGATGCCGAGCACGCTCTCCTCGACCACGGTCGTCAGATCCCCGACCTGGTCCTGCGCGCGCCGCGCCACCGCGGAGTACTTCTTCTCGAAGATCCCGCAGGTGATCATCACCGGGATGGCGGGGCCCAGGATGACCAGCCCGAGCGTCCAGTCCTGGACCAGCATGATGCCCACGCCGACCAGGATCGTCACGCCGTTGACCAGCAGGAACGTCAGCGGGAAGGCGAGGAACATGCGGAGCAGCATCAGATCGGTCGTCCCGCGTGACAGCAACTGCCCCGAGGCCCAGCGGTCGTGGAAGGCCACCGGCAGGCGCTGCAGACGCCGGTAGAGATCCGCCCGCATGCCCGCCTCGACACCCGCCAGCGGCCTGGCCACCAGCCACCGCCGCAGACCGAACAGCAGCGCCTCCGCCAGCCCGAGGAGCAGCAGGTACAGCGCCCCGAGCCACACGCCCGCCGGATCACCGTCGGCCACCGGCCCGTCCACCATCCACTTCAGGACCAGCGGGATCACCAGCCCCACGCAGGAGGCGAGGATCGCTATCACCGCGGCCGCGCCCAACCGCGCGCGCACCGGTCGTACATAGGGCCACAGCCGCAGCAGGGCACGTACGGTGGAACGCTTCTCGGCGGCGTCCGGGGCGGCGTCCGGGGCGAGATCCGTGGCGGGGGCAGGTTTCGTGGGCATCAGCAGCGAGCCTACGGTTTGCCACTGACACTGCCCACCGAGTTTTCGGGCCCGACCGGGGTCGTACGGAAGCCTCGCCGGGGTCGTGCGGGAGCCCCGCGGGGGTCGTACCGGCGCATCAACCGATCGGCTGATGCGCCTTCGAGCGCGTCGGCCGATGTGCCGGACCCCGGTCCGCCGGGACGCTGGTGCCATGCCCGTCATCGAAGTCACCGACCTGCGCAAGTCCTACGGCGGCCGCCCCGTCGTCGACGGTGTGTCCTTCACCGTCGAGGAGGGTGAGATCTTCGGCGTCCTCGGCCCCAACGGCGCCGGCAAGACCACCACCGTCGAGTGCGTCGAGGGACTGCGCGTCCCCGACGCCGGCCGGGTCCGGGTCACCGGGCTCGACCCCGTCGCCGACCACCGGCGGGTCGCCGAGGTCCTCGGCGCCCAGCTCCAGCAGAGCGAACTCCAGCCCAAACTCACCGTCCGCGAGGCCCTGGAGCTGTACGCCGCCTTCTACCCGAAGCCCGCCGACTGGCGCCCGCTCGCCGAGCGGCTCGACCTCGTCCCGATGCTGGACACCCGGTTCGCCAAGCTCTCCGGCGGTCAGAAGCAGCGCCTGTTCATCGCGCTGGCCCTGGTCGGCGACCCGCGCGTCGTCGTCCTGGACGAGCTGACCACCGGTCTCGACCCGCGCGCCCGCCGGGAGACCTGGCAGCTCATCGAGGACATCCGCGCTGGCGGCGTCACCGTCCTGCTGGTCACGCACTTCATGGAGGAGGCCCAGCGGCTGTGCGACCGGATCGCGGTGATCGACCGGGGCCGTATCGCCGCGCTGGACACCCCTGCCGGACTGATCCGGCGCTCGACCGGCGCCACCGTCATCAGCTTCACCCCGTCCGCGCCGCTGGACGAGGCGGACCTGCGCGCGCTGCCGGAGCTGGCCTCCGCCGAGTTCAGGGACGGCCGCGTCACCCTGTCCGGCACGGACGAGACGGTCAACGCCGTCATCACCCTGCTCGCCCGCACCCGCGTCACCGCGCACCAGCTCCGGGTCACCGACACCACGCTGGACGACGCCTTCCTGGACCTGACGGAGGCCACCGCATGACCACCGACGTCTTCGACACCGCCGTACTGAGGACCGAGCTGCGCCTGTTCCGGCGCGAACCCGGCGCCCTGTTCTGGATGCTGGTGTTCCCGACCCTGCTGCTGGCGATCCTCGGTTCCATCCCGTCCTTCCGCGAGGCCGACCCCTCCTTCGGCGGACTGCGCCCGGTCGACGCCTACGTGCCGGTGGCCGTGCTGCTCGGCCTGACCGTCGGCGGCCTCCAGGGCATGCCGCAGGTCCTCACCGGCTACCGCGAGCGGGGCATCCTGCGCCGGATGTCCGCCACCCCCGTGCGCCCGGCGGCGCTGCTGTCCGCACAGATGGTGGTGTGCGGCGGAGCCGCCCTGGTCTCGGCGCTGCTCGCGCTCGCCGTCGGACGGCTCGCCTTCGACGTGAGCCTGCCCGAGCAGCCCCTCGGCTACCTCCTGGCGCTGCTGCTCGCCGTGCCGGCCGCGCTCTCCCTGGGCGCCGTGCTCTCGGCGCTCTCCCGCACCACGAAGATCGCCGGTGCGATCGGGTCGGCCGCGCTGTTCCCGGCGATGTTCTGCGCGGGCGTGTGGCTGCCGGTCCAGGCCATGCCGGACCTGCTGGCCCGGATCGTGGGCTGGACCCCGTTCGGCGCGGCCGCCCAGGCCCTCAACGAGGCCGCGGCGGGCGACTGGCCGGACTGGTCCCACCTGGCGGTCCTGGTGGGCTGGACGGTGCTGCTCACCGCGGCGGCCGCGCGCTGGTTCCGCTGGGAGTGACCGGAGTGACCGCGGTGAGGGGGAGTGGGCGAGGAAGGCGGCCGCGTGTCCGACAATGACGCCATGACGCGGACGGCGGCGGTCGACGAGCGGTGGGCGGCGTTCCACCGCTGGGGCCCGTACGCGCTGCTGGCCGTCGGGACGCTGGTCGCCTGGTCGGCCGCCGACGCCATCGGCATGACGACCGGCGAGCGGCGGGCGAGCGGCGCACTGATCGGTGCGGCCGTCGTGCTGCAACTGTGGTGGAACCGGGCGGCGCGCACCCGCCCCGAGCCGTCCCGGGCCGGCACCTGCTACTACGCCGTCCGCTGGGCCATCGGCTTCGCCCTCACCTGGCTGAACCCGCTGTTCGCCTTCTACGCGGTCGTCGGCTACTTCGGCGCCCAGTACCTGCTGCCCCGCAGGCTGTGCCGGGCCGGACTGTTCGCCACCGCCGTCACCCTCGCGGGTTCGCAGTCCGGCGGGCTGCCGCCGAACGGGGTCATGGGCTGGGTGCTCTTCGGCGCGATCCTCACCGTCAACAGCATGCTGGTGGCCCTCTTCGCGCACTTCGCCGCGCTGGAGGAGGCCCGCAGCCGCGCCCGCGTCGAGACCATCGCCGAACTGGAGCGCACCAACGCCGCCCTCCAGCAGGCCCTCGACGAGAACGCCGCCCTGCACGCCCAGCTCCTGGTGCAGGCCCGCGAGGCCGGGGTCGCCGACGAGCGCAGGCGGCTGGCCGCCGAGATCCACGACACCCTGGCCCAGGGCCTGACCGGCATCATCGCCCAGCTCCAGGTCGTGGCGGCCGCCCCGGAACCGGCGCTGGGCCGGGAGCACCTGGACCGGGCCCTCGCCCTGGCCCGGCACAGCCTGGGCGAGGCCCGCCGCTCCGTGCACAACCTCTCGCCGGTCGCGCTGGCCGACGACGGACTGCCGGACGCGCTGAAGAAGACGGTGACGGAGTGGGGCGGACGCACCGGCGTCCAGGCCCGGTTCACCGTCACCGGCACCGCCGAGCACCTCCACGACGAGGTCGCCGCCACGCTGCTGCGCATCGCCCAGGAGGCCCTGTCCAACACGGCACGGCACGCGGCCGCCGACCGGGTGGGCGTCACCCTCTCCTACATGGGCGACGAGGTCACCCTCGACATCCGCGACGACGGCCGGGGCTTCGACCCGCTGACCGCGCGGGAGCGCACCCCCGGCGGCGGTTTCGGTCTCGACGGCATGCGGGCCCGCGCCGAGCGCATCGCCGGTTCGCTCACCGTCGAGGCGGAACCGGGGCACGGCACCGCCGTCTCGGCTCGCGTACCGTTGGTCCGCCATGACCGATGACGAAGTGACCGCCGCCGCGGTGGCCGACGACCCCGTGACGGATGACGCCGTGACCGATGACGCCGTGATCTCCCTGCTCGTCGTCGACGACCACCCCGTGGTCCGCGACGGCCTGCGCGGCATGTTCGAGTCGGCGCCCGGCTTCCGCGTCCTCGGCGAGGCTGCGGGCGGCGCCGAGGCGGTGGAACGGGCCGCCGCGCTCGACCCCGACGTGATCCTCATGGACCTGCGGATGCCGGGCGGTTCGGGCGTGGACGCCATCCGGGAGCTGACGAGGCGCGGCGCCCGCGCGAGGGTGCTCGTGCTCACCACGTACGACACCGACTCCGACACCCTGCCCGCGATCGAGGCCGGCGCGACCGGCTACCTCCTCAAGGACGCGCCCCGCGACGACCTGTTCACCGCGGTCCGCGCGGCGGCCCAGGGCCGCACGGTGCTGTCCCCGGCGGTCGCCTCCCGCCTGGTCTCCGCCGTCCGCGCCCCGAAGACCCCCGGTGCCGAGCCCCTCTCCGCCCGGGAGCGCGAGGTGCTCGCCCTGGTGGCGCGCGGCACCTCCAACAAGGAGATCGCCCGGGAGCTGTTCATCAGCGAGGCGACCGTGAAGACCCACCTCACCCACCTCTACGCCAAGCTGGGCGTCAACGACCGGGCGGCGGCCGTCGCGACGGCGTACGACCGGGGCATCCTCGGCTGAAGGGCCCGCGCCGCGGCGGCCGACCCGCCCCGGCCGGCCGGGCCCGCGCCCTCACCCCGCCCTCAGCAGCAGCACCGTCCGCGCCGGGACCGTGATCTCCGCTCCCGCGGGGTGTGCGGTGCCCGGTGCCTCGCCCTGTTCCTCCTGCCCGGTGTCGACGACCACCTCGTACCGCTCCGCCCACGGGGCGCCCGGCAGGACGAAGCCGGCCGGCTCCCCGCCCGCGTGCAGCACGGCCAGGAAGCTGTCGTCGACGACCGGGTCGCCGTGCTCGTCGCGGCCCGGGATGTCCCGCCCGGACAGGTACATGCCGAGAGTGGCGGCGGGGGCGTACCAGTCCCGCTCCGTCATCTCCGTGCCGCCCGCGGTGAACCAGGCCAGGTCGCGCAGGCCGTCCGCGGAGTGCGCGCGGCCGGAGAAGAAGGCCCGGCGGCGCAGCACCGGGTGCCGGTGGCGCAGGCCGATCAGCCGGGAGGCCAGCGCGAACAGGGGGGCCCACTCCGGGTCGTCCCGCAGGCTCCAGTCCACCCAGCCGGTCTCGTTGTCCTGGCAGTAGGCGTTGTTGCTGCCGCGCTGGGTGCGCCCCATCTCGTCGCCCGCCACCAGCATCGGCACCCCAGTCGACAGCAGCAGCGTGGTCAGCAGGTTGCGGAGCTGGCGCCGCCGCAGCGCGCGGACCTCCGCGTCGTCCGTCTCGCCCTCCGTGCCGCAGTTCCAGGACCGGTTGTCGTCCGTGCCGTCCCGGTTGCCCTCGCCGTTGGCCTCGTTGTGCTTGCGCTCGTACGACACCAGGTCGCGCAGCGTGAAGCCGTCGTGCGCGGTGACGAAGTTGACCGAGGCGTAGGGCCTGCGTCCGCCCCACGCGTACAGGTCGCTGGAGCCCGACAGGCGGTAGCCCATCTCCCGGACGTCCGGCAGCGCGTGCCGCCAGAAGTCCCGGACCGCGCCCCGGTAGCGGTCGTTCCACTCCGTCCACAGCGGCGGGAAGGCGCCGACCTGGTAGCCGCCCGAGCCCACGTCCCACGGCTCGGCGATCAGCTTCACCCGGCGCAGCACCGGGTCCTGCGCGATCACCGCGAGGAACGGGGAGAGCATGTCGACGTCGTGCATCGACCGGGCCAGCGCCGCCGCCAGGTCGAAGCGGAACCCGTCCACGCCCATCTCGGTGACCCAGTACCGCAGCGAGTCGGTGATCAGGCGCAGCACGTGCGGCTGGACCACGTGCAGGGTGTTGCCGCAGCCGGTGTAGTCGGCGTACCGGCGGGCGTCGGGCTGGAGACGGTAGTAGCCGCGGTTGTCGATGCCCTTCAGGGAGAGCGTCGGGCCCAGCTCGCCCGCCTCCGCCGTGTGGTTGTAGACCACGTCGAGGATCACCTCGATGCCGGCCGCGTGCAGCGCGCGCACCATCCGCTTGAACTCGCCGACCTGCTCGCCGGTGGTGCCGGAGGCGGCGTAGGCGGCGTGCGGGGCGAAGTAGCCGACCGAGTTGTAGCCCCAGTAGTTCCTCAGGCCGCGGTCCAGCAGATGGCTCTCGTGCGCGAACTGGTGCACCGGCAGCAGTTCCACCGCCGTCACGCCCAGCCGCGTCAGGTGCGCGATCGCCGCCGGGTGGGCGAGGCCCGCGTAGGTGCCGCGCAGCTCGGGCGGGATCTCCGGGTGGAGCTTGGTGAAGCCGCGCACGTGCAGCTCGTAGATGACCGAGTCCGCCCACGGCGTCTTGGGCCGCCGGTCGTCCGACCAGTCGTCGTCGTCGTGGACCACGATGCCCTTGGGGACGTGCGGCGCCGAGTCGCGGTCGTCGCGCACGGTGTCCGCGACCCGCTGCTCCGGCCAGTCCCGCACGTGGCCGTACACCTCGGGCGGCAGGCCGAAGTCGCCGTCCACGGCGCGGGCGTAGGGGTCGAGGAGCAGCTTCGCCGGGTTCCAGCGGGCGCCGGTCCACGGGTCCCAGCGGCCGTGCACCCGGTAGCCGTAGCGCTGCCCGGGCCGGACACCCGGCACGAAACCGTGCCAGATCTCGTGCGTCAGCTCGGCCAGCCGCACCCGGCTCTCCCTGGCACCGGGGCCCGGCCCGTCGAACAGGCACAGCTCGACCGCCTCCGCCCCGCCCGCCCACAGCGCGAAGTTGGTCCCCGCCACCTGGTCCGGACCGGTCCGGAACCGGGCGCCCAGCGGCACCGGGGTGCCCGGCCGGGCCGGCACGGCGGGCGGCGGAGCGGCGCGCCGCGTGCCATTGACCACGACGGCGGGGCGCCCGTCCGCGGCGGCCCGCTCCCCGGGCACCGCCTCCCGCTCGGCTGCGCTGGACACCTGTCAGCCTCCCACGGCTCGTGGAACGACGTCCGGCAGGAGGGCGCACGGCGTCCCGGCCGCTGCTCCCCGTCGCGTCGTCCTCCCCACAGTTCTGCCCACCGGGTGGCTCGCACTCACGTTTCCCCAGGGCCGACCGGTCGTTACGGGTGGATGTGAGGCACGTACACGAGCGCGCACCGCGCGCGGGCGCCGCTCTGGCCGCCCTTCTGACATGGGCAGGACTGCTGGCCGGGGCCACCGGATGCACCTCGGACGGCGGCGGCGTCGGTTCCGGCATCGGCTCGGGCATCGGCGAGATGTTCGGCAAGCAACCCGCCGCCGAGGACGTCATCCGCGTCACCCCCGACGACGGGAGCAAGGCCGTCCGGCCGGACGGGAAGCTGTCGGTGCGGGTGCCCGACGGGCGCCTGGAGTCGGTGAAGGTCGTCCGGTCGCAGGACGCGCAGGACACCCCGGTGCCCGGCCGGATCTCCGAGGACGGCCTGTCCTGGCGGCCCGACGACGGCCGGCTCGCCCTCGCCGCCAAGTACACCGTCGACGCCGTCGCCCTGGACGGCGGCGGACACCGCTCGGCCCGGCACACCACGTTCACCACGCAGGTCCCCGAGGAGCGCTTCATCGCCTACGTCGCCCCCGAGAACCGCTCGGTCGTCGGCACCGGCATGATCGTTTCACTGGAGTTCAACCGGGAGATCACCGACCGCGCCGCCGTCGAACGCGCCGTGACGGTCACCGCGGAGCCCGCCACCGAGATCCGCCCCCACTGGTTCGGCAAGGACCGCCTCGACTTCCGCCCGAAGGAGTACTGGAAGCCCGGCACCGAGGTCACCGTCGACCTGCGCCTGCGGGACGTGGAGGGCGCGAAGGGGGTCTACGGGCTCCAGCACAAGAAGGTCGCCTTCACCGTCGGCCGCAGCCAGGTCTCCCGTGTAGACGCCGTCGAGCGGACCATGCAGGTGCGCCGGGACGGCACCCTGCTGGCCACCGTGCCGATCACCGCGGGGGCGCCGACGACCCCCACCTACAACGGCCGGATGGTGATCACCGAGATGCTCGAGGTCACCCGCATGAACAGCCGCACGGTCGGCTTCGGCGGCGAGTACGACATCCCCGACGTCCCGCACGCCATCCGGCTGACCAGCTCGGGCACCTTCCTGCACGGCAACTACTGGGCGCCCGCCGACACCTTCGGCCGGGCCAACGTCAGCCACGGCTGCGTCGGACTGCGCGACGACAAGGGCGGCGGCTCCGACACCCCGGCGGGCTGGTTCTTCGACCGCAGCCTCATCGGCGACGTCGTCGAGGTGGTCCACAGCAAGGACAGGACCGTGGCCCCCGACAACGGGCTGGGTGGCTGGAACATGAAGTGGAAGGAGTGGAAGGCGGGCAGCGCGGTGAAGTGACGCCGGGACGTCCTCCGGCACCCGGCCACCAACTCGGTACGGAACGGTGACAATTCACCTGTCCCTCAACCCCCTGGCCTGCGGTTACGATGCGCCGGTGCGCGCGCGGGCGCACTGGGGCGCGGGCCCGACCAGGCCCGGCGAGGGGAGAACAAGGTGAACGTGCGTCCGATAGCGGGGGCGGTACTCGGGCTGCTGATGCTGACCGTCACCGCATGCGGTGGGGGCGGCTCGGGCTCGGGGGCCGGGGACGGCAAGGGGGACAAGGCCAAGGACGCCACCGCGGCACAGAGCGAACAGTCCGAGGCCGTCGTCACCATCGCTCCCGCCAACGGGGCCAAGGCCGTCGACACCAGCGGCGCCCTGAAGGTGGCCGCCGCGAAGGGCAGGCTCACCGAGGTCGTCGTCAAGGACGGCAAGGGCACGAAGGTCGACGGGAAGATAACCGGGGACGGCGCCACCTGGACGCCGTCCACCCACCTGGCCGCCTCCACCACGTACAGCGTGCACGCGGTGGCCAAGGACTCCGAGGGCCGCACGGCCGCCGAGGACTCCCGCTTCACCACCCTGACGCCGAAGAACACCTTCGTCGGCACCTTCACACCGGAGGACGGCTCGAAGGTCGGCGTCGGCATGCCGTTCTCGGTCCGCTTCACCCGGGGCATCACCAACCCGGAGGACGTCGAGAAGGCCATCACCGTCAAGACCGAGCCGGCCGTCGAGGTCGAGGGCCACTGGTTCGGCAACGACCGCCTCGACTTCCGGCCGGAGAAGTACTGGAAGGCCGGCACCAAGGTCACCGTCGACCTCAACCTCGACGGCGTCGAGGGCCGCGACGACGTCTACGGCAAGCAGGCCAAGACCGTCTCCTTCACCGTCGGCCGCAGCCAGGTCTCCGTCGTGGACGCCAAGAAGCACACGATGGAGGTCGTGCGGGACGGCAAGACCGTCAAGACCATTCCCGTCACCACCGGCGCGCCCGGCTACGAGACCTGGAACGGCCAGATGGTCATCACCGAGCGGCTCGCGGTGACCCGCATGAACGGCGAGACCGTCGGCTACGGCGGCGAGTACGACATCAAGGACGTCCCGCACGCCATGCGCCTGTCCACCTCAGGCACCTTCATCCACGGCAACTACTGGGGCGGCGACGCCTTCGGCAACCGCAACTCCAGCCACGGCTGCATCGGCCTGCGCGACGTACGCGGCGGCTGGGACAAGGGTGCGCCGGCCCGCTGGTTCTTCGAGAACTCGATCATCGGCGACGTGGTCGTGGTCAAGAACTCCGAGGACGCCACCATCGCCCCCGACAACGGCCTCAACGGCTGGAACATGTCCTGGGAGAAGTGGAAGGCCTGAGGGGGCGGCTGCCGCGGCGGGTGAACGCCCGCTAACCTGCGGAGCATGACCGTACATCTCGAAGTCGCCGAAGGCGTCGGAACGCTGCGCCTGGACCGTCCGCCGATGAACGCGTTGGACGTCGCCACCCAGGACCGGTTGAAGGAGCTGGCCGAGGAGATCACCCGGCGCGAGGACGTGCGCGCCGTGGTGATCCACGGCGGCGAGAAGGTGTTCGCGGCGGGCGCGGACATCAAGGAGATGCAGGTGATGGACCACGCGGCGATGATCGCGCGGTCCCGTGCCCTGCAGGACTCCTTCACCGCGGTGGCCCGCATCCCCAAGCCGGTGGTCGCGGCGGTGACCGGCTACGCGCTGGGCGGCGGCTGCGAACTCGCCCTGTGCGCCGACTTCCGCATCGCGGGGGAGAACGCCAAGCTCGGCCAGCCCGAGATCCTGCTCGGCCTGATCCCCGGCGCGGGCGGCACCCAGCGGCTGTCCCGGCTGATCGGCCCCTCCAAGGCCAAGGACCTGATCTTCACCGGCCGTCAGGTGAAGGCCGACGAGGCCCTGGCGCTCGGCCTGGTGGACCGGGTGGTCCCGGCCGCCGAGGTCTACGAGCAGGCGCACGCCTGGGCCGCGCGGCTCGCCAAGGGCCCGGCCATCGCACTGCGCGCGGCGAAGGAGGCGATCGACACGGGCCTGGAGACGGACATCGAGACCGGCCTCGCCGTCGAGCGCAACTGGTTCGCGGGGCTGTTCGCCACCGAGGACCGCGAGCGCGGGATCCGCAGCTTCGTGGAAGAGGGCCCGGGCAAGGCCAAGTTCCTCTGAAGACCCCGCAAGAAGTACAAGTTTCATCCGAAGTCACGTTGTACCACTTGCAATTGACGCGATGTCTGATCCGCGTCCCTCGATGGGGCGGTTTATGGCAGCCTTAACGCACCATTAAGCGCGCCTTGTCGAGGGAGTCCGTCGCTTGTCTCCGGCCGAGCCGTTCGCGCAGGTCACCGGGGCTGTTTCCGGCCCCGAACTGCCTGTGGCATATGCCGATCGACCGTCGTCCGACCGGGCTCCGGCGGAGGCGTATTCCCCGGGAACGGCCCCGGAGGCCCCCGAGGGCGGCCATGATGGGGGCATGGCGGGGCTGGATGGTACGGAACAGCCGCGGGGAGCCGGACGTGCGACCGCGGCGCGCTGGTCGCCGGCGGTCGAGGACGAGCGGGCGCTCAAGGCGCTGGACCTGTTCGGCAACCCCACGGAGCACGAAGTTCCGTTACCCTCCCGGCCCGAGTCCGCCGCCACCGCCCGCCGGCTGGCCCAGGTCGTCGCCCTGCGTCAGTGGCAGCTCGGCCCCAAGGTCACGGAGGACGCCGTCCTCCTCGTCTCCGAACTGGTCGGCAACGCCGTACGCCACACCGGTGCCCGGGTCTTCGGCCTCCGCATGCGGCGCCGCCCCGGCTGGATCCGGGTCGAGGTCCGAGACCCCTCCCGGGGGCTGCCCTGTCTGATGCCGGTGCAGGAGACGGACATCAGCGGGCGCGGCCTCTTCCTCGTCGACAAGCTCTCCGACCGGTGGGGCGTCGATCTGCTGCCGCGCGGGAAGACCACCTGGTTCGAGATGCGGGTCCTGGACCGCTGAGAGCCCATCTGCCCCGGAAAGCAACCCCGTTCACCGGACACGCCACCTACGGGTGAGAATCCGGAACGCGTCGCTCCGCAGCCGGGATCGTATCCGCATGATCACCACTCGTCTGCGCCGCCGGACCGCCGCCGCGGTCCTGTCGATCTCCGCCGTCCTCGCCACCACCGCGGCCACCGCCCCCGGTGCCGCCACGGTCCCGGCGGCGGCCCCCGCCAAGGCCGCCCCGGCCTGCCCCCAGTTCGACGACAGGACCAAGGCCGCCGCCGACCGCGGCGTCGACGTCGACCGCATCACGCCCGAGCCGGTCTGGCGCACCACCTGCGGCACCCTCTACCGCAGTGACAGCCGCGGCCCGCAGGTCGTCTTCGAAGAGGGCTTCCACGCCAAGGACGTCCAGAACGGGCAGTACGACGTCGAGAAGTACGTCCTGGTCAACCAGCCCTCGCCGTACGTCTCGACGAGCTACGACCACGACCTCTACAAGACCTGGTACAAGTCCGGCTACAACTACTACATCGACGCCCCCGGCGGCATCGACGTCAACAAGACCATCGGCGACACCCACAAGTGGGCCGACCAGGTCGAGGTCGCCTTCCCCGGCGGCATCCAGCGGAAGTACATCATCGGCGTCTGTCCGGTCGACCGGCAGACCAAGACCGAGATCATGAGCGACTGCGAGAGCAACCCGCACTACCAGCCCTGGCACTGACACCGGCCGCCCCGGCTCAGGGGCGCAGGAACAGCGCCTCCGAGCCCACCGGCCGGTAACCCGCCGCCTGGAACGCCCGCAGACTGCGGGCGTTCCCCGCCGAAACCTGCGCCCAGACCACCTCACCCCCGGCCAGCTGCCGCGCCGCCGTCACCAGCAGCCGCCCGAGCCCCCGGTGCCGGGCGCCCTCCGCCACCTCCACGGCCACCTCGAGCCGCCCGCCGACCCCGCGGCCCAGCACCAGCACCCCGCCGTCCGCCGCCCACACCCGCACCCCGTCGCGCCGCCGCCGGGCGGCGACCACCCGGGGGTGCCCGGGATCGGCGACCTCCTCCAGCGCCAGGTCGGGGCGCCCGGGCAGCGGCGCCCCGGTCAGCAGCACGTCGATCGTGTCCGTCGCCCGGCCCGTGCGCTCCGCGAACGCCGCCAGGAACCGGGAGTTCATCGTCGCGGCGAGCGGATCGCAGCCCAGCGACGCCAAGGTCCCCCGCACCCAGCCCTCGTCCGCCTCGTCGGTGAAGACCACCGAGTGGGCGGTGAAGGCGATGACCCCCGCGTCCCGGTCGCCGAACTGCGGCACGACGCTCGTGCCGCCGTCCGCCGCGGGGAACACCCCCCGCGCCGCCGCGTCCAGAATGTCCCGCAGGCTCTCCGCCACACCGCGCTCCTCGAGTCTCCAGCCACTGGAAGGCACACACTCCCACCACCGGCCCCCACGGTGCGCCGGTCCGCGACGCCGGTCCGGCCGCCGTCCGCCAACGCCTGACCGCTGTGGGTGGTCGCCGCGCCGGGCTCTCGGACGGCCGGTTAATCTGACCTGCGTCAGATGGACCCAATGCACGGAACGAGGGGCGGACCGGTGGCCGACATCGAGGAAGCACGCAAGCAGTTCGAGCGGATCGACACGGACGGTGACGGCCTCATCACCGCGGCCGAGTTCAAGACCGCGCTCGCCCAGGGCGGCGACTGGAACGTCACCGAGTCGGTGGCCGAGGCGATCATCGCCGGCCGCGACGTCGACGGCGACAAGCAGCTGTCGTTCGACGAGTTCTGGGCCCACCTGAACAAGTGACGACACGGTGAGGGGCGCCCGGCGGTCACCCGGCGGGCGCCCCTTCGCCGTCCGGGCACATTGCTGCGGGCGAGTGAAAGCGGGGCGACGGCGGAATAGCCTGCCGGGCTCGGAGGTTGCTGGTGCTCAACGGCAGGACACGACCTCCGAAGGGCCAGGCGAGTCGGCATCATGAAGATCGGCATCATCGGCGCGGGCGAAATCGGCGGCAACCTCACCCGGAGGCTCACCGCACTCGGACACGACGTCTCCGTCGCGAACTCGCGCGGGCCGCACACGCTCGGCGCACTGGCCGAGGAGACCGGCGCCACCCCCGTACCGGTGGAGGAGGCGGCGCGGGGCGCCGAGATCGTGGTCGTCACCATCCCGCTGAAGCGGGTCCCGGACCTGCCGTCCGGCGTCCTGGACGGCGCGGCCGAGGGCGTCGCGGTCGTCGACACCGGCAACTACTACCCGCAGCAGCGGGACGGCAGGATCGCGGGCATCGAGGACGAGGGCCTCACCGAGAGCCGCTGGACCGAACGCCACCTCGGTCACCCGGTGATCAAGGCCTTCAACGGCACCTACGCCCAGGACATCCTCGACCGGCCCCGTCCGGCCGGCGCTCCCGACCGCCTGGCGCTCCCGGTGGCCGGCGACGACGAGGCGGCCAAGGCGAAGGTCCGCACCCTGATCGACGAGCTGGGCTTCGACACCGTCGACGCCGGCGGCATCGACGACTCCTGGCGCCAGCAGCCGGAGACCCCGGTCTACGGTCTGCGCGAGGGCGTCGACGGTGTGACCAAGGCGTTGGCGGAGGCGTCCCCGGAGCGGCCCGCGGCCTTCCGGGGCTGACGACCCCGCCCTCAGGCGCCCTGGGCCCACTCCTTCAGCGCGGCCTTGCTCGCGAAGTCCGCCACGTTGGTGTCGACCGGGTCGTCGGTGTACTGGTGGAAGCGCCACTTGGCCTGGATGCGCGGCTTGCCCGCCGAGACGTAGTCGGCGATCCAGAGCCCGTCACCGGCGTACGAGGTGGTGTCGACGTTCAGCCAGAAGTTCCGGTTGCAGTAGAGGACGACCCGGTTGTCCGGCCGCAGCGTCTTCAGTCTCCGGATGAAGCTGTCCTTCTCCGCGTTGCTCGGGTGGGTGCCCTCGCCGTTCGTCTCCCAGTCGACGGCGAGGACGTCGCCCTTGCGGTCCGGGGCCTTGGAGACGAAGTACTCGGCCTGGGCGGCCAGGTTGCCCGGCCACAGGAAGTGGTAGAAGCCGACGACGAGTCCGGCGTCGCGGGCCCGCTTCGTCTGGGCCGAGAGCTTGGGGTTGACGTACGAACGGCCCTCCGTCGCCTTCACGAAGACGAAGGAGAGGCCGTCCGTGTCGTAGCTGGAGGACTGGTAGGCGCTGACGTCGATGCCACGCAGCATGGGGCCTCCCTGAAAGGCTGTGGGGGGACGGGAGTTGGTTATTCCCCACGATGGCACGGGTGATCCGCGTCGGAGGCGGAAACGTCGACTTCCCTTCGCCGGGGCGCCATTGACGCGCGTAGCGCGGTGCCGCACGCTGGGCTCCGGTTCGAAGGACGACTCGACGGTCGGGAGGCCGGGATGTTCAGACGCGTGTCACGTCTCCTTCTCTCATTTGTCATGCTCATGGCCGGAGCGGTGGTCGGGGTGGGCGCCACCGCCGGCGCCGCCCACGCCGACTCCTGCTACACCTGGAACCGCACCCTCTCCCAGGGATCCTCCGGCAGCGACGTGACCCAGCTCCAGATCCGCGTCGCGGGCTGGGTCACCTCCGGCGAACGGCTCTCCTACGACGGCCAGTACGGCGCCCGGACCGCCGCCGCGGTCAAGAAGTTCCAGGCCGCCTACGGCCTGGGCGCGGACGGCGTCGCGGGCCCGGCGACCTTCAGCAAGATCTACGCGCTCCAGGACGCGGACTGCACGCCCGTCCACTTCACCTACGCCGAGCTCAACAAGTGCAACTCGGACTGGTCGGGCGGCGCGGTCTCCGCCGCCACCGCCAAGTCGAACGCGCTGAAGACCATGTGGAAGCTGGAGGCCATGCGGCACGCCCTCGGCGACGTGCCGATCACCATCTCCAGCGGCTTCCGCTCCCGGGCCTGCAACAGCGCGGTCGGCGGCTCGTCCACCAGCCGCCACCTCTACGGCGACGCCGCCGACCTCACCGGCTCGCCCAGCTTCTGCCGGCTCGCCCAGCAGGCCAGGACCCACGGCTTCTCGGAGATCCTCGGCCCGGGCTACCCCGGCCACAACGACCACACCCACGTGGCCTTCGACCCGTCGCCGTACTGGTCGGCCCCCAACTGCGGCATCTGAGCCGCCGGAGCCAGTCCTGCGCGGACCCCGTGCGGCCCCGGATCAGGACGCGGACGACGCCGCCGGGGCCGTCCGGGGGTCCTCGCCGGCGGGTGCGGACCCCTGCTCCTCCAGGGAGACGTCCTTGGTCTCCTTGGAGAGCAGGAGGGCGGCCAGCGTCAGCACGGCCATCGCCGAGAGGTACACGCCGACCAGCCGCGGCGACCCGTCACCGGCCTCCCACAGGGCCACCGCTATGAAGGGGGCGACGGCCGCGCCGAGGATCGAGCTGACGTTGTACGAGATGCCGGATCCGGTGTAGCGCACACTCGTCGGGAACAGCTCCGGCAGCAGGGCGCCCATCGGGCCGAAGGTCATGCCCATCAGTGTGAAGCCGAGCACCAGCCACAGCACCACGCCGAGCGTGCCCATGTCGATCAGCGGCACCCAGACCAGACCGAAGACCACGATGGCGACGGTGATCCAGAGCAGGGTGGCGCGGCGTCCGTACCGGTCGGCGAGCGGGCCGGAGACCAGGGTGAACACGGCGAAGAACAGCACCCCGAAGATCATCATCAGGACGAACGTGGTGTAGCTGTACCCGAGTCCCGGCACGTCGGCGTCCTTCGCGGCGCGCCCGTAGCTCAGCGAGAACGTGGTCATGAGGTAGAAGAGCACGTACGTCGCCAGCATGATGAACGTGCCCAGGACCAGCTGCTTCCAGTGCCCCTGGACCACGGTGGCCAGCGGCAGCTTCCGCACCTTCCCGGCCTCGCGGGTCTGGGTGAACACCGTCGACTCGACGAGCCGGGAGCGCACCCACAGGCCGATCGCGACCATCACGGCGGAGAACAGGAACGGGATGCGCCAGCCCCAGCTCGCGAAGGCCTCGGACGGCTGCGTGGGGTCGGCGCCGCCCTCGGAGGGCAGCAGCGCCCCGATGATCAGGAACAGGCCGTTGCCGATGATGAAGCCGAGCGGCGCGCCGAGTTGGGGGAAGGTCCCCCACAGGGCCCGCTTGCCGCGGGGCGCGTTCTCGGTCGCGACCAGCGCGGCCCCGCTCCACTCGCCGCCGAGCGCGAAGCCCTGGGCGAGCCGCATCAGCACGAGCAGCGCGGTGGCGACCCAGCCGGCCTGCGCGTAGGTGGGCAGCGCGCCGATGAGGAAGGTGGCGATGCCCATGGTGAGGAGCGAGACGACCAGCGTCTTCTTGCGGCCGAGCCGGTCACCGAGATGCCCGAAGAAGACGGCGCCGATCGGCCGGGCGACCATCGCGGCGCCGAAGACCGCGAACGACGACAGCAGCGCGGTGGTGGGGTCGCTGCTCGGGAAGAAGAGCTTCGGGAAGACGAGGACGGCGGCGGTCGCGTAGATGTAGAAGTCGTAGAACTCGATCGTCGTCCCCATGAGGCTGGCGACGAGGACCCGCGACCGGGGATTGACCGGCGTCTGCGGTGCGGGGACGGAAGCTGGTGCGGGCATGGCTGGATCTTTCACGTGCGAAACATGTATTCCGCAACGATCTCAGCCGTCTTGTTTTTCGGAAAGCGGGTGTCACGATGTGAGACGCCCGCCTCCTCTCCGACCCGGGGCGCCGCTCAGCACTCGATGATGTTCACCGCGAGCCCGCCGCGCGCCGTCTCCTTGTACTTGACCGACATGTCGGCGCCGGTTTCCTTCATGGTCTTGATGACCTTGTCGAGGGAGACCTTGTGCGAGCCGTCGCCGCGCATCGCCATCCGGGCCGCGGTGACCGCCTTGACCGCGGCCATGCCGTTGCGCTCGATGCAGGGGATCTGGACCAGGCCGCCGACCGGGTCGCAGGTGAGGCCGAGGTTGTGCTCCATGCCGATCTCGGCGGCGTTCTCCACCTGCTCCGGGGAGCCGCCGAGCACCTCGGCGAGGGCGCCGGCCGCCATCGAGCAGGCCGAGCCGACCTCGCCCTGGCAGCCGACCTCGGCGCCGGAGATGGAGGCGTTCTCCTTGAAGAGCATGCCGATGGCGCCGGCCGCGAGGAGGAAGCGGACCACGCCGTCCTCGTCGGCGCCGGGGACGAAGTTCACGTAGTAGTGCAGTACCGCCGGGATGATTCCGGCCGCGCCGTTGGTGGGGGCGGTGACGACCCGGCCGCCGGCCGCGTTCTCCTCGTTCACGGCCATCGCGTAGAGCGTGATCCACTCCATCGCCAGGGCCTGCGGGTCGCCCTCGGAGCGCAGCTTGCGCGCGGTGTTCGCGGCGCGGCGGCGGACCTTCAGGCCGCCCGGCAGGATGCCCTCGCGGGTCATGCCGCGGTCCACGCACGCCCGCATCACGCGCCAGATCTCCAGCAGGCCCTCGCGGATCTCGTCCTCGTCGCGCCAGGCCCGCTCGTTCTCCAGCATCAGCGCGGAGATGGACAGGCCCGTCTCGCGGGCCAGGCGCAGCAGCTCGTCGCCGGTGCGGAAGGGGTACTTCAGGACGGTGTCGTCCAGGACTATGCGGTCCGCGCCCACCGCGTCCTCGTCGACGACGAAGCCGCCGCCGACCGAGTAGTAGGTCTTGGTCAGCACTTCGGCGCCCTCGGCGTCGTACGCCCACAGCGTCATGCCGTTGGCGTGGTAGGGGAGGGCCTTGCGGCGGTGCAGGACCATGTCGTCGTCGTAGGCGAAGGCGATCTCGTGCTCGCCGAGGAGGCTGATGCGGCCGGAGGACTTGATCTTCTCGACGCGGTCGTCGGCCGTCTCCACGTCCACCGTGCGCGGTGAGTCGCCCTCCAGGCCGAGCAGCACCGCCTTGGGGGTGCCGTGGCCGTGTCCGGTGGCGCCGAGCGAGCCGTACAGCTCGGCGCGGACCGAGGCGACGGAGTCCAGCAGCTCCTCGTTGCGCAGGCGGCGGGCGAACATGCGGGCCGCGCGCATCGGGCCGACCGTGTGCGAGCTCGACGGGCCGATGCCGATCGAGAACAGGTCGAAGACCGAGATGGCCACGGGGACTCCTCAGAACGGGGGTGGTGCGGAGGGGGTGCCGAGGGGCGGGGCGCCCGGCCGCTTGTGGCGGATGCGGCGTCCCACCCCTCGGGTGCGGTGTCTACTTGTTCAGACCCGGGTACAGCGGGTGCTTGTCGGCCAGGGTCTTCACCCGGGCCTTGAGGGCCTGGGCGTCGTAGGACGGCTTCAGCGCCTCGGCGATCACGTCCGCGACCTCGGCGAAGTCCTCGGCGGTGAAGCCGCGGGTCGCCAGGGCCGGCGTACCGATGCGCAGACCGGAGGTCACCATCGGCGGGCGCGGGTCGTTCGGGACGGCGTTGCGGTTGACCGTGATGCCGACCTCGTGGAGGCGGTCCTCGGCCTGCTGCCCGTCCAGCTCGGAGTCGCGCAGGTCGACCAGGACCAGGTGGACGTCCGTGCCGCCGGTCAGGACGGAGACGCCCGCGGCCTTCGCGTCGTCCCGCACCAGGCGCTCGGCCAGGATGCGGGCACCCTCCAGCGTACGGCCCTGGCGCTCCTTGAAGTCCTCGCTCGCGGCGACCTTGAAGGCGACGGCCTTGGCGGCCACCACGTGCTCCAGCGGGCCACCCTGCTGACCGGGGAAGACGGCGGAGTTGATCTTCTTGGCCAGCTCGGCCGTGGAGAGGATCACACCGCCGCGCGGGCCGCCCAGCGTCTTGTGGGTGGTCGTGGTGACGACGTGGGCGTGCGGCACCGGGTTCGGGTGCAGGCCCGCCGCGACCAGACCGGCGAAGTGCGCCATGTCGACCATCAGGTACGCGCCGACCTCGTCCGCGACCTTGCGGAACGCGGCGAAGTCCAGCTGACGCGGGTAGGCCGACCAGCCCGCCACGATCAGCTTCGGCTTGGTCTCCTTGGCCAGGCGCTCCACCTCGGCCATGTCGACCTGGCCGTCGTCGCCGACGTGGTAGGGGACCACGTTGTAGAGCTTGCCGGAGAAGTTGATCTTCATGCCGTGGGTCAGGTGCCCGCCGTGGGCGAGGTTCAGACCCATGATCGTGTCGCCGGGCTTGAGCAGCGCGAACATCGCGGCCGCGTTGGCCTGGGCGCCCGAGTGCGGCTGCACGTTGGCGTGCTCGGCGCCGAAGAGGGCCTTGACCCGGTCGATGGCGATCTGCTCGACCACGTCGACGTGCTCGCAGCCGCCGTAGTAGCGGCGGCCCGGGTAGCCCTCGGCGTACTTGTTGGTGAGGACCGAGCCCTGGGCCTCCATGACCGCGACCGGCGCGAAGTTCTCCGACGCGATCATCTCGAGGGTGGACTGCTGGCGGTCCAGCTCGGCGTCGACGGCGGCGGCGACGTCCGGGTCCAGCTCGTGCAGGGGTGTGTTCAGAAGCGACATGCGATCGTGACTCCTCAGGCGCCGGCGAAGGCGGTGTACTCGTCGGCGGAGAGCAGGTCGGCGGGCTCGTCCGTGACCTTCACCTTGAACAGCCAGCCGCCCTCGAAGGGGGCGCTGTTCACCAGCGACGGGTCGTTGACGACGTCCTCGTTGACCTCGGCGATCTCACCGGAGACGGGGGAGTACAGGTCGGAGACGGACTTGGTCGACTCCAGTTCGCCGCAGGTCTCGCCCGCGGTCACCGAGTCGCCGACCTCGGGGAGCTGGACGAAGACGACGTCACCGAGCGCGTTGGCCGCGTGCTCCGTGATGCCGACCGTCGAGACGCCGTCCTCGGCGCCCGACAGCCACTCGTGCTCCTTGCTGTAGCGCAGCTGCTGGGGGTTGCTCATGGCCTGAATTCTCCTGTACGCGAGGAAGTGGCTGGTGAAGGGGGTGAAGGGGGTGACGAGGGAGCGCTGAGTGACAAGGGTGACTCAGGGGGGCAGCCGCGGAGGGGCGGCACCCCGTGTCCGCTGGCTGCTTCTGTCTGCTTCTGTCTACTTCTGGCGCTTGTAGAACGGCAGCGCCACGACCTCGTACGGCTCGTGGCTGCCCCGGATGTCCACGCCCACGCCCTCGGTGCCCGGAGCCGCGTGCGCGGGGTCGACGTACGCCATGGCGATCGGCTTGCCCAGCGTCGGGGACGGAGCGCCGGAGGTGACCTCGCCGATCACCTCGCCGCCCGCGACGACCTGGTACCCGGAGCGCGGGACCCGGCGGCCCTCGGCGACCAGGCCGACCAGGACGCGGGGCGGCCGGGAAGCGGCGCGCTCGGCGGCCTCGGTCAGCGCGGCGCGCCCGACGAAGTCGCCCTCCTTCTCGAACTTCACCACCCGGCCCAGACCGGCGTCGAACGGCGTCAGCGCGGTCGACAGCTCGTTGCCGTACAGCGGCATGCCCGCCTCCAGGCGGAGCGTGTCCCGGCAGGACAGGCCGCACGGGATCAGCCCCGCGCCCTCGCCCGCCTTGGTCAGCGCCTGCCACAGCCCGACGGCGTGCTCCGGCTTCACGAACAGCTCGAAGCCGTCCTCGCCGGTGTAGCCGGTGCGCGCGATCAGCGCCGGGACGCCCGCGACCGTGCCGGGCAGCCCGGCGTAGTACTTCAGGCCGTCCAGGTCGGCGTCGGTGAGCGACGCGAGGATGCCCGGGGACTCCGGGCCCTGCACGGCGAGCAGCGCGTAGGCGTCGCGGTCGTCGCGCACCTCGGCGTCGAACCCGGCCGCCCGCTCGGTCAGCGCGTCCAGGACGACCTGGGCGTTGGAGGCGTTGGCGACGACCATGTACTCGGCCTCTTCGAGCCGGTAGACGATCAGGTCGTCCAGGATGCCGCCGTCCTCGCGGCAGATCATGGTGTAGCGCGCCCGGCCCGGCTTCACGGTGCCGATGTTGCCGACCAGCGCGAAGTTCAGCAGCTCGGCCGCCTGCGGCCCGGTGACGGTGATCTCACCCATGTGCGACAGGTCGAAGAGACCGGCGCGGGTGCGCACCGCGACGTGCTCCTCGCGCTCGGAGCCGTAGCGAAGCGGCATGTCCCAGCCGGCGAAGTCGGTCATCGTCGCGCCCAGCGCGCGATGCGTGGCATCGAGCGCGGTACGGCGCAGTTCGGTACTGCTCATCGGTCGGTCGTCTCCCAGGACAGGACGTGGCGAGGTCGGTCCTCCCCATCTGTCATCGGAACCTGAGAGGTTCGCCACGGCCACCGGAGTACGGCGAACAGGGCTTGCACCTTGGGTGGGACCGCCGTCGGGGGCGGTCCGCTTTTCAGATGTGCCTCGCCCGCGCGGTAACGGGGCCTGAGAGATTCAAGGGAGGGACTTGCTCCTTCGGCGCCCCGGCGCGGCCGGGGACTCTCCCGCGCGGATTCAAACGGCCGGTATGCAGTTGGCGCCGCCATCATTGCACGCCCGGGCGATCCGTGGCAGACCGTGATCTGTAACCGGCTTGTGGCAGTAAGCGAACGAAAACGCGAGACCCGCGCATTACCTTCTCTTTACACTCGACGGGGAGGTACTCGTGTACCGCCCCAGGGGAGGACGATCACGGTGAACAGGACCACGGCGTACGCCACCACCTCGGGACTCGCGCTGCCCAAGCAGCCGGCCGCCCCGGCCCCCGAGGCATGCGCCCCACTGACCGCACCCGTCGTCCGCGACCTGAGGGACCGCGACGGCCGCAGCCCGCACGCCCTGCTCTTCGGACCCCGGGACCTGGTGGTGATCACCGGCCTGCCCGGCAGCGGCAAGTCCACGCTGATGCGGCGCACCGTGCGCGGCGGCCGCATCGACTCCCAGGACACCCGCGACCGCTGGGACCGCCGCATGCCGCGCCTCCTGCCCTACACGCTCTACCGGCCCCTCGTCCGCCTCGCCCACTACGCCGGACTGCGCCGCGCGCTGCGCTCCGGCGAGGGCGTCGTCGTGCACGACTGCGGCACCCAGGCCTGGGTGCGCGGCTGGCTGGCCCGCGAGGCCCGCCGCCGGGACGGCACCCTGCACCTGCTGCTCCTCGACGTCGCTCCCGGCGAGGCCCTGGCCGGCCAGCGCGAGCGCGGCCGGGGCGTCTCGCGGTACGCGTTCCTGCGGCACCGCACGGCCAACTCCCGCCTGCTGCGCGCGGTGACCGAGGGCACCCTGCCCGCGGGCTGCTCCTCGGCGGTCGTCCTCGACCGGGCGGCAGCCGACACCCTGCGCCGGATCGCCTTCACGGGGTGACGCACGGTAGGGCTCCGGGGCCGAACGGGTTAGCCTTTCAGCCACGAACGGCGGTACCAGGCAGGCGGTAGGTAGGCAGATGGACTTCCCGGCACAGGCGCACCCCCACCCGCACGGCGGGTGGCCAGGCAACGAGCTGGAGGAGGTGCTGTCGGCCTCCCTCGGCATCCCGTCGGCCGGCGGCCGGATCGTGGAGGTCCTCGGCCGCAGCTTCCTGTGGATACCCCTGCCGAACGGCGGCGGCCCGCACAGCGGCCCCCTCGACCTGCCCTCGCTGGAGATCGACGGCCAGGCCTACGTGCCGGTGTTCAGCTCGGAGGAGCAGCTCCGCCAGGTCGCGGGCGCGCACATGGCGTACACCATCGCCCCCGCCGCGGAGTTCGCCCGCGGCCTGCCCCCGCAGGTCGGCATCGCGGTGAACCCGGAGGGCGTGGTCGGCATCCCGCTGCCGCCGCCCGCCGTGGCCGAGCTGTGCCGGGCCGGGCGCACCCCGCTGGACGGGCCCTCCTCCGGCGGCCGGGTCCGTCTCTTCGAGCCGGACTGGCAGGACGACCCGGTGGACTTCCTGGCCGCGGCCTCCGCCGAGTTCGCCGCCACCGGCGTCGTACGCAGCGCGCGCCGCTGCATGGCCGCCGTCGAGACCGCCGACCCGGTCCTGTTCGTCGGCGTCGAACTCACCCACTGGGAGGGCGACGCCCGAACCCTCCCGCTGGACGCCCTGGGCCGGGCCCTCACCAAGTCCCCCCTGAAGTACCAGGTCAACCTGGTCCTCCTGGAAGCGGCCCAGGACCCGGTCTGCGACTGGATGCGGGAGAGGGTCAGGCCGTTCTACGACCGGGACTTGTAGGCGCCGGGCAAGGACAACGCCCTGAAGGGGCCCGGGGCTGTGACATGTGCGGCTCCGCCGCGTGGGCGCGATCAACCACGACGAAACCCGCACCCGCCGGACGGCAAGGAGCCCCGAGCTCCTAGGCACCCCGCACCCCGCGGAGCCTTAAGCTGGTCCCCACACCGGGGGAACTTCTCGAAGGGGCGATACGCGTGAGCGCCAGCGGCACCACGACCGGACAGGTCGAGCACATGCTGCGCCAGGTGACGCCCGGGCGCTACGACGCCTACGAGGCCCTGCTGCGCGCCCTCGCCACCCCCACTTCCGGCCAGGTCTGGATGCTGCTGTGGCACGGCCAGGCCGGCTCCCCGGACGCCCAGTACGGGAACATGGAGGTCGAGGGCTACGGCTACGCGCCCTGCGTGACCTCCGCCCAGGAGCTCTCGGCCAGCGGCTGGAACCGGTCGTACGAAGTGGTCGACGGCCTGGAGGCGGCCCGCGCCCTGTACCCGGACCACTACGGCCTGTGGCTCAACCCGCACGCCCCCGGCGGCGGCGTCGGCATCCCCTGGCTCGACCTGCGCCGCATCGCCTCCGGCCTGGACCGCCAGCCCGCCGGGCCCCTGCGGCTGTCCGAACCGGCCATCGAGATCCCCCAGTTCTACGCCCTGCTCGCACAGAACGCCCACCGCACCCCGGCGGTCCGCGCGCTGCGCCGCGCCTGGGTGCAGCCGGCGCTGGGGGCGCCGTACCTCGCCATCGGCCTGGACGTGTACGACACCTCCCCGCCGGCCGTCGACGCGGTGCGCGCCATGATGCAGCAGTCCGTCGGCGCGGTGCCGGACGGGCTGCCGGTGTCGACGGTGGCGATGACCGACGCCCACGACCCGGTCGCCCTGTGGCTGCGCGCCAACGTGCGCCCGTTCTACGACCGCGAGGCCCACGCGCCGGCCCCCGCCCAGGCGCCGGCGGGCGGGTACGGATACCCTCCGGCCGGTAGCCGGTACTGACGGCGACGGGGTCCTTCGCCCCGTCGGAAGAGGCGATCTTCGCGCGTAGATGACGACGCAAAGCGCCGCCTTGTCCCCGATGTCCCAACTCGCCCGCGTCCGGCCCCCGTTACCCACTGTCCGGATAACGGAACACCTCAAACAGCATCACGGTTGCGCATCCATTCCCCGTCAAGTCTGGCTACAGATCGCCAAAGCGTTGAAGACTCCCGCAACAAGGGGTGGATGCTCGCCTCTTTGTACGACGGACTGATCACGCCGCTACAGCGGCAAGTGCGGGCCGGCTACCGCCGGTTGAGAGGGGTCCCTGCCAGATGACGGCACCATTGCACGAGCCGACCGCGGAAGCGGCCCCGAGTGCGGCAGAGGAAGCGGCGGTCGCCGGCGCCGAGGCCAAGTCGGTACAAGGGCGCTCCCTGGGCCGGATCGCCTGGGAGCGCCTGAAGCGGGACAAGCTGGCCCTCGCGGGCGGCATCGTCGTGCTGGTCCTCGTCGTGGTCGCCGTGTTCGCGCCCTTGATCACCTCGCTCTACGGGCAGGACCCCAACGCGTACAACGAGGACATGATCGACCCGCTGTTCGGTACCCCCACGGGTTCCCTGGGCGGCCTCGGCGGCGAGCACTGGCTCGGCGTGGAGCCGGTCAACGGCCGCGACATCTTCGCCCGCATCGTCCACGGCGCCCGGATCTCGCTGCTGGTCGGCTTCCTGTCCGCGATGGTCGCCGTGGTCCTCGGCACCGTCCTCGGTGTCCTCGCGGGCTTCTTCGGCGGCTGGGTCGACTCCCTCATCTGCCGCATCATGGACGGCCTGCTGGCCTTCCCGCAGCTGCTCTTCATCATCGCCCTGGTCTCCGTCATGCCGGACAACATGCTCGGACTGAGCGGCACGGGCGTGCGCCTGCTCATGATGATCGTGGTCATCGGCTTCTTCGGCTGGCCCTACATCGGTCGCGTGGTCCGCGGTCAGACACTCTCGATGCGTGAACGGGAGTACGTCGAGGCGGCCAGGTCGCTGGGGGCCGGACGGTTCTACATCCTCTTCAAGGAACTGCTGCCCAACCTGGTGGCGCCGATCATCGTGTACACGACGATGATGATCCCCACCAACATCCTCACCGAGGCGGCGCTCAGCTTCCTGGGTGTGGGCGTCAAGCCGCCCACGTCGTCGTGGGGGCAGATGCTCTCGAGCGCGATCGACTACTACAAGTCGGACCCCATGTACATGGTGGTCCCCGGTGTGGCGATCTTCATCACCGTTCTTGCCTTCAACCTCTTCGGTGACGGCGTGCGCGACGCGCTGGACCCGAAGGGGTCCCGCTGACCCTGCCGTACCGCAAAGCGACCCGTGGCACCTGCACGGGGTCTCTCATCTAATCCGGAGGATCCGAGATCGTGACTACCCAACGCACCTCAGGGCGGCGCAAGCAGGCTTTGGCCGCTGCCGCAGTGGTCGCCGCGCTGCTGACCACGGCGGCGTGCGGCGGAGGCGGCGACGACGACAGCGGCGGCGGTTCGAAGAACGGCGCGGCCGGCTACGACGCGGCCAACAACAAGGTCGCCCAGGCCTCCGAGGCCAAGAAGGGCGGCACGCTGAAGTTCGCCAGCACCCAGGACGCCGACTCGTGGGACACCACGCGCGGCTACTACGGCTTCATGTGGGACTTCTCCCGCTACTACAGCCGCCAGCTGGTCACGAACAAGACCGAGCCGGGTGCCGCCGGCGCCGAGACCACCCCCGACCTCGCCACCGACGTCGCCAAGGTCTCGGCCGACGGCAAGACCTACACGTACACCCTGCGTGACGGCGTCACCTGGGAGGACGGCAAGCCGATCACCTCCAAGGACGTCAAGTACGGCATCGAGCGCGTCTGGGCGCAGGACGTGCTGTCCGGCGGCCCGACGTACCTCAAGGAGGTGCTCGACCCCAAGGGCGAGTACCAGGGCCCGTACAAGGACACGTCCAAGGACAAGCTCGGTCTGAAGGCGATCGAGACGCCGGACGACAAGACCATCGTCTTCCACCTGCCGCAGGCCAACTCGGACTTCGAGGAGATGCTCGCGCTGACCTCGGCGTCCCCGGTCCGCCAGGACAAGGACACCAAGTCCAAGTACGGCCTGCACCCGTTCTCCTCGGGCCCGTACAAGTTCGAGTCCTACAACCCCGGCAAGGACCTGACCCTGGTCCGCAACACCGAGTGGAAGCAGGCGTCGGACCCGGTCCGCAAGGCGTACCCGGACAAGATCACGATCAAGTTCTTCACCAACGCCAACGACATGGACGCCCGCCTCATCGCCGGCGACTACGACATCGACCTGGCGCAGACCGGTCTGTCCCCGCAGGGCCGCACCACCGCCCTGAAGGAGCACAAGGCCAACCTGGACAACCCGGTCTCGGGTTACATCCGGTACGCGGCGTTCCCGCAGAACGTGAAGCCGTTCGACAACATCCACTGCCGCAAGGCCGTGCTCTACGGGGCCGACCACGTCTCCCTGCAGACCGCGCGCGGCGGCCCGGTCGCCGGCGGTGACATCGGCACCAACATGCTGCCGCCCGCCGTCCCGGGCTCCGAGGGTCAGAAGTACGACCCGTACGAGATGTCCGGTGCCAACAAGAAGGGCAACGTCGAGAAGGCCAAGGAAGAGCTGAAGGCCTGCAACCAGCCGAACGGCTTCAAGACCACCATCGCGGTCCGCAACAACAAGCCGGTCGAGGTCGCCACCGCCGAGTCCCTCCAGGCCTCGCTGAAGAAGGTCGGCATCGACGTCGAGATCGACCAGTACGACGGCTCGCAGTACGCCAGCGTCATCGGCAGCCCCTCGAACGTGCAGAAGAAGGGCTACGGCATCATCATCATGGGCTGGGGCCCGGACTTCCCGTCCGTGCAGGGCTACGGTCTGCCGCTGTGGCACAGCGACTACATCCTCGACAGCGCGAACAACAACTTCGCGATGATCGACGACCCGAAGATCGACGGTCTCTTCGCCGACTACCTGACGGCCAAGGACGACGCGGGCAAGAAGCAGATCGCCACGGAGATCAACCACAAGGTGATGGAGGGCGCGTACTACCTGCCCTTCGTCTTCGAGAAGTTCATCAACTGGCGCTCCAGCAACATCGCGAACGTGTACACCACCGACGCCTACAGCGGTATGTACGACTTCGTGAACATCGGTCTGAAGAACCCCAAGAAGTAACCGGTACACCCGCCGTACGGCACGAAAGGCAGGTGAAGGCCGGCGCGGCGTGACCGCGGGCCGTCGGACGACCTCCGGCGGCCCGCGGGACGCAGCGGGCCGCAACCCGTGCTCGCTTACCTCATCAGGCGGCTGTTCGCCGCCGCAGTGATGCTCGTGGTCATCATCCTGGTGGTCTTCTGCATCTTCTTCCTCGTCCCCAAGTGGGCCGGGGTCGACATCGCCCTGAACTTCGTCGGCAAGCAGGCGGACCCCGCCGCCGTCGAGGGTGTGCGGGAGAAGCTGGGTCTGGGCGACCCGGTCTTCGTCCAGGCCTGGGAGTTCTTCAAGGGCATCTTCGCGGGTCGCACCTACGCGGCCGGCGGCGACGTGACCCAATGCGCCGCGCCCTGCTTCGGCTACTCCTTCAAGACCGAGCAGTCGGTCTGGCCGGTGCTGACCGAGCGTTTCCCGGTGACCCTGGCTCTCGCGCTCGGTGCCGCCGTGCTGTGGCTGATCTTCGGCGTGGCCGCCGGTGTGCTCTCCGCCCTCAAGCGCGGCACGCTGTGGGACCGCGGCGCCATGGTCGTCGCCCTGGCGGGTGTCTCCCTCCCCATCTACTTCACCGGTCTGCTGAGCCTGGCGATCTTCTCCTACGGCCTCGGCTGGATCGACGGCGAGTTCGTACCGCTCGAGGACAGCCTCACCGGATGGCTCGGCGGCATGATCCTGCCCTGGATCACCCTGGCCTTCCTGTACGCCGCGATGTACGCCCGGATCACCCGCGCCACCATGCTGGAGATCCTCGGCGAGGACTACATCCGCACCGCGCGGGCCAAGGGACTCAAGGAACAGGTCGTCATCAGCAAGCACGCGATGCGGTCTACCCTGACCCCCCTGCTCACCATGCTCGGCATGGACCTCGGCGCCCTGATGGGCGGCGCCATCCTGACCGAGACCACGTTCAGCCTCCCCGGCCTCGGCCAGAAGGTGCTGGACGCGATCAAGAACCACGACCTGCCCTTCATCCTGGGCGTCGTCCTGATCACTTCTCTCGCGGTGCTGATCGCCAACCTCGTGGTGGACATCCTGTACGCCGTGATCGACCCCCGAGTGAGGCTCGCATGACCGAACTGAGCAAGAGCGGGGCAGCGGTGGGCGAGCCCACCGGCAGCTCGCCCGCGCCGACCGCCTTCCTGGAAGTACGCGACCTGAAGGTCCACTTCCCGACCGACGACGGCCTGGTCAAGTCCGTGGACGGGCTCTCCTTCCAGCTGGAGAAGGGCAAGACCCTCGGCATCGTGGGCGAGTCCGGCTCCGGCAAGTCGGTGACCTCGCTCGGCATCATGGGCCTGCACACCGCCGGCCAGTACGGCAAGCGCAAGGCGCGGATCTCGGGCGAGATCTGGCTGGACGGCACCGAGCTGCTGTCCGCCGACCCCGACCACGTGCGCAAGCTGCGCGGCCGCGAGATGGCGATGATCTTCCAGGATCCGCTGTCCGCGCTGCACCCGTACTACACGATCGGCCAGCAGATCGTGGAGGCCTACCGCATCCACCACAAGGTGGACAAGAAGACCGCCAAGCGGCGCGCGGTCGAGATGCTCGACCGGGTCGGCATCCCGCAGCCGGACAAGCGGGTGGACAGCTACCCGCACGAGTTCTCCGGCGGTATGCGCCAGCGCGCGATGATCGCGATGTCGCTGGTGAACAACCCCGAGCTGCTCATCGCGGACGAGCCGACCACCGCCCTGGACGTCACCGTCCAGGCACAGATCCTGGACCTGATCCGGGACCTGCAGAAGGAGTTCGGCTCCGCGGTCATCGTCATCACCCACGACCTGGGCGTCGTCGCCGAGCTGGCCGACGACCTCCTGGTGATGTACGGCGGCCGGTGCGTGGAGCGCGGTCCGGCCGAGAAGGTGTTCTACGAGCCCCGGCACCCCTACACCTGGGGCCTGCTCGGCTCGATGCCGCGGCTCGACCGCGACCAGCAGGAACGCCTCATCCCGGTCAAGGGCTCGCCGCCCTCCCTCATCAACCTCCCGTCCGGCTGCGCCTTCAACCCGCGCTGCCCGTACGCCGACGTGCCCAAGGACGACGTCACCCGCACGGTCCGCCCCGAGCTGACCGAGGTCGGCAGCAAGCACTGGGCCGCCTGCCACATGTCGCAGGAGCAGCGGGAGCGTATCTGGACCGAAGAGATTGCGCCGAAGCTGTGAGCGACGAAGCCAAGGACGAAGCGGTGGCCATCCCCGCGCAGAGCGACGGCACCGAGGGCAAGTCCGTCGGGACCGCCACCCTCACCAAGGGTGCGGCCCCCGGCGAAACCCTGCTCAAGGTGACCGGGCTGCAGAAGCACTTCCCCATCAAGAAGGGCCTGCTGCAGCGCCAGGTCGGCGCCGTCCGCGCCGTCGACGGCATCGACTTCGAGGTCCGCTCGGGGGAAACCCTCGGCGTCGTGGGCGAGTCCGGCTGCGGCAAGTCGACCATGGGCCGGCTGATCACCCGACTCCTCGAACCGACCGCCGGCAAGGTCGAGTTCCAGGGCAAGGACATCACCCACCTCGGGGTCGGCGGCATGCGTCCGCTGCGCCGCGACGTGCAGATGATCTTCCAGGACCCGTACTCCTCGCTGAACCCGCGCCACACCATCGGCACGATCGTCAGCGCCCCCTTCAAGCTCCAGGGCGTCCAGCCCGAGGGCGGGGTCAAGAAGGAGGTCCAGCGGCTGCTGTCGGTGGTCGGACTCAACCCCGAGCACTACAACCGCTACCCGCACGAGTTCTCCGGCGGACAGCGCCAGCGCATCGGCATCGCCCGCGCGCTCGCGCTCAACCCGAGGCTGGTCGTGGCCGACGAGCCGGTCTCCGCGCTCGACGTGTCGATCCAGGCCCAGGTCGTCAACCTGCTCGACGACCTCCAGCAGGAGCTGGGCCTGACGTACGTGATCATCGCGCACGACCTCTCGGTGGTCCGGCACGTCTCGGACCGCATCGCGGTGATGTACCTCGGCAAGATCATGGAGCTGGCCGACCGCGACCTGCTCTACAAGTCGCCGATGCACCCGTACACCAAGGCGCTGATGTCGGCCGTCCCGATCCCGGACCCGGCGCGGCGCGGCGCGAAGAGCGAGCGCATCCTGCTCAAGGGCGACGTGCCCTCGCCGATCGCCCCGCCGAGCGGCTGCCGCTTCCACACCCGGTGCTGGAAGGCGACGCAGATCTGCACGACCACCGAGCCCCCGCTCAAGGAGCTGCGGCCGGGCCAGCGGGTGGCCTGCCACCACCCGGAGAACTTCGAGGACCAGGCCCCGCAGGACGTCGTCCTGCTCACCGCCGCCAAGGAGGCGGCGGAGCTGGTGTCGGAGGACGCGCTGGCCGAGTCGGCGGCGACCTCGGCGGCGGTGGCCGCGGAGGTCGAGGCCGCGGGGGAGACCGCTTCGGGGGAGACCGCTTCGGAGGAGACCGCGTCGGAGGACGCCGCGTCGGACGGTGCCGCGTCGAAGGAAGTGGCTTCGGACGATGCCGCCTCGGACGATGCCGCCTCGGACGATGCCGCCTCGGACGATGCCGCCTCGGACGATGCCGCGTCGAGCGATGCCGCCTCGGACGATGCCGCGTCGGACGGCGACGAGCCCGCCGCCGAGAGCGCCGGGAGCACCGACGAGGAGCCTCCCGCCAAGGAGAAGTGACCTCGTTCACTGTGCCCTGCCCAGAGCCCCCGCCTTTGTTTGTAAGGCGGGGGCTCTTCGGCAGGTAAGAATGGAAGGGTGTACGAGCAACTCTTCAGCCCCACCGTCCAGCACACCCTCGACCTGGTCGGCATCTTCGTCTTCGCCATCTCCGGCGCGCTGCTGGCCGTACGCAAGAACTTCGACGTCTTCGGCATCGCCGTCCTCGCCGAGGTCACCGCGCTGGGCGGCGGGCTGTTCCGGGACCTGGTGATCGGCGCGGTGCCGCCCGCCGCCTTCACCGACCTCGGGTACTTCCTCACGCCGCTGCTGGCGACGCTGCTGGTCTTCTTCCTCCACCCCCACGTGGAGCGCCTCCAGACCGGCGTGAACATCTTCGACGCGGCCGGGCTCGGCCTGTTCTGCGTCGCCGGCACCACCAAGGCGTACGACTACGGCCTCGGTCTGACCGCCTCCGCCTGTCTGGGCCTGACCACCGCGGTGGGCGGCGGCGTCCTGCGCGACGTGCTCGCCAACGAGGTGCCCTCACTGCTGCGCTGGGACCGCGACCTGTACGCCGTCCCGGCGATCGTCGGCTCCGCGATGGTCGCCCTGTGCATCCGCTACGAGGCGCTCACCCCGTTCACCAGCGGGCTCGCGGTCGTCACGGCCTTCGTCCTGCGGCTGCTCGCCCTGCGCTTCCACTGGCGGGCGCCGCGCGCCTGGAACCGCCGGTCGACGGTGGTGGAGGGGGACTGACCGCCGGCTCCGCTCACGGGTGCGGCATGTCCCTGACGAAGACGAGGCCGTCGACCGAGTCCAGGTGGCCGGGGTCGAGCGGGGCGTAGCCGAACCAGGGCGACACCCGGGGCGCGGGCCGCGGGTCGCCGAGGGCGCCGGCCAGCAGCGCGGGGTCGAGGACGCAGGGGTCGTCCGGGAGGTCGTACAGCAGCCCCTCGACGGTGTCCGGCGGCGGGGTGTCCACCCCCTCGTGCCGGATGGTGCCGAGCGCCGTGGCCACGAAGGCGTACTCCTCGCCGAGCCGGGCGCCGACCAGGGCACCCGCGCTCCACCACTCCAGCCGGCCCTGCCACATCCGCATCGAGCTCTTCTCGCGCTGGAGGTGGGAGTTGTGGGCGTGCACGAAGGCCGGCCCCCGCTCGGCGAGTGCGAGGAGATTGGCGGCCATCATCCGGTCCCGCACGCCCAGCATCCGGGTCATGCGGGCCGGGGAGGCCTCGGCCATCCAGTAGTGGTAGGTCAGCAGTCCGGTGGCGGTACGTCCGTACAGTCGCGCCCGCTCCCAGTCTTCCCGTGCGGAGGAGGCGAGCAGGTGGGGCGTCTGCTCGTCCAGCAGCGACACCAGGTCGGCGGCGAGCGTCCGCAGCTCCCCGGCCTCGGCCGACCGCCCCACGGACCGCGCGGCGTCCGTCATCGCCGCGGGCTCGGTCCACCGGTCGTCGGCGCCGAGCAGACGGTCGAGTGTCTCGGTGGTGCAGGGGAGCAGGGCCGGGTCCACCGCGGACGAGAGGTACCCGTACAGGGCGGTGAGGGCCTGCCGGGGGCTCGCGGCACCGGTGATCTCCAGCGGGCCGTCGAAACCGGCGAAGCGGATCCGCTCGTGCGCGGGCCGGTCCTCGTTGTACGCGCGCATCCAGCGCACCAGCTCCCGGTTGGCCGCACTGGCGCCGAAACCGTGGCTGAACCCGTGCGCCATCACCTCGTCGAGGGTGCCGGTGCCCCAGGTGACGTAGTCGTCCACGGCCAGCCCTTTCAGGCAGTCGCTCTCGATCGTGATCGTCCGGTAGCCGTGCCGCTCGACGAGTTGGCGGAAGACGTCGTTGCGCACGTCGAGCAAGAGGTCCTCGCCGTGGGTGGGCTCGCCCAGGGCGAGCAGCCGGGGCGGGGCGGGGAACAGCCGCATGACTGCGGCGGCGTCGAGGGGCAGGGCGATGTCCTGGATGCGTTCAGCCATGGCTTCAACGGTATCGTTGAACTTTCGGTTGAAAATTTGCTGCGGGAGCATGGGAGAGATGGCCGTAAACCCTCAAAGCAGGGGCGGGCTCAGGCCCGTCGACCTGGCACGTGCGCACGGCCTGTCGGCGCAGGCGGTCAGGAACTACGAGGCGGCCGGCATCCTCCCGCCCGCCGCCCGGACGGCCAGTGGCTACCGCGTCTACACCCCGCTGCACGCGCGGGCCCTGGCCGCGTTCCTCGCCCTGGTGGCGGGCCACGGCCACGGGACGGCGGCCGCGGTGATGCGAAGAGTGGACGAGGGTGCGCTCGACGAGGCGTTCCGGCTGATCGACGAGAGCCACGCCCAGTTGCTCGACGACCGGCGGACGCTGGAGGCCGTGACGGGTGCGCTGCGGGACCTGGTGCCCGAGCCCCCCGAGGGTCCGCCGGGACCGACGGGTGGGTTCGTCGGGGCGCTCGCGGCGGAACTGGGGATCCGGCCCGCGACCCTGCGCAAGTGGGAGCGGGCCGGCCTGGTGCGCCCACGGCGCGACCCGGTGACCGGGTACCGCCGCTACGACGAGGCCGACGTCCGGGACGCCCGCCTCGCCCACCAGCTCAGGCGCGGCGGCTACCCGCTGGAGCGGATCGCGTCCGTGATCGCCCAGGTGCGTTCGGCCGGGGGAGTGGAGCCGTTGGAGGCCGCCCTGCGCGAGTGGCACGACCGGGTGTCGGCCCGTGGCCGGGCGATGGTGGCCGGGGCGGCGGAGCTGGAGACGTATCTGCGGGCGCGGGAGCGCGACGAAGAGAAAGCTACCGCTTAGTAGCGCCCTGTTGTACCGTGCAGTCATGCCAGAAGCAGCCTCCGCAGCGGCCGTACGGGCCACCATCGGCGACAGCGAGTTCGACCGGGACACCGCCGTCACCCGACGCGCCCCCGGCGTCTACGACATCGACCTGTCGGCCGGCTGGACGATCATCAACGCCGTCAACGGCGGCTATCTGCTGGCCGTCCTGGGCCGGGCCCTCGGCGACGCGCTCCCGCACCCCGACCCCTTCACCATCTCGGCGCACTACCTCACCGCCTCCCAGCCGGGCCCGGCGGTCGTGCGCACCGAGACCGTCCGCACGGGGCGCTCCCTCTCCACCGGCCAGGCCTCCCTCCTCCAGTACGACGACGAGGGCAACGAGGTCGAGCGCATCCGCGTCCTCGCCACCTACGGCGACCTCGACGCACTGCCGGACGACGTCCGCACCTCGGCGAAGCCGCCCGCGATGCCGTCGATGGACCAGTGCTTCGGCCCGGAGGACGGCCCCGCCCCGGTCGAGGGCAGCTCGGCCATCGCCGACCGGCTGATGCTCAAACTGGACCCCGCCACCCTGGGCTGGGCGCTGGGGCAGCCCTCGGGCCGCGGGGAGATGCGGGCCTGGTTCGGCCTCGCCGACGGCCGCGACGCCGACCCGCTGTCGCTGCTCCTCGCGGTGGACGCGCTGCCGCCGACCGCCTTCGAGCTGGGTCTCAAGGGCTGGGTGCCGACGGTCGAGCTGACCGCGCACGTGCGGTGCCGCCCCGCGCCGGGCCCGCTGCGGGTCTCCATCACCACCCGCAACCTCGCCGGCGGCTTCCTGGAGGAGGACGCCGAGGTCTGGGACAGCGCCGACCGCCTGGTCGCCCAGTCCCGCCAGCTGGCCCGGGTCCGGCTCGGCTGACCCGGCGGCTCCTCGGGCCGGCCAGTACTCGGCAGTCCAGCCAGCACTCAGTCCAGCCAGTACTCGGTCCAGCCAGTACTCAGTCCAGCCAGTGCCTGCGGCCGACGCTGATCAGCCGCAGTTGCCGCCGTGCCGTCTCGACGGCCCGGCGGCGCTCCTCTTCCGGGGCGTCCAGAGTCTCCAGGAAGAGGGAGGCCGTGATCAGCATCTGGTCGACGTAGAGGCCCGCCAGCATGCGCAGGTCGGTCTCGCTCCAGCCCGCCGCCGACGCGTCCGTGGCCAGCTCGGCCCGCACCTCCTCGGCGAACCGCGCCAACTGCTCGCGTATCGCCCGGCGCACCGGCTGCACGCCGCCGTGCCGCTCCCGCGCGACGAAACGGACGTGGGCCGGGTGTGCGGCCACATGACCGGCGATCAACTCGACCGCGCGGGCGATGCGTTCGTCGTCGTCCTCGGCCGGTGACATGGTGGTCCGGATCATCGGGTGCAGGCTGCCCAGCGCCTCCTCGACCAGCGCCACGCCGAGATCCGCCGTGGACTGGAAGTGCCGGTAGAAGGCGGTCGGAGCGACCCCCACGGCACGGGTGACCTCGCGCAGCCCCAGGCTGCTCAGGCTCTGCTCCTCCAGCAGGCCGAGCGCCGCGTCCAGGAGCGCCTGCCGGGTCTTCTGCTTCTGCGCCTGCCGAACGCCGGGCGTGTGACTCATGCCATGCAGTTAACAACTGTTCTCCGGAATTGAAAAGCAGTACGGCGCGCTAGACTGGGAAGTCAGTGAACAACTGTAACCACAACCGTTCACCGAAGCGTCCGCACAAGGTTGGGGGACCCGTTCCATGCTGTTTCTCGTCGTCGCACTTCTGCTCCTCGGAGTGGTCCTGGGCGCCGTCGCCCACGCACCGCTGACCGTCTCCGTCGCGGCCGGCCTGGTCATCGCCCTCTGGCTCGGCATCTTCGCGGTCCGTGAGCGGCACGGCCGCCGGCGGAGCACCTCCGCCCACTGACCCACCTCCACCGACGCACGGCAGGGAGAACACCATGCAGCTCACCGCACCGGCCGACCGCACCACCGAGAGCCCCCGCACCACCCGTCGTACCGGCATCCACGACACCGACGGCATGGCCGTCGCCTCCTTCGTCCTCGGACTCCTCGGACTGCTGGTCCTCAACGTCTTCCTCGGCCCGGTCGCCATCGCCCTGGCCGGCATCGCCCTGTGGCGCGGCACCGCCCGCCGCGGCCGGGCCCTCCTCGGTCTCGCCCTGGGCGTCGCCGACCTGCTGGTCCTGGTCGCCTTCATGGCCGCCGACAGCACCATGTCCTGGAGCCTGTGAACCACCTCACCGTCTCGTCCCGGCCGCTGCCCGACGAGGCCAACCTTGGTCTGAGACCGGGCGGAACCGCCCCGTAGAATCGGCCGCACCATGGCTTACCTCGACCACGCCGCGACCACCCCGATGCTTCCCGAGGCGGTCGAGGCGCTCACCGCGCACCTGAGCGCCACCGGCAACGCCTCCTCCCTGCACGCGTCCGGCCGCCGGGCGCGGCGCACCGTCGAGGAGGCCCGCGAGACCCTCGCCGAGGCGCTCGGCGCCCGCCCCAGCGAGGTGGTCCTCACCTCCGGCGGCACCGAGGCCGACAACCTCGCCGTCAAGGGCCTGTACTGGGCCCGACGCGACGCCGACCCGGCCCGCACCCGGGTCCTGGCCAGCCCCGTCGAGCACCACGCGGTCCTCGACGCCGTCCACTGGCTCGGCGAGCACGAGGGCGCCACCGTCGAGTACCTGCCGGTCGACGCCCAGGGCCGGGTCCACCCCGAGGCGCTCCGCGAGGCCATCGCCCGCGACCCCGGGGACGTCGCCCTCGCCACCGTCATGTGGGCCAACAACGAGATCGGCACCGTCATGCCGGTCCGGGAACTCGCCGACGTGGCCACCGAGTTCGACGTGCCGCTGCACGCCGACGCGGTCCAGGCCTTCGGTCAGCTCCCGATCGGCTTCGCCGACTCAGGGCTCGCCGCCATGACCGTTTCCGGCCACAAGATCGGCGGCCCCTACGGCATCGGCGCGCTGCTGCTCGGCCGGGAGTACACCCCGGTCCCCGTCCTGCACGGCGGCGGCCAGGAACGCCACGTGCGCTCCGGCACCCTCGACGTCCCCGCCGTCGCCTCCTTCGCGGTCGCCGGGCGCCTCGCCGCCGAGCGGCGCGAGTGGTTCGCCCGCGAGATCGGCGCCCTGCGCGACCACCTGGTCGACGCCGTCCGTGCGGCCGTCCCGGACGCGATCCTCGGCGGCGACCCGTCACCCGGGGGACGCCTGCCGGCCAACGCCCACTTCACCTTCCCGGGCTGCGAGGGCGACTCCCTCCTCCTGCTGCTCGACGCCCAGGGCATCGAGTGCTCCACCGGCTCCGCCTGCACCGCGGGCGTCGCCCAGCCCAGCCACGTCCTGCTGGCCGCCGGAACCGACCCCGACCTGGCCCGCGGCACCCTGCGCTTCTCCCTGGGGCACACCTCGACCGAGGCCGACGTGGAGGCGGTCGCCAAGGCGATCGGTCCGGCGGTGGAACGCGCCCGGGCGGCGGGGCTGTCGTAAGACCGGGCCGCCCTGCCGAGGGCCGGGCCTGCCGGGGGCTCAGGCCTTGGTCGGCGGCTTCGACGGCGTGCTCGTGGCCGCGCGCCGCACGAGCTTCAGATACCGGTCCCAGTCCCAGTGCGGCCCCGGGTCGGTGTGGTCGGTGCCCGGCACCTCCACGTGGCCCAGGATGTGCTTGCGGTCCACGGGTATGTCGTACCGCGCGCAGATCCCCGCCGTCAGCCGCGCGGAGGCGGCGTACATCGCGTCGGTGAAGTCCTGCGGGCGGTCCACGAAGCCCTCGTGCTCGATGCCGACACTGCGTTCGTTGTAGTCGCGGTTGCCCGCGTGGTAGGCCACGTCCAGCTCGCGGATCATCTGGGTGACCCGCCCGTCCTGCCCGACGATGTAGTGCGCGGCCGCCTTGTGCCCCGGGTCCTGGAAGGCCCGCACCGCGCTGTCGAAGCTGCCCTGGGTGACATGGACGATCACCATGTCGATGCCGAAGTCGTCCGGCCGGTCCGCCCGCCGCCAGTTCGCGTCCGACGCCGCCACCCAGCGCGCGCCCGCGTAGTCGACCACGCCGTCCTCGCGGGGCCGCTCGACGCCCGGTATCCGCCACCACAGCCGGGACAGCTCGTCGCGGGCCAGCACACCGGTCCCCACGGCCGCCGCCGCCCCGCCGACGATCAGCGCCCGGCGGCCGATGCGGCGGTCGCCGTCCGCGGACCCGCCGCCGGCCGGCCCGCCCGGTGTGGACCCGCTCGTGGATCCCTGCTTCGCCCCCATGCGATCTTCAACGCATACTCGCGCGCTCCGGTTCCCGCTTCCCCCGTACTCTGGTGGAGTTATGACTGAGACCCCGCAGCGCACCCGTCCCCTCCGCGTCCTCGCCGCCATGTCGGGCGGAGTCGACTCCGCCGTCGCCGCCGCCCGCGCGGCCGAGGCGGGGCACGACGTGACCGGCGTCCACCTGGCGCTCTCCGCCAACCCGCAGTCCTTCCGCACGGGCGCCCGCGGCTGTTGCACCATCGAGGACTCACGGGACGCCCGCCGCGCCGCCGACGTCATCGGCATCCCGTTCTACGTGTGGGACCTCGCCGACCGCTTCCGGGAGGACGTGGTCGAGGACTTCGTCGCCGAGTACGAGGCGGGGCGCACCCCCAACCCGTGCCTGCGCTGCAACGAGAAGATCAAGTTCGCGGCCCTCCTGGACAAGGCCCTCGCGCTCGGCTTCGACGCCGTCTGCACCGGCCACTACGCCCAGGTGATCCTGCGCGAGGACGGCGTCCGCGAGCTGCACCGCGCCTCCGACATGGCCAAGGACCAGAGCTACGTCCTCGGGGTGCTCGACGACCGGCAGCTCGCCCACGCCATGTTCCCGCTCGGCGACACGGTCACCACCAAGGACGAGATCCGCGCGGAGGCCGAGCGCCGGGGCCTCGCGGTGGCCAAGAAGCCCGACTCGCACGACATCTGCTTCATCGCCGACGGCGACACCCAGGGCTTCCTCGCCAACCGCCTGGGCAGGGCGGAGGGTGACATCGTCGACGAGGCGGGCAACCGGCTCGGCACCCACGAGGGCGCCTACGGCTACACCATCGGCCAGCGCAAGGGCCTCCGGATCGGCACCCCGGCGCCCGACGGCAAGCCGCGCTACGTCCTGGACATCTCCCCGGTGAACAACACCGTCACGGTCGGCCCGGCCGAGGCCCTCGACGTCGACGCCCTCCGCGCGATCAAGCCCCGCTGGTGCGGCGCCGCCCCCACCGGCCCCGGCACCTACACCGCCCAGCTCCGCGCCCACGGCGGCGAGACCGAGGTCCGCGCCGAACTCGTCGACGGCACCCTGGAGGTCACCTTCACCGAGCCGGTCCGCGGCGTCGCCCCCGGCCAGGCGATCGTGCTGTACGACGGCACCCGCGTGGTGGGCTCGGCGACCATCGCGTCCACCACGCGCGCGACGGCCGGAGCCGCCTGAGCCGTCCGCCCGGACCCACGAGGGCGACCTCGACGGCGCCGGTTCAGCCCGCGAGGAACTCCGTCAGCACCGGCGCCAGTACGCCCGGCTCCACCATGTGGGTCTGCCGCTCCACGGTGCCGTAGCTGCCCTCGGGAGCCGCCTCCGCGATCGTCCGGGCCGCCTCGTGCCACCACGCGTCGCTCGCGCCGCCCGCGAGGACCAGCAGCGGCACGGTGATCGCGGCGATCTCGGAGCGGGGCACCCGGCTGTCGCCCAGCACGGCGTCGTCGTACGCGAGGCTCGGCGCCACCGACTCCATCCCGGCCCACATGGGGGACTGCCGGGCACCCCGGATCATCTCCTCGCCCAGCCCCGTGTGGCGGAGGAACAGCTCCACCGCGTCCCCGCGCCGCCCCTGCCCCAGGGCCTCGGTCAGCCGCCCGGTGTACTGGGCCGCGGCCCGCGCGGCGGCGTCGTCCATGGCGTACGGCACCTCGTACACGGCGACCCGGCGCACCGGCAGACCGCTCGCCGCCGCCCGGAGCACCAGCGCGCCGCCCGACGACATCCCGTACAACGACGCCTCGCCGCCCAGAACCTCGATCAGCGCCGCCAGGTCCTCGATCTCGCGTTCCACCGCGTAGGGCGCGGTGTCGCCGCTCTCGCCGCGCCCCCGGCGGTCGTACACGGTGACGTCGAAGCGGCCCGACAGCTCGGCGGCCAGCGGCGCCATCGTGGCGCCGGTCGACATGGCGCCGCTGACGAGCACGACCGCCGGTCCGCGCCCGGAGCGTTCGTAGGCGATGCGGGTGCCGTCACGCGAAACAGTCGTCATCTCCATGCCTGTGCAGACTGCCCTACGGCAGGTGTTTCATCGCTCAGGACACCTCGACTTCGTAGAAACAGAGGTGGTCCCTGATCTCCGCGACCTCCGGCTTCGGATCCGGGTACGCCCACACCAGGTCCGCCGCGCCGGGCAGCGACCAGTAGGACGCGTCGCCCTTGAAGGGGCAGTGCGTGTGCGTGTCGGACGGGGACAGCAGATCCAGGCGTACGTCCCGGGGCGGGATGTAGTACCGGTCGGGACAGCCCGTCTCGTGCAGCACCAACGCCCCGTCGCTCTCCGCCAGTACCTGCCCGTCGTGCACCACGCGCACGTGCCGGTCGCTCGGCTCGACGGTGATGACGTGTCCCTTGAGTCCCTTGGTCACGGTCGTCCTCCTGGTGGCAGTGGTCTGCGTCACGTACTACAGCGTCTCCGCAGGCCGGGTTCTTCCCCTCCGGACCGGGCCGTACGGTGGAGGCCATGAACATCTGCGTCTTCCTCTCCGCCGCCGACCTCGACGAGCGCTACACGCGCCCCGCGAAGGAGTTCGCCGAGCTGCTCGGCAAGGGCGGGCACACCCTCGTCTGGGGCGGCTCCGACGTCGGTCTGATGAAGGTGGTCGCCGACGGCGTGCAGGAGTCCGGCGGACGGCTGCTCGGGGTCTCGGTGGACTTCCTGGCGGCCAAGGCCCGCGAGGGCGCCGACGAGATGGTGATCGCGAAGGACCTGGCCGAGCGCAAGCGGCTGCTGCTGGAGAAGGCCGACGCCGTGGTCATCATGGTGGGCGGCACCGGCACGCTCGACGAGGCCACCGAGATCCTGGAGCTGAAGAAGCACGGGCACACCGACATGCCGGTCGTCCTGCTCAACACCGCGGGCTTCTACGACGGCCTCAAGGAGCAGTTCCGCCGCATGGAGGACGAGGGCTTCCTGCCCCGACCCCTCACCGAGCTGGTCTTCTTCGCCGAGGAGCCGGTGGGCGCGCTCGCCTATCTGGAGGAGAGCCAGGGCATCGAGTAGGACGCCGGTGGTGCGAGCATGGCGGGCATGGCTACACATGTGATCACCGGAGCGGGCTCCGGCATCGGCGCGGCCGTCGCCCGCCGCCTGCACGAACGCGGTGACGAGGTCGTGCTGCACGCGCGCGACGCGGGCCGCGCCAAGGAACTGGCCGCCGCGCTCCCCGGTGCGAAGACCCTGGTCGGCGATCTGTCCGACCCCGGCAAGCTGTCCTGGGCCCTCTCCCACCAGAGCCTGCCCGACCGGGTGGACTCGCTGCTGCACATCGCCGGGGTCGTCGACCTCGGCCCGGTCGGCGACCTCACCCCGAAGACCTGGACCAACCAGCTCAACGTCAACCTGGTCGCCCCCGCCGAGCTGACCCGCCTCCTGCTGCCACAGCTCCGCGTCGCGCAGGGCCAGGTGATCTTCGTCAACTCCGGCTCCGGGCTCAACGCCCACGCCGGCTGGGCCGCGTACGGCGCCTCCAAGCACGGCCTGAAGGCGCTCGCCGACGCCCTGCGCCAGGAGGAGCACGCCAACGGCGTCCGCGTCACCTCGGTCTACCCCGGCCGCACCGCCAGCCCCATGCAGGCCAAGGTCCACCAGCAGGAGGGCAAGGAGTACGACCCCGCGAAGTGGATCGACCCCGAGTCCGTCGCCACCACGATCCTGATGGCCCTGGACCTCCCGAGGGACGCGGAGGTCAACGACCTGACGGTGCGCCCCGGAAGGTGAGCGCCCTGCCGGCGGGGGCGGCGGGGGCGGAATCAAGCCCCGAGCCCCTGCGTACGCTTGCCCCGTGAACGACACCTTCGCCCCCGCCACCGGCATCGGCAGCCTCCCGGGCCACGACGCCCGAGAGGCCGCCAAAACCGCCACCGGCAGCTTCGAGGACTTCCCCTTCCTCCCCGAGCTGCCCGCCCGCGGCCCCGGCGCCGACATGATCGGCCGCACCGCCGGGATGCTCGTCGAGCTGTACGCGCGCGTGGAGCCCAGCGGCTGGCGGCTCGGCGACCGTCCGGGCCGGGACACCAAACGCGCCCGGGCCTGGCTCGGGGAGGACCTCGACGCCCTGGAGGAGTTCACCCAGGGCTACGAGGGCCCGCTCAAGGTCCAGGCCGTCGGCCCGTGGACCCTCGCCGCCGCCCTGGAACTCCGGGGCGGCGAGGCGGTCCTCTCCGACCCCGGCGCCTGCCGCGACCTCGCCGCCTCGCTCGCCGAGGGCCTGCGCCTGCACCTGGCGGAGATCCGGCGCCGCGTCCCGGGAGCCCGCCCCGTCCTCCAGCTCGACGAGCCGTCCCTCACCGCCGTCCTGCGCGGCCAGGTGCGCACCGCCAGCGGCTACCGCACCCACCGCGCCGTCGACCGCCAGGTCGTGGAGGCATCCCTCCGCGAGGTCGCCGGGGTGCACGACGGAGGCCCCGTCGTGGTCCACTCCTGCGCGCCGGACGTGCCGTTCGCCCTGCTGCGCCGGGCGGGCGTCGCGGGCGTCTCCTTCGACTTCGCGCTCCTCACCGAGCGTGACGACGACGCGATCGGCGAGGCCGTCGAGGGCGGCACCCGGCTCTTCACCGGTGTCGTGCCGGGCACGGACACCGCATTGTCAGACCCTGCCGGTAGCGTTTCCGGTGTCAGAACGCTGTGGCGCAGGCTGGGGCTGCGTCCGGAGCTGCTCGCGGAGGCGGTCACCGTCACTCCGGCGTGCGGACTCGCGGGTGCCTCCCCGGACTACGCCCGGCGCGCGCTCGCCCACTGCGTCCGGGCGGCAAGATCTCTCGCGGACAACCCAGAGTAACGGGAGGACATACGGTGGCCGGCGACAAGCAGGGCGACAAGCAGGCGGAGACGACGAGCGTGCCCGCCGAGGCGCGGGAGCGGCACGCGCAGCTCGCCGAGCAGATCGAGGAGCACCGCTTCCGGTACTACGTGAACGACGCGCCCGTCGTCAGCGACGCCGAGTTCGACCGGCTGCTGCGCACCCTGGAGGAGCTGGAGGAGCGGCACCCGGAGCTGCGCACCCCCGAGTCCCCGACCCAGAAGGTCGCCGGCGCCTACGCGACCGAGTTCACGGCCGTGCAGCACCCCACGCGGATGCTCTCCCTGGACAACACCTTCAACGACGACGAGCTGGCCGCCTGGTTCGACCGCATCGCCCGGGAGCTGGGCGAGCAGGAGTACCACTTCCTGTGCGAGCTGAAGGTCGACGGACTCGCCGTCAACCTCACCTACGAGCACGGGCGCCTCGTCCGCGCCGCCACCCGCGGCGACGGCCGCACCGGCGAGGACATCACGCCCAACGTCCGCACCATCGCCGAGATCCCCGAGCGCCTGGCCGGCGACGAGGTCCCCGACCTGGTGGAGATCCGCGGCGAGGTCTACTTCCCGATGGAGAAGTTCCAGGAGCTCAACGCCCGGTTGAACGAGGCGGGGGACAAGCCCTTCGCCAACGCGCGCAACGCCGCGGCCGGTTCGCTGCGCCAGAAGGACCCGCGCGTCACCGCCTCCCGTCCGCTGCACATGGTGGTCCACGGCATCGGCATCCTCGAGGGCTACGCGGGTCTGACCCGCCTCTCACAGGCGTACGACCTGCTGAAGACCTGGGGCCTGCCCACCTCCCCGCACAACCGGGTGGTCGACGGCCTGGACGGCGTACGCGAGTTCATCGCGTACTACGGCGAGAACCGGCACTCCGTCGCGCACGAGATCGACGGCGTCGTCGTCAAGCTCGACGAGATCCGCCTCCAGGGGCGGCTCGGCTCCACCGCCCGCGCGCCCCGCTGGGCCATCGCCTACAAGTACGCGCCGGAGGAGGTCAACACCAAGCTCCTCGACATCAAGGTGGGCGTCGGGCGCACCGGCCGCGTCACGCCGTACGCGCAGGTCGAGCCGGTCACGGTGGCCGGCAGCGAGGTGGAGTTCGCCACCCTGCACAACCAGGAGGTCGTCAAGGCCAAGGGCGTGCTCATCGGCGACACCGTGGTGCTGCGCAAGGCCGGTGACGTGATCCCGGAGATCCTCGGTCCGGTCGCCGACCTGAGGGACGGCAGCGAGCGGGAGTTCGTGATGCCGGCCGAGTGCCCCGAGTGCGGGACGCCGCTGAAGGCGATGAAGGAGGGCGACATCGACCTCCGCTGCCCCAACGCCCGCGCCTGCCCCGCCCAGTTGCGCGAGCGGGTCGCCTACCTCGCGGGCCGGGAGTGCCTGGACATCGAGCACTTCGGCGGGGTCGTGGCGGCCGCGCTGACCGGGCCGCTGGAGCCGGCCGAGCCGCCGCTGGTGGACGAGGGCGACCTCTTCGACCTCACCGTCGAGAAGCTGCTGCCCATCAAGGCGTACGTCCTCGACCCGGACAGCGGGCTGCCCAAGCGCGACCCGGAGACCGGCGAGGAGAAGACCGCCATGGTCTTCGCCAACAAGGCGGGCGAGCCGAAGAAGAACACCCTCGCGCTGCTCCAGCACATCGAGGAGGCCAAGGCCCGCCCGCTGGCCCGGTTCATCAACGGCCTCTCCATCCGGTACGTCGGGCCGGTCGCCGCCCAGGCCCTCGCCCGCGAGTTCCGCTCCATCGACCGCATCGAGCAGGCCACCGAGGAGGAGCTGGCGAGCACGGACGGCGTGGGTGGCACCATCGCCACCGCCGTCAAGGAGTGGTTCGCGGTGGACTGGCACCGCGAGATCGTGCGCAAGTGGAAGGCGGCCGGGGTCCCGTTGGAGGACCGCTCGACGGGGGAGGACGAAGGTCCGCGCCCGCTCGAAGGACTCACCGTCGTCGTCACCGGCACCCTGGAGAACTTCACCCGGGACGGCGCCAAGGAAGCCCTCCAGAGCCGGGGCGCGAAAGTGACCGGATCGGTGTCCAAGAAGACGTCGTTCGTCGTGGTCGGTGACAACCCCGGTTCGAAGTACGACAAGGCGATGCAGCTGAAGGTGCCGGTTCTGAACGAGGACGGTTTCGCCGTTCTGCTCGAACAAGGACCCGAAGCGGCGGCGGATGTCGCGCTTTCGGCTGAGGAATAGCGGTTGAAGGCCACCCGATCGGCGCATATCAGATGCATACGGGTGGCCGGGTGGCATTCGGGCAACCGTCGACGACCAGTGCCCCTGGAAGCCTTCCGCGGCCTACTGTTGAGGTGTGCGCCCGCCGTGCCCAGCTGCGGTCGGGGCACCCCCCTGCCCCGAGTGACAGGGGGAGGGGTCTCCGACGCGGAGCCGTTGAAGGTGGTCGAGGCGGGGGCCGCGTGGCGTGGGCACCGCCGGCTGTGAGAGGGACGGGAATGGAACCGACCGAGAGCGCCGCCGCGGGCTCACGGCTGCGCCTGCGTCGCATGGCGGGCGCGTGGCACGTGAGCCGGTGGCTCGGGCAACGCGATGGTGGCGCCCCGCCTTCCGCGACGGGCACCCGCGTGCCGCAGGCCGTCGGCCACCCCCACGGCCACCCGCAAGGACACCCCCACGGCCTCGCCGATCCGGACGGCGAACGGCACCTGTCCTGGCCCGCGTTGCCCGCGGCCGTCGTCGCGACCGCCGCCTTCGTCCTGGGCGCCGGTTTCTACCGGGCGTTCAGCGACGGACACGCCCTCTTCCCGTCCGGCACCGTCGGCTGGTCCCTGGCCGTGCTGGCCGGCATCGTCGTCGGCCACCTGGTCATGCTCGGCCGCTCCCGCTGGTGGGGCGGCACCGGCTCGGGCGCCGCCCTCACCCTCGCCGTCCTGCTGCTGTACGGCTGGGTCCCGGCCGGCATGGTCAGCCTCACCGTCGTCGTCCTGGTCGGGATAGCCCGGCGGGGCCGCTGGCGGCAGGGTGTCCTGCACGGCGCGGTGGACATCCTCGGCATCGCCGCGGGTGCCCTGGTCCTCGGCGTCTGCGGCTCCGTACCGTCCGTGGAGCACCCCTGGGACCCGGCCACCTGGGGGGTGTACGCGGCCCCCAAGGTGGCGCTCGTCGCCGTCGCCTACCTCGCCGTCACCCGGGCCCTGCTGTGGTACCTCCAGACCCCGCGCCCCGGTCTGCCCACCGTCGCCCGCACCGCCCTGGTCAGACAGGGACTGGTCGCGGTCGCGCTGCTCGGCATCGCCCCGCTGGTCTGCGTCGTCGCCGTCGCCAAGCCGCTGCTTCTGCCGCTGTTCGCCATCCCGCTCATCGCCCTCGACTCCACGCTGTGGATCGCCCGCGCCCGCGCCGAGGAGCAGTTGCGCGACCCGCTCACCGGCCTGCCCAACCGGCAGTGGCTCCTGGAGCGCACCTGGACCGCGCTGGACGACGCCGAGCGCATCGGCGCCCGCGCCGCCCTGATGCTGATCGACCTCGACCGTTTCCGGTCGGTCAACGACACACTCGGGCACCTCGCCGGCGACCGGCTGCTGCTGCAGACCGCCGACCGGCTGCGGCAGGCCCTGCCGCGCGGGGCGGAGGCCGCGCGGCTCGGCGGTGACGAGTTCGCCGTCTTACTGCCCGTCGCCGACTCCACCACGTCGGCGACCCGGATCGCCCGGAGCCTGGTGGGCGCCCTCAGTTCCCCCATGGACCTGGACGGGCTCACCCTGGTCCTGGAGGCCAGCGCGGGCGTCGCCGTCTTCCCCGACCACGCGCTGGACGCCGAGGGACTGCTGCGCCGCGCCGACGTGGCGATGTACCAGGCGAAGCGGGACCGCACCGGCGTGGAGGTCTACGAGTCCAAGCGGGACTCCAACACCCCGGACCGGCTCGGCCTCCTCGGCGACCTGCGCCGGGCCCTGGACGCCCACGAGGTCCAGCTGCACTACCAGCCCAAGGTCCGCTTCGACGGCCAGGTCGCGGGCCTGGAGGCCCTGGTGCGCTGGGTGCACCCCGAGCGGGGCAAGGTGCCGCCGGACGAGTTCATAGCGATCGCCGAGTCCTCCGGGCTGATGCCCCACCTCACCGAGTACGTACTGGAGACGGCGCTCGGCCAGGTCGCCCGGTGGCGCGCCCAGGGGCTGTTCGTGCCGGTCGCGGTCAACGTCTCCCCGCGCGACGTCCACACCCCCGGCTTCGCGGGCTCGGTGGCCGCCCGGCTCGCCCGGCACGGAGTGCCCGCGGGAGCGCTCCAACTCGAGATCACGGAGCACGTCCTCCTGGAGGACCCGCAGCGCGCGGCCGACACCCTCAACGCGCTGACCGGACACGGCGTCAAGATGTCCCTGGACGACTTCGGCACCGGTTACTCCTCCCTCGTCCACCTGCGCAGGCTGCCCGTCAGCGAGCTGAAGATCGACCGCTCCTTCGTGGCCCGGCTGGCCATCGACAACGAGGACGCCGAGATCGTGCGCTGCACCGTCGACCTCGCCCACTCGCTCGGCCTGCTGGTCGTCGCCGAGGGCGTGGAGGACGACGAGACCTGGGAGCGCCTGCGGGACCTCGGCTGCGACGCCGTACAGGGCTGGCTGGTCGCGGCCGCGATGCCGCCGGAGGAGACCACCGCCTGGCTGCTCGCCAGAGGCTCCCGCGGCTGGGTCCGGGCCGCCGCCGCCCTGCCCGCGGCGGCGAGCGACGAGTGACCTGACCGCAACGACCGCGCCACCCGACCCGCCCCGCACGCCGCCGCGGCGTGCGGGCGCGCGTGAGCCGGGCGCCGGCGGTATCCCGTGCGCGCCCCCAGCCGCCCGCAGGGCCGACCGGCAGCTCCTCGCAGCCCGTACCAGCCCGTACCCCGACCGCGCTCCCGGCGCGGGTGGACCGTCGCAACCCGATTCTAGCAACGCTAGCCATCCTGTCGTCGTTCTGTTAGCGTCACTCTTGTCCCTAGCGCTGCTAGCAAGGAGAAGCCGTGACCGTCACCGCATACACCCTGGCCGTCGTGCTCAACCTGTTCTGCCTGTTCCTGGGGTACCGCTTCCTGTTCCAGCCCGCCTCCGCCGCCACCGGCTACGGCGTGGCGGCCGACGCCGGCGGTGACGCCGCCGCCTACCTGACGATCAAGGGCGTCAGGGACGGCACGCTCGGTGTGGTGGGGCTGGCGCTGCTGGCCTTCGCCGGTGCCCGCCCCGAGGCGTGGTTCATGCTCTGCGTCGCCCTCGTCCCGCTCGCCGACACGCTCATAGTGCTGCGCCACGGGGGTACGAAGGCGGTGGCCTTCGGGATCCACTTCGCCACCGCGATCGTTGTCCTGATCAGTGCCGGACTGCTCTTCGCGCTCTGAGCGCGCCCAATCGTCTTCAGGGGGTTCGAGAATGTCGCTGTTCGTTCCGAAGTTCGACGAGTCCGTGGTCGTCCGCGAGGCCGAGGCCGAGGTCGTCGGCCGCGCGCCCACCACCGTGCGCCTGCTGGCCGACAGCAGCTCCACCGGCGGCGCCCTGTCCACCCAGCGCGTCACCCTCACCGCGGGCGCGGACGGCGCCAAGCCGCACTGGCACGACAACTCCGCCGAGATGTTCTTCCTGATCGACGGCGCCGCCGACGTCCTCTCCGGCGACGAGGTCGTCACCGCGGGGCCCGGCGACCTGATCGTCGTCCCGCCCGGCAAGCCGCACGCCTTCGCCGCCGTGCCGGGCGCCGACGCCGACCTGCTCATCGTCCTCACCCCGGGCGTCGAACGCTTCGAGTACTTCCGCCACCTCCAGCGCATCGCCCTCGGCGAGGCCACCCGGGAGAGCCTGCTGGAGGTCCAGGAGCTGTACGACAATCACTTCCTGAGCAGTGCGGCCTGGGACGCGCGGCGCGGGTGAGGCGCCCCGGGGGAAACCGTTTAACGGCCACGGGGCCCGGCCCCATAGGATTGGGCCAAACCGATTGGGCCGAATCGACGGGGACAAGCGACTTGTCCCGGCCGAAGTGCCCCGACCACACACTCACCCAGAGGAACGCTGCATGCCTGGCATCACGCGCGAGGAGGTCGCCCACCTCGCCCGGCTGGCGCGTCTGGAGCTGAAGCCCGAAGAGCTCGAGCACTTCGCGGGACAGCTGGACGACATCATCGGCGCGGTCGCCCGCGTCAGCGAGGTCGCCGACCAAGACGTACCGCCGACCTCGCACCCGCTCCCGCTGACGAACGTCATGCGGCCGGACGAGGTCCGTCCGTCGCTCACGCCCGAGCAGGCGCTCTCCGGCGCCCCGGCCCAGGAGCAGCAGCGTTTCAAGGTGCCGCAGATCCTGGGGGAGGAGTAAGCCATGAGCGACATCATCAAGCTCACCGCGGCCGAGATCGCCGCGAAGATCGCCTCCGGCGAGCTGACCGCCGTCCAGGTCACCGAGGCCCACCTGGCCCGCATCGAGGCCGTCGACGAGAAGGTGCACGCCTTCCTGCACGTGGACCGCGAGGGCGCGCTGGCCCAGGCCCGCGCCGTCGACGAGAAGCGCGAGCGCGGGGAGAAGCTCGGCCCGCTGGCCGGCGTCCCCCTCGCGCTCAAGGACATCTTCACCACCGAGGGCATCCCCACCACCGTCGGCTCCAAGATCCTCGAGGGCTGGATCCCGCCGTACGACGCGACCGTCACCAAGCGCCTCAAGGCCGCCGACGTCGTCATCCTCGGCAAGACCAACATGGACGAGTTCGCCATGGGGTCCTCCACCGAGAACAGCGCCTACGGCCCGACCGGCAACCCCTGGGACCTGACCAAGATCCCCGGCGGCTCCGGCGGCGGTTCCTCCGCGGCCCTCGCCGCCTTCCAGGCGCCGCTCGCCATCGGTACCGACACCGGCGGTTCCATCCGCCAGCCGGCGTCCGTCACCGGCACGGTCGGCGTCAAGCCGACGTACGGCGGCGTCTCCCGCTACGGCATGGTGGCCTTCTCCTCCTCCCTCGACCAGGGCGGCCCCTGCGCCCGCACGGTCCTGGACGCGGCCCTGCTGCACGAGGTGATCGCCGGGCACGACCCGATGGACTCCACCTCCATCGACGCCCCCGTCCCCGCGGTCGTCGAGGCCGCCCGTAACGGCAGCGTCGACGGCATGCGCGTCGGCGTCGTCAAGCAGTTCCGCGGCGAGGGCTACCAGGCCGGTGTCGTCCAGCGCTTCGACGAGTCCGTCGAGCTGCTGAAGTCGCTGGGCGCCGAGATCGTCGAGCTGGACTGCCCGTCCTTCGACCTCGCGCTCTCCGCGTACTACCTGATCGCCCCGTCCGAGTGCTCCTCCAACCTCGCCCGCTTCGACGGCCTGCGCTACGGCGCGCGCGTCGGCGACGACGGCACGCACTCCGCCGAGGAGGTCACCTCCCTGACCCGCGAGGCCGGCTTCGGCCCCGAGGTCAAGCGCCGCATCATGCTCGGCACGTACGCCCTGTCGAGCGGGTACTACGACGCGTACTACGGCAGCGCCCAGAAGGTCCGCACCCTCATCAAGCAGGAGTTCGAGCGGGCCTTCGAGCAGGTCGACGTGATCGTCTCCCCGACGACCCCGACCACCGCCTTCGCGATCGGCGAGCGCGCCGACGACCCGATGGCGATGTACCTGGCCGACCTGTGCACCATCCCCACCAACCTGGCGGGCAACGCGGCCATGTCGCTGCCCTGCGGCCTCGCGCCCGAGGACAACCTGCCGGTGGGTCTGCAGATCATCGCCCCCGCCATGAAGGACGACCGGCTCTACAAGGTCGGCGCCGCCGTCGAGGCCGCCTTCGTGGAAAAGTGGGGCCACCCGCTGATCGAGGAGGCACCGTCGCTGTGAGCGCACTGTCCAAGGCCAAGGGCTTCAAGAAGTCCAAGTCCGGTCTGTACGTCTCGATGGCCACCTCGGCGTTCGGCGCCGTGGGGGTCTACAAGCAGATCAAGAAGGCGCGTGGCGAGAGTGACACGCTGCGGCTGCTCGACGCCGTCGTGACCGGCGCCGCGGTCGTCACCAACCTCGCCATCCTCTACCGCGAGCTGAAGCGCCTCGGCGACGACGACGTCCTGCTGGGCTGAGAGGGAAGTTTCACCGTGACCACCACGACCGACCTGGTGTCGTACGAGGACGCACTCGCGTCGTACGACCCCGTCATGGGCCTCGAGGTCCATGTCGAACTCGGCACCAAGACCAAGATGTTCTGCGGCTGTTCGACCGCGCTCGGTGCCGACCCCAACACCCAGACCTGCCCCGTCTGCCTCGGCATGCCCGGCGCGCTCCCGGCCGTCAACGCGACCGGCGTCGAGTCGGCGATCAGGATCGGCCTCGCGCTGAACTGCGAGATCGCCGAATGGTGCCGCTTCGCCCGGAAGAACTACTTCTATCCGGACATGCCGAAGAACTTCCAGACCTCCCAGTACGACGAGCCCATCGCCTTCGACGGCTACCTCGACGTGCAGCTGGAGGACGGGGAGACCTTCCGCGTCCAGATCGAGCGCGCCCACATGGAGGAGGACACCGGCAAGTCGCTGCACGTCGGCGGCGCGACGGGCCGCATCCACGGCGCCTCGCACTCCCTGCTCGACTACAACCGGGCCGGCATCCCGCTCATCGAGATCGTCACCAAGCCGATCGAGGGAGCGGGCGAGCGCGCCCCCGAGGTCGCCCGGGCGTACGTCCGTGAGCTGCGCGAACTCATCCGTGCCCTCGGCGTGTCCGAGGCCCGCATGGAGATGGGCCAGATGCGCTGCGACGTCAACCTGTCGCTGCGCCCGCACGGCCGGGAGAAGTTCGGCACCCGCAGCGAGACCAAGAACGTCAACTCGCTGCGCTCCGTCGAGCGCGCCGCCCGCTTCGAGATCCAGCGGCACGCCGCCGTGCTGAACGACGGCGGCACGATCATCCAGGAGACCCGCCACTTCCACGAGGACACGGGGTCCACCACCTCGGGCCGCGTGAAGGAGGAGGCCGAGGACTACCGGTACTTCCCGGAGCCCGACCTGGTGCCCGTCGCTCCCTCCCGCGAGTGGGTCGAGGAGATCCGCTCCGGGCTGCCCGAGCTGCCGCTGGTGCGCCGCAACCGGCTCCGCGAGGAGTGGGGCATCTCCGGCAACGACATGCAGTCCATCCTCAACGCCGGAGCCCTGGACCCGATCGTCGCCACCATCGACGCCGGTGCCGACGCGGCCTCCGCCCGCAAGTGGTGGATGGGCGAGCTGGCCCGCAGCGCCAACGAGTCGGGCAAGGCGCTCGACGAGCTGGCGATCACGCCGGTCCAGGTCGCCCGCGTCGCCGAGCTGGTGACCAAGGGCGAGCTGAACGACAAGCTGGCCCGCCAGGTCATCCTGGGCGTCCTCGAAGGTGAGGGCACGCCGGACGAGGTCGTCGACAAGCGCGGCCTGAAGGTCGTCTCCGACGAGGGTGCGCTGACCGCCGCCGTCGACGAGGCCATCGCCGGCAACCCGGGCGTCGCGGACAAGATCCGCGGCGGCAAGGTGGCCGCGGCCGGCGCCCTGGTCGGCGCGGTCATGAAGGCGACCCGGGGCCAGGCGGACGCGGCCCGCGTCAAGGAGCTGATCCTGGAGAAGCTGGGCGTGGCCGAAGGCTGACACCCGTACACCCAACGAGCCCTGGGGGGACGCGCCGAACACGGCGGGTTCCCCCAGGGCCGTTGTTGTGAATAAGGACACTAAGTCCGCAAAGGATCATTTCTGCCTGCAAGAGTGATTCCGCATTGCTCATGCGTTCTTTGCGGTCTGTTCACACCATGGACGGCCATTCCCGGTCTTCCCCGCTTCACGGGTGTTCCCGGTCAAAGATCCACAATCAGACACCCTGGGAGCACGTTCGTGGCAGCCCTCGCACGCTGGTGTGTTCAACGTCGTCTCGTCACCGTCCTGCTCTGGCTGCTCGCCCTCGGCGGCGTCGCCACGGCAGCCACGGTCGCCGGCTCCGCGTACTCCAACGACTACGGCATCCCCGGCACCGGCTCCGACCGCGCCTCCCGGCTGCTCGAATCCCGCTTCCCCGACCTCGGCGGCGACAGCGACACGATCGTCTGGCACACCACGTCCGGCACCGTCCGCGCGGCCGACGTCGAACAGGCCATGACCCGCACCCTGGACCGCATCGCGGACCTGCCCGGGGTGGCCGCGGTCAGCAACCCGTACCACGACGCCGACTCGCCCCTGATCAGCGAGAACGCCGACACCGCGTACGCCACCGTCACCTTCGTGGACGCCTCCCAGCACCTCGACCCGGGCCAGGCACGGGCCGTCGTCGACACCGCCGAGGCCGCCGAGACCGACGGGCTCCGGATCGAACTGGGCGGCGGCGCCATAGCGCTCACCGAGTCCGGCGGCAGCCACCTCGCCGAGGCCGTCGGCGTGGCCGTGGCCGCGGTCGTCCTCTTCGTGGCCTTCGGGTCCGTCGCCGCGGCGCTGCTGCCCATCGCCACCGCACTGGTCTCCGTCGGCACCGCCTACGCCGCCATCACGCTCCTCGGCCACGCCATGACCGCCGCCGACTTCGCGCCCATGCTGGGCACCCTCGTCGGACTCGGCGTCGGCATCGACTACGCCCTGTTCATCGTCACCAGACACCGGCGCGGGCTGAAGCGGGGCCTGTCCGTGGCGGACGCCGCCGCCGACGCCGTGGCGACCACCGGACGAGCCGTGGTGTTCGCGGGTGCCACCGTCTGCATCGCCCTGCTGGGCATGCTGATCCTCCGGCTGAGCTTCCTCAACGGCGTCGCCGTCGCCGCCTCGCTGACCGTGCTCCTGACCGTCGCCGCCTCCGTGACGCTGCTGCCCGCCCTGCTGTCGTACATCGGCCCGCGCGCCCTGAGCCGGCGCGAGCGGCGCCGGCTCGCCGAGCACGGCCCCGAGCCCGAGGTGCCGACCGGGTTCGCCGCCCGCTGGTCGGCCTTCGTCGAGCGCCATCCGAAACTGCTCGGCGCGCTCGCCCTCGTCGTCATCACCGTCATCGCCCTGCCCACCCTCGGGCTGCGCCTCGGCACCTCCGACCAGGGCAACGACCCCAAGGGCACCACCACCCGCCAGGCCTACGACCTCCTCGCCGACGGCTTCGGCCCCGGCGTCAACGGCCCGCTGACCCTGGTCACCGAGGTCCGCGGCGCCGAGGACCGCCTCGCCCTGGACAACCTGGACGCCACCCTGCGCACCACCGAGGGCGTCTCCTCGGTGACACCGGTGATGTACAACTCCGGTGGCGACGCCGCGTACCTCACCGTCGTACCCGAGTCGGCGCCGCAGTCCGAGGACACCAGCGACCTGGTCGAGCGGCTGCGCTCCGAGGTGCTGCCGCGCGCCGAGGCCGGTACCGCGCTCGACGTGCACGTCGGCGGCGTGACGGCGGGCTACGACGACTTCGCCGACGTCATCGTCGGCAAGCTGCCCCTCTTCGTCGGCGTCGTCATCGGCCTCGGCTGCCTGCTGCTCCTGCTGGCCTTCCGGTCCGTCGGCATCCCCCTCAAGGCCGCTGCCATGAACGTCGCCGCCGTGGCCGCCGCCTTCGGCGTGGTCGTGGCGATCTTCCAGTGGGGCTGGGGAAGCGAGCTGCTCGGCCTCGGCAGCGCGGGGCCGATCGAACCCTTCCTTCCCGTGATCATGGTCTCGGTGCTCTTCGGGCTCTCCATGGACTACCAGGTCTTCCTGGTCAGCCGGATGTACGAGGAGTGGCTGGAGACCGGCGACAACCGCCGGGCCGTCCGGGTCGGGCTCGCCGAGACCGGCCGCGTGATCAACTCCGCCGCCGTCATCATGATCTCGGTCTTCCTCGCCTTCGTCCTCAGCGGCGACCGGGTGATCGCCATGTTCGGCATCGCGCTGGCCGCCGCCGTCGCCCTGGACGCCTTCGTGCTGCGCACCCTCCTGGTGCCCGCCCTGATGCACCTGCTCGGCCGCGCCAACTGGTGGCTGCCGCGCCGCCTGGACGCCCTCCTGCCGCGCATCAGCATCGAGCCGCCCGAGTGCCGGGCCGCCCATGAGAGGCTGGCCGCGGCGACGGACGCCGAGGTGGCGGACGTCCTCGCGGAGGAGGAACGGCAACGGGATGTACGCGATACCACTGGGTGACGACGGAGCCGAACTGCGCCCCTTGGAGACCTGGCACGCCGAGGAGTTCCTGGCCCACCTGGACCGCGGCCGGGACTTCATCACCGAGCACATACCCTTCGGGGCGAAGGCGACCGACGTCGACTCCGCGCGCGAGGTGCTCCAGGCCTACGCCGACCGGCACGCCGCCGACAGCGGCTTCCTGCACGGGCTGTGGCTGGACGGCACGCTGGTCGGCGGTCTGCTCTACCGCGTCTTCGACGCCGCCACCGGCGTCTGCGAGATCGGCTGCTGGCTGGAGCCCGCCGGAACCGGCCGCGGCCTGGTCACCCGCGGTGCCCGCGTACTGATCGACTGGGCCGTCGACGAGCGCGGCATGCACCGCGTGGAGTGGTACGCCTCGACGGCGAACACCCCGAGTGTCGACGCCGCGCGCCGACTCGGCATGATGCGTGAGGGCGTGCTGCGCGAAAGCTTTCCCCACCGGGGCACGCGCCAGGACATGGAGGTGTGGGCGGTGCTCGCACCCGAGTGGCGGGCCGCACGGGAAGCACGCGCGCGTGCCGCTCAAAGGGATCATTAAGGGACCTCTCAGACAGCGTCCGTACGGTGCGAGGCATGGGAACGAAGACAGTGGACGAGACCGGCGTGAAGACCGACGAGCACAAGACGGACGAGACGGCCGACGCGGCCGAGGCGACCGAGGCGACCGAGGCCGCCGAGTCCATTGACGTCACCAAGGCGGCCGAGGCCCCTGGGGCGACCGGGACCGACACCCCCGAGGACGCCGACGCGGCGACGGACGAGGACACGGACGACGACCCGGACGGCACCGAAGTGACCGAGGGAGCCCCCACCGGCGTCGGCCAGGGCGCGGGCGCCGTGGTCTCCGCCGGTCTCGGCATCGTCTCCCTGACCGGCAGCTGGGTCGGCACCGTGGCCTCCGCGCGCGAGTCGCTGATGGGCCAGCTGCAGACGTCCTCGTCGTCGGACGTCGGCACGCTGATCGAGAAGGGCTACGGCAACGCCTGGCAGGCCACCGCGATGTGGGGCGGCATCTTCGCCCTGGTCGCGCTGATCGTCGGCGTCGTCGTGCTGGCCCGTCCCGCGTTCGGTGCGCCCGGCCGCCCGCAGGCCCCGTGGATCAAGTCGGTCGCCTGGGCGGGCGTCGCCCTCGGCGTCATCGGCCTGCTGCTGGCCGTCCTGAAGTACACGGACGTCCTGCTGGGGCTGCCCGCCACCGGCTGACCAGGCATTTCCGAGGGGTCTTAGGACGGTTGCCCGCCTGTGGCGCGCGCCCTAAGACCCGTCACCCGCGTCTAAGGCCCCGCGCGGCGCCGAAGATGCGGAACTTACCCGATGTGGCCCACCCCCCTGGGAGACGAAGGTTGAGGCATCGCAAGCGAGCGAAGCCGAAACCGAAGCGAAGCCGAGGGGCACACCATGTACGAGTACGAGTTCCAGCAGTACCGCTCCGCCGAACTGATCCGCCGCGCCGACGAGGCCCGGCTGGCCCGCGAGGTGATCCGGGCCCGCCGCGCCGCCCGCCGCCGGGCCCGGCACGGCGGTGCCGTAGCCGAGAGCCATACACCGCGCCGACGCGGGCACCGGTTCGCCCGGACCGCGTGAACGGGGGAGTCGGGGAGGGGGGCCGCACGGCCTCCCTCCCCGCCGTCGTTCCCGGCACCGTTCCGGGCGTCGATCCGGGCGCCGTTCCGGGGGTTGTCCACCTGCCGAAAACCGGTGACCCGCTGTCGTACCCGCGTGCGATGCTCGCTTCCGTGGAGACCAGGTCCGTCAGTCCCGTGTTCGTCGGCCGCACCGGCGAACTGGACGCGTTGAACGACGCGCTCGCCCGCGCCACGGGCAGCGACGCCGCCGGGGCGACCGCCGCCGGGGCGACCGCCACCGGGGCGTCAGCCACCAGGGCGTCAGCCACCGGCGGAGAGCCGCAGGCACTGCTGCTCGGCGGCGAGGCCGGCGTCGGCAAGACCCGCCTCGTCGAGGAGTTCGCCGCCGCGGCGGCCCGGCGCGGCGCCGTCGTCGCGCTGGGCGGCTGCGTGGAGATCGGCGCCGACGGGCTGCCCTTCGCACCCTTCTCCACCGCGCTGCGCGCCCTGCGCCGCCACCTGCCCGAGGAGCTGGCCGCCGCGGCCGCCGGCCAGGAGGAGGAACTGGCCCGGCTGCTGCCCGAACTGGGCGAGGGCACCCCGGTCACCGGCGGCGGCCGGCACGACGAGGAGAGCATGGCCCGGCTCTTCGAACTCACCGCCCGTCTGCTGGAGCGCGTCGCCGCCAGGCACACCGTAGTCCTCGTCCTGGAGGACCTGCACTGGGCCGACGCCTCCACCCGCCACCTGATCGCCTACCTCTTCCGCACCCTGCGCACCGGCCGCCTCGTCGTCCTCGCCACCTACCGCTCCGACGACATCCACCGCCGCCACCCGCTGCGCCCCCTGCTCGCCGAACTCGACCGGCTGCGCACCGTCCGCCGCCTCGAACTCGGCCGCTTCACCCGCGACGAGGTGGGCCGCCAGATCGCCGGGATCCTCGCCCACGAGCCCGACCAGCTCCAGGTCGACGAGATCTTCGAACGTTCCGACGGCAACGCCTTCTTCGTCGAGGAACTCGCCGTCGCCGCCCACGAGGGCAGCTGCACCGGCCTCACCGACTCCCTGCGCGACCTGCTCCTGGTCCGCGTCGAAGCCCTGCCCGAGAGCGCCCAGCGGGTCGCCCGGATCGTCGCCGAGGGCGGCTCCACCGTCGAGTACCGGCTGCTCGCCGCCGTCGCCCGGCTCGCCGAGGACGACCTCATCGAGGCGCTGCGCTCCGCGGTGAACGCCAACATCCTGCTCCCCGCGCCCGACGGCGACGGCTACCGCTTCCGGCACTCCCTGGTCCGCGAGGCCGTCGGCGACGACCTGCTCCCCGGCGAACGCTCCCGCCTCAACCGGCGCTACGCCGAAGCCCTGGACGCCGATCCCACGCTGGTGCCCGCCGCCGAGCGCGTGATGCGCCTGGCCAGCTACTGGTACCACGCCCACGTTCCCGCCAAGGCCCTGCCGGCCGTCCTGGACGCCTCGGTCGAGGCCCGCCGCCGGCATGCCTACTCCGAACAGCTGCGGCTGCTGGAGCGCGCGATGGAACTGTGGGACTCCGCCCCCGACGACGTACGCGCCAGCCTGCGCCCCGTCGACTGCGCCGAGGTCTACCCTCCCTGCGGCCGCGACCCCGCCGCCACGCCCCTGCGCTACCTGGACCTGATGGCCGAGGCCGCGGTCGCCGGGCGGCTGTGCGGTGAGCGCGAACGCGCCATGAAGATCACCAAGCGGGCGCTGCGCCTCCTGGAGGACGAACGGGACACGGGCACCGGGGCGGGGGCGAGCGGCCGCGACCCGCAGCGCGCGGCCTGGTTCTGGACCCAGCGCTCGCTGCTGGTCCAGGCCCAGGGCCGGGGCGACGGCTGGCGCGAGCTGGGCATCGCCCAGGAACTGGTCCGCGGCCTGCCGCCGTCCCAGGTGCACGCCGAGGTGCTGGCCATGTCCGCCAACTGGTCGATGCTCCACAGCCCCGGCCCCGACGCGATGACGGCGGCCGAACGGGCCGTCGAGTACGCGCGCATGGTGGGCGCCGAGGAGATCGAGCTGAACGCCCGGCTCACCCTCGGCGGCCTGATGGTGGACGCCGGGCAGATCGACGCCGGACTCGCCGAGATGTTCCAGGTCAGGGACCTGGTGGTGGCCCAGGACCGGTCCGCCGTGGTGGCCCGCAGCCACGTCAACCTGCCCTCGTCCCTGGAAGGCGTCGGCCGCTCGCGGGACGCCCTCGGCATCCTGCGCGAGGGCATCGACCTCACCCGGCGCAGGGGGCTGCTGGAGTCCGAGGCCTGGGTCTGGGGCAACCTCGCCGAGTCGCTCATCTCCCTGGGCCGCTGGGACGAGGCCCTCGAAGCGGCGGACCGGGCCGGAGCACCGGGCCGCAGTCCCGCGCCACGCGGCGGCGCCGCACTCAAACGCGCCGTCGTCGCCCTCGCCCGCGGCGAGCGGGCCGAGGCCGCCGGACTGCTCGCCGAGGCCCGCGCCGCCTACGGCACCCACGACCCGATGCCGCAGCACCGCCTGCCGCTGGCGGCCCTCACCATCGGCGTCGCCGCGGCCGAGGGACGCCTCCCGGACGCCCGCGCCGAACTGGTCCGCGTCCTGGACGCGGGCTTCCCGCCCGGCACCCAGCGCTTCGGCTGGCCCCTGCTGCTGTCCGCCGCCGCGGCGGAGGCCGACGCGCGCGCCCTGCCGGCCGCCGAGGAGGGCCGCGACGACCTCCTCGACCGCCTCGCCGAGGCCGCGAAGCACCTGACGACGGGCGCCCCGGTCTGGGTCGCCCACGAGCGCTGGGTCCGCGCCGAACTCCACCGCGCCCGGGGCCGCGACACCCCACGGCTCTGGTCGGAGGCGGTCACCGCCTTCGAATGCCTGGAGCGTCCCTACGACCTCGCCCGCGTCCGGTACCGGCTGGCCGATGTCCTCCTGGCCACCGGCGGCGACGACGAGCGCGCCCGTGCCACGGAGCTGCTGCGCCTGGCCCGCACCGTCGCCGAGCACCTCGGCGCGCGCCCGCTGTCCGACGCGGTCGCCGTGCTCGGCCGGCGTGCCCGTCTCACCCTCGGCCGCGCCGCCGACCGGGCACCCGCGGCCGGGCCCGCCGACCCGGCCGACGCCCTCGGGCTCACCGGCCGGGAGCGGGACGTCCTGCGGCTGGTCTCCGACGGCCGCACCAACCGGCAGATAGCCGAGGAGCTCTTCATCTCCCCCAAGACGGCCAGCGTCCACGTCTCCAACATCCTGGCCAAGCTCGGCGTCTCCGGTCGCGGCGAGGCGGCGGCGGTGGCCCACCGGCTGGCGCTGTTCCCCGCCGAACGGCTCACGTCCCGTTCGTCGGAGTGAGGCATACGCTGTAGGGGACGCCGACCGACGGAGGCCCGATGTTCAACGCATTCGAGGAACTGTTCTCGCCCGGCCGCAAACACACCAACGACGAGCAGAACCGCCTCGAACTGACCCGCGAGGACGTGGGCGACGGCGACCCCGCCCGCGGCCCCATAGACCTCACGTCGGGCAAGGTCGTCGTCCACCGGCCGCGCGCCGACGAGGAGGCGGAGGACGCCGGGACCCCGTCCCCGGAAGACGAGTAGCCGGCCGCCTACTCCACCTCCAGCTCCAGGATCCGGTCGTCGTCGCCCTTCGCGTCGCCGCGGCCGTCCGTGTTGCTGGTCACCAGCCACAGCTTGTCGCCGCCCGCCGGGGCCACCGTACGCAGCCGGCCGTACTCGCCCTCCAGGAACGCCTGCGGGTCGGCCGCGGCCCGTGTCCCCTTCAGTGGGATCCGCCACAGCCGCTCACCGCGCAGCCCCGCCATCCACACGGAGCCCTCGGCATACGCGATGCCGCTGGGGGATGCCTCGTCGGTGCTCCACTGCGCGAGGGGGTCGCGGAATCCGGAGCCGCCGCCCTTGCCCTCCGCCTCGGGCCAGCCGTAGTTGCCACCCGGCTCGATCGCGTTCAGCTCGTCCCAGGTGTCCTGACCGAACTCCGAGGCGAACAGCCGTTGCTTGCCGTCCCAGGCCAGCCCCTGCACGTTCCGGTGGCCCAACGAGTACACGGGGGAGTCGGGGAAGGGGTTGCCGGGCGCCGGTTCGCCGTCCGGGGTCATCCGCAGGATCTTGCCGCCGAGGGACTTCTTGTCCTGCGACAGACCGGTGTCACCGCTCTCGCCCGTGCCCGCGTAGAGCATCTTGTCCGGGCCGAAGGCGATCCGCCCGCCGTTGTGGATCACACCCTTGGGGATGCCCCGGAAGACCGTGTCCGGCGCGCCCAGCTGCTCGCCCGACGGCTTCTTCTCGTCGTACAGCATGCGCACGACGCGGTTGTCCGAGGCGGAGGTGAAGTACGCGTAGACCATGTGGTCCGAGGCGTAGTCGGGGGAGAGCGCGATGCCGAGCAGGCCGCCCTCGCCGGACGGGGACACCCCGGGCACCTCGCCCAGCTCGGTCTTCTTGCCCGTCTTCGCGTCGACGCGGGTGATCGTGGCCTCGTCGCGCGAGGACACCAGCAGGTCGCCGCCCGGCAGCGGGGCCAGGCCCCAGGGGCTGTTCAGCCCCGTGGCGACCGTGCGGAGCACCTTGACCGAGCCCTTCGCGGGCGGTGCCTGCTCGGTGGGCGATCCGGCGGGCGAGGACTGCGTCGCCGTACTGGCGGGGGAGGCGCCGCGGTCCGTTCCGGACGGGTCCGCGCCGTCGGAGGAGTCGGCGGAGCAGCCGGCCGTCAGCAGGAGAGCGGCGGTCAGCACGGCCGGCACGGCTCGACGTTGCACGATCTTGGTCCCTTCGACGCGGCGGGTTTTCCCTGTCATACACCGCAGGGGCTCCCCAAGTTCCCGATCGCCGAATCCCGAACCTCGACCGCCGAACCGCGAACGCCGACCCTCGACCCCCGAACCGCGAATCCCGACCCCCGAATCCGGCGGCGGCCGGCCGGCTGCGGTGGGCCTCAGTCCCAGGAACCCTGCGCCGGCGGCAGCGCCCGCACCTCCGCCAGGTCCCGCTCGGTCAGCCGCACCCGGGACGCTCCCGCGTTCTGCGTCACCCAGCGCTCCTGCTTGGTGCCCGGCACCGGTATCACGTGCCGCCCCTGCGCCAGCACCCAGGCCAGCGCCACCTGCGCGGCGGTGACCCCGTCGCCGTGCCGGGCCGCGATCCGGCGCAGCGCGGCCACGATCGGCTGGTTGGCGGCCATCATCTCGGCGGTGAAGCGGGGGTGCCGGGCCCGCAGGTCCTCCGGTTCGAAGCCCTGGCCGGGCGTCAGCGTGCCGGTCAGGTAGCCGTTGCCCAGCGGCATCGCGGCCAGGAAACCGACGCCGCGCGAGACGCACCACGGCAGCAGGGTCCGCAACGCCTCCGGGGACCACACCGACAGCTCGGCCTCCACCGCGCTCACCGGGAAGACCTGCTGCACCCGCTCCAGTTGGCGGATCGTCGCGTCGTGCAGCCGTGCCCCCGGTCGCCGGGCCGAGCGCGCCCCGACCGCGCAGAGGCCGAGCGCCCGCACCTTCCCGGCCCGCACCAGCTCCGCCATCGCGCCCCAGGTCTCCTCGACGGGTATCTCCGGGTCGGCGCGGTGCAGTTGGTACAGGTCGATGACGTCCGTCTGGAGCCGGCGCAGGGACGCGTCGCAGGCACGCCGCACATAGCCGGGACGGCCGTTGGCCACGATGTGCTGCTCACCCACCAGCAGACCGACCTTGGTCGACACCAAGGCCTCGGACCGCCGCTCCCTCAACACCCGCCCCAGCAGCAGCTCGTTGGTGAACGGGCCGTACATGTCCGCCGTGTCCAGCAGGGAGACACCGAGGTCGAGGGCCCGGTGCACGGCCCTGAGCGACTCGTCGCCCCGCTGCCGCGAGGCGCTGTACGCCCAGTTCATCGGCATGCACCCCAGTCCGACGGCCCCCACCGCGAGTGCCGTCGCGCCGATCGTCCTGCGCTCCACCGGTCGTGACCCTCCCTTGTCGGACCACCCAACCTAACCTTTGCCTCTCCGCCCCCTGACATAGCCTCCTGACCATGACTGCTGACGTGTGGCTGCCCATCCCGCCGGACGAGATCGAGGGCCTTCCCGAAGGTCCCGCCTACCGCCACTGGGACGGCGAGGAGACCTTCCCCGCCGACCCGGCCGACTGCGCCTTCTACGTCGTGCCCTACATGAAGCCCAGCACGGTGGGGGTACGCCCGCTGCCCGAGATGCGCTCCGTCCAGGTCGTCCAGACCCTCTCCGCGGGCATCGACCACGTCGAACCCGGCCTCGGGCACCTGCCCGCCGGCGTACGGCTGTGCAACGCGCGCGGCGTGCACGAGGCCAGTACCGCGGAGCTGACCCTGGCCCTGATCCTGGCCTCGCTGCGCGGCATCCCGGACTTCGTGCGGGCGCAGGACCGCGGCGAGTGGCTCGGCGGGTTCCGGCCCGCGCTCGCGGACCGGACGGTCCTCATCGTCGGGTACGGGTCGATCGGCGCCGCGATCGAGGACCGGCTCGTGCCGTTCGAGGTCGCGCCGGTCGTGCGCGTCGCGCGCTCCGCCCGCGCCACGGAGCGCGGCCCCGTGCACCCGCTCACCGAGCTTCCCCGTCTGCTCCCGCAGGCCGACGTCGTCATCCTGTCCACACCGCTCACCGAGGCCACCCGCGGACTGGCCGACGCCGAGTTCCTGGCCCGGATGAAGGACGGCGCCCTGCTCGTCAACGTGGCGCGCGGACCGGTCGTGGACACGAAGGCGTTGCTCGCCGAACTGGAGAGCGGACGCCTCACCGCGGCCCTCGACGTGACCGACCCCGAACCGCTGCCGCCGGGCCACCCCCTGTGGCATGCTCCCGGCATAGTCGTCAGCCCGCACGCGGGCGGTCCGACCTCCGCCTTCCTGCCGCGCGCCGAGCGGCTGCTGGTGGACCAGTTGACCCGGTTCGTGAACCGGGAGCCGCTGCGCAACGTGATCCTGACGACGGGGTCGTAATCCGTTTCGGGCACCCTCCGCGACTCCCCGGATGCAGTGGGTGCCCGCATATCCGCTGGTCGTCACGGAGCGTAGAGAACCTATGTCCCTGAGTGACGAGACTGGTGTATCGTCCGACAGGGGACGCGCCGCGCACCGTACGGCGCCGGGGATGGACATCTCAGACTGTGGAGGGGGGCGACGGGCGATGCACGGCCTATGGACCGACGATCCGACGCGGCGGAGCCGCCGCCGGCGACCCTGGCGCACGGCCACGACCACGACCGCGCACCGACGCGGCCGGCACGGCCGGCACGGCGGCAGGCCCGCTCCACGCTGCCCCCACCCGCACCGACCGGGCGACCGCAGAAGGCAGGTCCGGTCGGCCCACCGGTGCGCGCGGGACGCGGGAGCGGTGCGGACCCGGAGGCTCCGGTGAGTCCGCCCCCGTGCCCACGCTGGACGGAGCGCTGCGCGGACAGGCCGCGCCCGGACCGCTGCTGCCCCGGCCGTCGGCCGCCGCCGGCGGGCCACCCCTCGTCCGCCAGCTCGTGCTCGCCCTGGTCTGCGCGGCCTACGCCGTCGGTGCCGCGCTCGGCTGGGGTTCGCAGTACGTCGCCAAGATCATGGGCGACTTCGGGCTGAGCGCCGCCGCGGCCGCCGCCGCCGTCTCCTGCTTCCTCTACGCCCGCGGACGCCGGGTCCGCTTTCGACCGGCCTGGCTGCTCTTCGCCCTCTCCTCGGCGATGGCGTCCCTGGGCAACCTGGTCTGGGGGTGGTACGAGGTCGTGCTGCGGGTGCCGGTGCCCAGCCCCAGTTACGCGGATCTGTTCTTCCTGTGCTTCGCCCCGCCCGCCATCGTGGGGCTCCTCGTGCTGGCCAAGCGGCCGGTGACCAAGGCCGGCTGGATCTGCCTGGGCCTGGACGCCTGGCTGATCGGCGGTTCGCTGCTGACCCTGGCCTGGAGCCTGGCGCTCGCCCAGGCGGCCAAGGCCGAGGGTGGGTCGAGCGTCGCGCACGCCGCGCTCTCGGTGGCCTACCCGCTGCTCGACATCGCCCTCGTCAGCATGGTGCTGGCGTTGCACTTCCGCCGGTCGCCCGTCTGCAGATCCGCCGTCAACACCGCCATCGGCGCGCTCGCCCTGACCGTGGTGTGCGACGCCCTGTTCACCTCGCCGCTGCTGCACAACAGCTACCGCTCCGGACAGTTGCTCGACGCGGGCTGGTTCGCCGGCTCCCTGCTGCTCGCGTACGCCCCCTGGGCCGCGTCCCGGCGCGGCCGGGCGACGCCGGACGGGACGGGCACCGGCGGCCACACCCGCGTGGTGCGCGAGCACGTGCCCGGCCAGCGCGGCAGCGGTCACCAGCCCACGCCCCCCTCGGTACCGCCCGCCACGCCCCCGTCGGTACCGCCCGCCACGCCACCCGCCCTGCCGGGACCCGGGCAGGGCGGCGAACGGGGCCGCTATCCGGCCGCCCGCCCCATCGCCGGGTCCCTGGCCGCGCTCACGCCGTACCTCGCGGCCGCCGTCTGCACCCTGGGCATCCTCTACAACGTGCTCAACGGCCGCAGCGTCGACCGCGTGGTCCTGCTGACCGGCGGCACCGTCGTGCTCGCGCTCGTCGTCCGGCAGGGCATCATGCTGCTCGACAACATCGTCCTCACCCAGGAACTGGCCCAGAAGGAGAACCACTTCCGCTCCCTGGTCCAGGGCTCCAGCGACGTCATCATGATCGCCGCGCCCAACGGCATCCTCCGCTACGTCTCCCCGGCCGCCGCCGGGGTCTACGGACGACCCGCGGAGGAGCTGGTGGGCACCGAACTGGCCGGGCTCATCCACCCCGAGGACCTCGGCTGCGTGGTGCACGAGGTGCGCCGGTTCCTGGCCGCCAACCCGGCCGAGGAACCCACCACACGCATCGAGTGCCGCTTCCGTTCCGGGGGCGGGGGAGGGTGGCTCAACGTCGAGTCCACCGTCAACCGGCACCACGGCGGCCTCATCTTCAACAGCCGGGACGTGACCGAGAGAGTGCGCCTCCAGGCGCAGCTCCAGCACAACGCCGAACACGACCCGCTCACCGACCTGCCCAACCGCGCCCTGTTCACCCGGCGCGTCCAGCAGGCCCTCTCCGGCCGCCGCGCCTCGGACCGGGGTGCCGCCCTGCGCGGGACGGCGGTGCTCTTCATCGACCTCGACGGCTTCAAGGGCGTCAACGACACCATCGGACACCAGGCCGGGGACGAGCTGCTCGTCCAGGCCGCCCGCAGACTCCACGAGGCCGTCCGCAAGGGCGACACCGCCTCCCGGCTGGGCGGTGACGAGTTCGCGGCCCTCATCGTCGGGGACGGGGCCCGGGACCGGGCCGCCCGCGAGGGCCACATCCGCGAGCTGGCCGACCGGCTCAGACTGACGCTCTCCCAGCCCTACCTCATCGACGGCAACGAAGTCAGGGTCAACGCCTCCATCGGCGTCGCCTTCGCCGAACCGGGTCTGGGAGCCGGTGAGTTGCTGCGCAACGCCGACCTCGCCATGTACCGGGCCAAGGCGGGCGGCAAGGGGCGCGTCGAGCTGTACCGACCGCAGATGCAGCAGGACGTCGTACGCAAGGCCGAGCTGGCCACCCGGCTGCGGGCCGCGTTGCACGACGGGGAGTTCGCCCTGCTGCACCAGCCCGTGGTCTCGCTGACGGACGGCCGGATCACGTCGGTGTGCGCCCAGGCGCGCTGGCGCTCCTCGCAGGGCGTGCTGTTCACCCCCGCCGAGTTCCTGCGGGTGACCGAGGAGGGCGACAGAACCGCCGAACTCGACCGCTGGGTGCTGCGCGAGGCCGTAGAGCAGGCCGCCGAGCGCGCGGCGGCAGGGCTGTCCGTGACCGTGGCCATACGCATCGGCGCCCGCCGCCTGCTGGACCGTTCCATGCCGCTGGGCTCCGTGGAGGCCCTGCTGACCCGCCATGGACTGCCCCCGGGCTCCCTTGTGATCGAGCTGTCGGACATCGACCCACGGGTCGGCCTCGACGAGCTGGACCGCCGGCTGAACGCCCTGCGCAGGGTCGGTGTCCGGATCGCCCTGGACGGCTTCGGCAGCGGCTACGCGGCGATCACGGCGCTGCGGCGCCTGCCCGTGGACGTCCTCAAGCTCGACCGGGGCCTGGTCGAGGGCGTCGTGGAGTCCGCACGGCTGCACAAGATCACCAGTGGTCTGCTGCGCATCGCCACCGACCTCGGGCTGAAGTCGGTGGCCGACGGTGTCGACCTGCCGGAGCAGATCGTCGCCCTGCGCGCGATGGGCTGTACGCACGGACAGGGCATGGCGTTCTCCGGGGCCCTGGACGAGTACCGGCTGCGCAGAGCGCTCGCGGCCGGTCGCTACCCGGTGCCCCACGGGCCGGCCGAACCGGCCTTCGCGGGCGGCGGTGCCGGGGTCTACGCCAAGGGCGTCGGCGGCCCGGGCCCGGGTCAGGTGACGGGCGGTGTCCCCTCCGGGCTGCCGGCCGTTCTGAGTGGTGGCACGGCCCTTCGCTCACATAATGAGACTCCCGTCCCACCCACTTGACAGTGAGTGCGCGCCGGAGGGAAGGTCAGTGCCATGCGCACCCGAATTCTCGTACTTGGAAAGCGCGTCGGCTGAAGCTGGTGACGTCCGTACCGACCCGGACTCCCCGCGACCCACACCGACGCGCTCCCCTCGCTTGCCTTACGGCACGAGGGGTTTTTTGTTGCACAGGCACCTGCCGAGCAGCAGCTCAGATCGCCCGAATCTCGCAAAAACCCTCAGCATCGAGAAGAGAACGCCGATGACCGAGCAGGCCACCGGGGCTCACCCGCAGCCCCGGCCCCGATCCGGAGGACAGTCCGCCCCCGAGCACGTCACGGGTGCGCAGTCCCTCATTCGCTCTCTCGAGGAGGTCGGCGCCGACACCGTATTCGGCATCCCGGGTGGCACGATCCTTCCGGCCTACGACCCGCTGATGGATTCCACCAGGGTGCGCCACGTCCTGGTCCGCCACGAGCAGGGCGCCGGCCACGCGGCCACCGGCTACGCGCAGGCCACCGGCAAGGTCGGCGTCTGCATGGCGACCTCGGGCCCCGGTGCCACCAACCTGGTCACCCCGATCGCCGACGCCAACCTGGACTCCGTGCCGCTGGTCGCGATCACCGGGCAGGTGGTCTCCTCCGCGATCGGCACGGACGCCTTCCAGGAGGCGGACATCGTCGGCATCACCATGCCGATCACCAAGCACAGCTTCCTGGTCACCAAGGCCGAGGACATCCCCCGGGTGATCGCGCAGGCGTTCCACATCGCCTCCACCGGCCGCCCCGGCCCCGTGCTGGTCGACATCCCCAAGGACATCCTCCAGAAGAAGACCACCTTCTCCTGGCCGCCGGTCATGGACCTGCCCGGCTACCGCCCGGTCACCAAGCCGCACGCCAAGCAGATCCGCGAGGCGGCCAAGCTGATCTCCGCGGCGAAGCGGCCCGTGCTCTACGTCGGCGGCGGCGTCCTCAAGGCGAAGGCCACCGCCGAGCTGAAGGTCCTCGCCGAACTCACCGGAGCGCCCGTCACCACCACCCTGATGGCGCTCGGCGCGTTCCCCGACAGCCACCCGCTGCACGTGGGAATGCCGGGCATGCACGGTGCGGTCACCGCCGTCACCGCGCTGCAGAAGGCCGACCTGATCGTCGCCCTCGGAGCCCGCTTCGACGACCGCGTCACCGGCAAGCTGGACAGCTTCGCCCCGTACGCCAAGATCGTCCACGCCGACATCGACCCGGCCGAGATCGGCAAGAACCGCGCCGCCGACGTGCCGATCGTCGGCGACGCCCGCGAGGTCATCGCCGACCTCGTGCAGGCCGTCCAGAAGGAGCACGACGAGGGCAACAAGGGCGACTACAGCGCCTGGTGGAAGGACCTGAGCCGCTGGCGCGACACCTACCCCCTCGGCTACGACCAGCCAGAGGACGGTTCGCTCTCCCCGCAGCAGGTCATCGAGCGAGTCGGGCAGCTGGCGCCCGAGGGCACCATCTTCGCGGCCGGCGTCGGCCAGCACCAGATGTGGGCCGCGCACTTCGTGCAGTACGACAAGCCCGCCACCTGGCTGAACTCCGGCGGCGCCGGCACGATGGGCTACGCCGTCCCGGCCGCCATGGGCGCCCAGGCCGGCATGCCCGACCGCACCGTCTGGGCGATCGACGGCGACGGCTGCTTCCAGATGACCAACCAGGAACTGACCACCTGCGCCCTGAACAACATCCCGATCAAGGTCGCCGTCATCAACAACGGCGCCCTCGGGATGGTCCGCCAGTGGCAGACCCTGTTCTACAACCAGCGGTACTCCAACACGGTGCTGCACTCCGGCCCGGACGACGTCAACCCTCAGGCCCGCGGCACCCGCGTCCCGGACTTCGTGAAGCTGTCGGAGGCCATGGGCTGTTACGCCATCCGCTGCGAGGACCCCGCCGACCTCGACAAGGTGATCGAGGAGGCCAACTCCATCAACGACCGCCCCGTCGTCGTCGACTTCATCGTCCACGAGGACGCCATGGTCTGGCCGATGGTCGCCGCCGGCACCTCCAACGACGAGATCATGGCCGCCCGGGACGTCCGCCCCGACTTCGGCGACAACGAAGACGACTGAGCGAGAGAGACCGAAGAGACCATGTCCAAGCACACGCTCTCCGTCCTGGTGGAGAACACCCCCGGCGTCCTGGCGCGGATCACCGCCCTCTTCTCCCGCCGCGGCTTCAACATCGACTCGCTCGCCGTCGGCGTCACCGAGCACCCCGACATCTCCCGCATCACCATCGTGGTGAGCGTCGAGGACTTCCCGCTGGAGCAGGTCACCAAGCAGCTCAACAAGCTGGTGAACGTGCTCAAGATCGTCGAGCTGGAGCCCACCCAGGCCGTCCAGCGCGAACTCGTTCTGGTGAAGGTGCGCTCGGACAACGAGACGCGCTCCCAGATCGTCGAGATCGTCCAGCTGTTCCGCGCCAAGACGGTCGACGTCTCCCCGGAGGCCGTCACCATCGAGGCCACCGGCAGCAGCGACAAGCTGACCGCCATGCTCCGGATGCTGGAACCGTACGGCATCAAGGAACTCGTCCAGTCCGGCACGATCGCCATCGGCCGCGGCGCCCGTTCGATCACGGACCGTTCGCTGCGCGCACTCGACCGGTCCGCATAACGACGGAAACGGGCGGCCGGGGACACCGCCGGCCGCCCGCATTCCGAGACCCCGAAACTTCGCCTCCCCCCACCGGCATACGGTGGGACGCAACACCTGCACACAAGGAGAGAACCCAGTGGCCGAGCTGTTCTACGACGCCGACGCCGACCTGTCCATCATCCAGGGCCGCAAGGTCGCGGTCATCGGGTACGGCAGCCAGGGCCACGCCCACGCCCTGTCGCTGCGCGACTCCGGTGTCGACGTGCGCGTCGGTCTGCACGAGGGCTCCAAGTCCAAGGCCAAGGCCGAGGAGCAGGGCCTGCGCGTGGTGAGCCCGTCCGAGGCCGCCGCCGAGGCCGACGTCATCATGATCCTGGTCCCGGACCCGATCCAGGCCGAGGTCTACGAGAAGGACATCAAGGAAAACCTGAAGGACGGCGACGCGCTGTTCTTCGGCCACGGCCTGAACATCCGCTACGGCTTCATCAAGCCCCCGGCCGGCGTGGACGTCTGCATGGTCGCCCCCAAGGGCCCGGGCCACCTGGTGCGCCGTCAGTACGAGGAGGGCCGCGGCGTTCCCTGCATCGCCGCCGTCGAGCAGGACGCCACGGGCAACGGCTTCGCGCTGGCCCTGTCGTACGCCAAGGGCATCGGCGGCACCCGGGCCGGCGTCATCAAGACGACGTTCACCGAGGAGACCGAGACCGACCTCTTCGGCGAGCAGGCCGTCCTGTGCGGTGGCACCGCCGCGCTGGTCAAGGCGGGCTTCGAGACGCTGACCGAGGCCGGCTACCAGCCGGAGATCGCCTACTTCGAGTGCCTGCACGAGCTGAAGCTGATCGTGGACCTCATGTACGAGGGCGGCCTGGAGAAGATGCGCTGGTCGATCTCCGAGACCGCCGAGTGGGGCGACTACGTCACCGGCCCGCGGATCATCACCGACGCCACCAAGGCCGAGATGAAGAAGGTCCTCGCCGAGATCCAGGACGGCACCTTCGCCAAGAACTGGATGGACGAGTACCACGGCGGTCTGAAGAAGTACAACGAGTACAAGAAGCAGGACTCCGAGCACCTCCTGGAGACCACCGGCAAGGAGCTGCGCAAGCTCATGAGCTGGGTCGACGAAGAGGCGTAGGTCTTTGCCCCGCGGGGCTGCCCGGCGCGCCGGGCAGCCCCGCGGGATCCACTTCCGGGTGATGCTTCCGCAGCGGCGCAGGACACTGCCCGCCACGCCACTAGACTGCTGAACACATACGCGTCAGGCCCACAGCGTCGTGCGTCTTCCACGCGGCTAGCAACCCTCCGCATGCGGCCGTCGGGACGGCCGTCCGCATTGGACTTGTGAGGACTCACGTGAGCTCGAAACCCGTCGTACTCATCGCTGAAGAGCTGTCGCCCGCGACCGTGGACGCGCTCGGCCCCGACTTCGAGATCCGCCAGTGCAACGGCGCGGACCGGGCCGAACTGCTCCCCGCCATCGCCGACGTGGACGCGATCCTGGTCCGCTCCGCCACCAAGGTCGACGCCGAGGCCGTGGCCGCCGCCAAGAAGCTCAAGGTCGTCGCCCGCGCCGGGGTCGGCCTGGACAACGTCGACGTCTCCGCCGCCACCAAGGCCGGCGTGATGGTGGTCAACGCCCCGACCTCCAACATCGTCACCGCCGCCGAGCTGGCCTGCGGCCTGATCGTCGCCACCGCCCGCAACATCCCGCAGGCCAACGCCGCGCTCAAGAACGGCGAGTGGAAGCGCAGCAAGTACACCGGCGTGGAGCTGGCCGAGAAGACCCTCGGCGTCGTCGGCCTCGGCCGCATCGGCGCGCTCGTCGCGCAGCGCATGTCGGCCTTCGGCATGAAGGTCGTCGCCTACGACCCCTACGTGCAGCCCGCGCGGGCCGCGCAGATGGGCGTCAAGGTGCTGTCGCTGGACGAGCTGCTGGAGGTCTCCGACTTCATCACCGTCCACCTGCCCAAGACCCCCGAGACCCTCGGCCTGATCGGCGACGAGGCGCTGCGCAAGGTCAAGCCGAGCGTCCGCATCGTCAACGCCGCGCGCGGCGGCATCGTCGACGAGGAGGCGCTGTACTCGGCGCTCAAGGAGGGCCGCGTCGCCGGCGCGGGCCTCGACGTGTACGCCAAGGAGCCCTGCACCGACTCGCCGCTGTTCGAGTTCGACCAGGTCGTCGCCACCCCGCACCTCGGCGCCTCCACCGACGAGGCCCAGGAGAAGGCCGGCATCGCCGTCGCCAAGTCGGTCCGCCTCGCCCTCGCCGGTGAGCTGGTCCCCGACGCGGTCAACGTCCAGGGCGGCGTCATCGCCGAGGACGTCAAGCCGGGTCTGCCGCTCGCCGAGCGCCTCGGCCGCATCTTCACCGCGCTCGCCGGTGAGGTCGCCGTCCGCCTCGACGTCGAGGTCTACGGCGAGATCACCCAGCACGACGTGAAGGTGCTGGAGCTGTCCGCCCTCAAGGGCGTCTTCGAGGACGTCGTCGACGAGACGGTGTCGTACGTCAACGCCCCGCTGTTCGCCCAGGAGCGCGGCGTCGAGGTCCGGCTGACCACCAGCTCGGAGTCCCCGGAGCACCGCAACGTCGTCATCGTGCGCGGCACCCTCTCGGACGGCGAGGAGGTGTCGGTCTCCGGCACGCTGGCCGGCCCGAAGCACCTGCAGAAGATCGTCGCCATCGGCGAGTACGACGTGGATCTCGCCCTCGCCGACCACATGGTCGTCCTGCGCTACGAGGACCGTCCCGGCGTCGTCGGCACCGTAGGCCGGATCATCGGCGAGGCGGGTCTCAACATCGCCGGCATGCAGGTCGCCCGCGCGACGGTCGGCGGCGAGGCGCTGGCCGTCCTCACCGTCGACGACACGGTGCCCTCCGGGGTTCTGGCGGAGGTCGCGGCGGAGATCGGCGCCACGTCCGCCCGGTCTGTCAACCTCGTCTGAGGCGGCCGTACCCGGGGGCCGCCGCCCCCGGGACCCCCGCTCACGGCCCTGAGCGGGCCTCGTCCTCAAACTCCCCCACTGCCTAAAGGGCGTGGGAGGTACCCCCGGACGGGCTGAGTGAGTCAGCCTGTCCGGCGTTTTCCGTGGCCGCGTTCTCGCGCACCCGGATGCCGCGCAGTGCGCGCGCCGCCGGGAGCGCCGCCGCCAACAGCAGCACCGCGCCCGCGATCGCGGCGCCCCGCATGCCGTCGGTGAAGGCCTCCCGCGCCGCCGTCGCCAGGGCCTCTCCCGCGGACCCCGGCAGCCGTGCGGCGACCGACAGCGCGCCGCCCAGGGTTTCCTGCGCCGCGTCCGGTGCCGAGGCCGGCATCTCGTGGTGGTAGACGGCCGTACCGACGGAGCCCAGGACCGCCATGCTCAACGCGCCGCCGAACTCGGTGCCGGTCTCCATCAGGGAGGACGCCGCGCCCGCCTTCTCCACCGGGGCGGAGCTGAGCGCCAGGTCGGTGAGCTGGGACATCACCGCGACAATGCCGCCCGCCATGACGCCGCAGGCCGCCAGCACCAGCCACAGGGAGTCGGTGCCGGCGCAGGCCAGGAGCGCGTAACCGCACGCCGCGACCACGAACCCGCCCGCCACCACGTGCGCCCGCTCCACACCCAGCTGGACCAGCCGCATGGCGAGCGGCGCGGCGAAGCCGATGAAGACCGACGGCAGCAGGGCCCACAGCGCGGCCTCCAGCGCGCTCTTGTCCAGCACGGACTGGAGGTACTGGGTGGTGAAGTAGGAGGACCCCATCATCCCGAAGGCCGACACCAGGTTGAGGACGACGGCCGGGGTGAAGCCGTGCCCGCGGAAGAGGGCGGGCGAGATCATCGGCGAGGCCGCCGTGCGCTGGCGGTGCACGAACAGCGCCGCGAAGAGCAGACCGACGGTGATCGAGACGACGTAGCGGACGTTCCAGCCCTCGGAGGGCAGCTCCTTGAGGCCGTAGACCACGGGCAGGACCGCCGCCATCGACAGCGGGACGCTCAGCAGGTCGAAGCGGCCGGGTGAGGGGTTCTTGGACTCCGGGAGCAGCACCGGGCCGAGGATCAGCAGCAGCGCCATCGCGGGCAGGTTCACCAGGAAGACCGAGCCCCACCAGAAGTGCTCCACGAGGACGCCGCTCATCACCGAGCCGAGCGCGATCCCGGCCGTCATCACCCCGGACCACAGCCCGATCGCCTTCGCCCGCTGGGCGGGGTCGGTGAACATCGTGCGGACCAGCGCCATCGTGGACGGCATCAGGGTGGCGCCGCCGATGCCGAGGACCGCGCGGGCCGCGATCAGGGTCTCGGCGGTGTGCGCGTAGGCCGCGAGCAGGGAGGCCGCGCCGAAGGCCGCCGCGCCGACGAGGAGCAGCCTGCGACGGCCGATGCGGTCGCCCAGGGACCCCATCGTCATCAGGAGGCCGGCCAGTACGAAGCCGTAGATGTCGAAGATCCACAGCTGCTGGGTGCCGCTCGGTTCCAGATCGGCGCTGATCTCCGGGATCGCGAAGAACAGGACGGAGACGTCCATCGAGACCAGCAGCAGCGGGAGCATCAGCACGGTGAGCGCGATCCACTCGCGGCGCCCTGCGCGGGGCGGGTTCGTTGTCATGACGGCGACTGTACGCACGTCTTATACGCCTGTCTAGAACATTGTTTAAGACGTGCGTATGAAGGTGCGGGTAGGGTGGGCGCATGGGACACCGTGAGGATCTGCTCGAGGGCGCCAAGCGCTGCCTGCTGGAGAAGGGGTTCACGCGCACGACCGCGCGGGACATCGTCAAGGAGTCGGGGACCAACCTGGCGTCCATCGGCTACCACTACGGGTCGAAGGACGTCCTGCTCGCCCAGGCGTACATCGAGCTGATCGAGGGGATGGGGGGCGCCTTCGAGGGGGAGGGCCCCGCTCTGGACGGCACCGAACCGGGCTCGGTCGAGCGGTTCCAGCAGGTGTGGTCCAACATCATCGGCACCATGCGGGAGCCCGGCTCCGTCTGGCGCCTCAGCATGGAAGTGCTGGTCATGGGCGACCGGATGCCCGAGCTGCGCGACCACCTCGGCCGCGCCCAGCGCGAGGCGGGACGCGGCATCATCCCCCTGCTCATGGGCGGCAGGGAGGAGGACGTCACGGACGAGACGACGGACACCCTGGGCGCCTTCTACGTCACCCTGATGACCGGCCTCATCGCCCAGTGGAACTTCGACCCGAAGAGCGCACCCGACGCCGACGCGCTGACCGAGGGCCTGCGCCGGGTGATCGGGGCCGCTACAGGCGACGCGCCTTGAGCGCCATGTGCAGCAGCAGCCGGTCCTCGCCGTCGTCCAGGTCCAGGCCCGTGAGCTGTTCGACGCGGGACAGCCGGTAGTACAGCGTCTGGCGGTGCACGCCCAGCTCGGCGGCGGTGCGGCCGGCCTGGCCCGCGCAGTCCAGGTACACCTCCGCCGTGCGGGCGAGTTCGCGATGGGCGGGGGAGAGCAGGGCGCGTACGGCGGGATCGTCGGCGGAGCGCGGGGGCAGCGAGGTCAGCAGGCGGAACGCACCGATCGACGTCCACTGCGCGACCGGCCCGAACCGCTCCTCCGCCCGCGCCGCCCGGGCCGCCGCCGACGCCTCCGACCAGGCCGCCCCCAGGTCGGCGAGACCCGTGCGCGGCGCCGAGACACCGGCCGCGGCGCCCCCGCCGGGCCGCCCCGGCCCGTGGCCGTCCCCGCCCGCTCCAGCAGCCGGCCCGCCGCCGACGTCGCCGGGGTCTGCACCTCCGCCGAGCGCAGCCGGACCAGCAGCGCCAGCGACACGGCCGAGACCCCCCACGGCACCGTGCACAGTGCCGTCGCCCCCGGCACCGTACGGACCGAGGGCGCGTCGTCGGGATCGGCCGAGGGCCAGGGCGCCACGCACACCACCGCGTGCGGGGTCTCGGCCCGGGCGCCCAGCGCGCTGCGCAGTTCCGCCACCGCCATGTCCCGCTGCCAGTCCCGCTCCGCCGTCAGCACCGCCCGCAGCTCCCGGCTCAGGTCCGCGCCGTGCTGCGCCTCGTCGGCGAGCAGTGCGCCGATCCGCGCCGTGACCTCCATGGCCGCCGCCAGCTGCCGCTCGGTCGGGCCCGGGTCGGTGTCCAGGAGCCAGACGTAGCCGAGGACCACACCCCGATGGCGTACCGGAAGACACGTGCGTCCCCGGTACACCCCCGCCTCGGGGGTCGGCGGGATGCGGACCGGTCCGGTCGCGCGGGTGATGCCGAAACTCTCGAACCACGCCCGGACCGCGGCGGTGGAGCGCCGGGTGAGGATCGAGCGGGTGCGCACCGGGTCCAGGGCGGACGGGTCGAGGTCGCCCTCGCTGTCGTAGGCGCCGAAGGCGATCAGCTCGAAGTCGCGGTTCTCCAGGGTGGCGGGGGCGCCCAGCAGCTCGGACAGCTCGTCGACCAGCTCCTGGTAGTCACCACGCGTACCACCGGTGCCTGCGGAACCTCTGGAATCGGACGTCACCCGGGCATTCTGCCGCATATGCGAGCGCCCTTCATACATCTGTCTGAGATCCGCGGCACGGATGCGTGACAGCTGTCGATGGCCGACGATCGGGTGGATCCTTAGATTTCACGGTGGTTCTCCGTGCCGTTCCCCCTTCGTCGGGCAGCGGCCCCTGTGTTGGTTGGTAAGTGGAGGTGCCCCGTGCTGGGTCCCGTGATTCTCGCCGCGTCGCGCAGCGACCGGATGCGTCGTCTCGTCTCGGCCGCGCCCGTGACCAAGCCGGTCGTCGACCGGTTCATCCCCGGCGAGACGGTCGACCAGATCGTGCCGATCGTCCGGGACCTCACCGATCAGGGCCTGGAGCTGACGATGGACGTCGTCGGCGAGGACATCACCACCCCCGCGCAGGCCGAGGCCGCCCGCGACGCCTACCTGGAGCTGATCGACCGGCTCAAGCCGCTCGACCTCGGCACCCGCGCCGAGATGTCGGTGAAGCTCTCGATGTTCGGCCAGGCGCTGGAGGGCGGCCACGAGCTGGCCCTCGCGAACGTCCGCCCGGTCGTCGAGGCCGCCGCCGAGATCGGCACCACCGTCACCCTCGACGCCGAGGACCACACCACCCTCGACTCGATGTTCGCCATCCACGAGGAACTGCGGGAGGACTTCCCGCAGACCGGCTGCGTCATCCAGGCCTACCTCTTCCGCACCGAGGCCGACGCGCGCCGCCTCGCCGACAGCGGCTCTCGCGTACGGTTGGTGAAGGGCGCCTACAAGGAGCCCGCAGAGGTCGCGTACCAGCAGCGCCACGAGATCGACAAGGCGTACGTCCGCATCCTGCGCACGCTGATGGAGGGCGAGGGCTACCCGATGATCGGGTCGCACGACCCGCGCCTGATCTCCATCGGACAGGAGCTGGCCCGCACGGCCGGACGCAAGCTCGACGAGTACGAGTTCCAGATGCTGTACGGCATCCGCGGCGACGAGCACCTGCGGCTGGCCGCCGAGGGTCACCGCATGCGGGTCTACACCGCGTACGGCACCGACTGGTACGGCTACTTCATGCGCCGTCTGGCGGAGAAGCCGGCCAACCTCCGGTTCTTCGCCCGCTCGATGGTCAGCAAGGGCTGAGCCCACCCGCTCGCAAGACCGCTCAGTTAAAGGAGTTACGGAACCCATGGACGCTGTGACCCAGGTCCCCACCCCCGTCAACGAGCCGGTGCACGGCTACGCGCCCGGTTCGCCCGAGCGTGCCCGCCTGGAGGCCAAGCTCAAGGAGCTGGCCGACAACCCGGTCGACCTTCCCTGCACCATCGGTGGTGTGAAGCGGATGGGCGGCGGTGAGCGCTTCGACGTCGTGCAGCCGCACAACCACAAGTCCCGCCTGGGCACGTACGCCAACGCCACGCAGCAGGACGCCCAGGACGCGATCGACGCCGCCCTGGCCGCCGCCCCCGCGTGGCGCGCGATGTCCTTCGACGACCGCGCGGCGATCATCCTGCGCGCCGCCGAGCTGCTGTCCGGCCCGTGGCGCGAGACCATCGCCGCCTCCACCATGCTCGGCCAGTCCAAGACCGCCCAGCAGGCCGAGATCGACAGCCCCTGCGAGCTGATCGACTTCTGGCGCTTCAACGTCCACTACGCGCGCAACATCCTCGCGGAGCAGCCCCCGGCCAACTCCCAGGGCGTGTGGAACCGCATGGACCACCGCCCGCTGGAGGGCTTCGTCTACGCGATCACCCCGTTCAACTTCAGCGCGATCGCGGCCAACCTGCCCACCGCCCCCGCCCTGATGGGCAACGTGGTGGTCTGGAAGCCGTCCCCGACGCAGACCCACGCCGCCGTGCTGCTGATGCAGCTGCTGGAGGAGGCCGGGCTGCCCAAGGGCGTCATCAACCTGGTCACCGGCGACGGCATCGCGGTCTCCGAGGTCGCTCTGGAGCACCGGGACCTCGCGGGCATCCACTTCACCGGCTCGACCAAGACCTTCCAGCACCTGTGGAAGACGGTCGGCAACAACATCGAGAAGTACCGCACCTACCCGCGCCTGGTCGGCGAGACCGGCGGCAAGGACTTCCTGGTCGCCCACCCGAGCGCCGACCGCGCCGTGCTCAAGACGGCCCTGACCCGCGGTGCCTTCGAGTACCAGGGCCAGAAGTGCAGCGCCACCTCCCGCGCCTACATCCCGGCGTCCATCTGGAACGACGGGTTCAAGGAGGAGTTCGCCGCCGAGGTCGACTACCTCACCATGGGTGACGTCACCGACCTGTCGAACTTCATCGGCGCGGTCATCGACGAGCGGTCCTTCGCCAAGAACAAGGCCGCCATCGACCGGGCCAAGGAGGACGAGACCTGCACGATCGTCGCGGGCGGCTCCTACGACGACTCGGTCGGCTACTTCGTCCGCCCGACCGTCGTCGAGTGCACCGACCCGGAGAACGAGGTCTTCCGCACCGAGTACTTCGGCCCCTTCCTCGCCGTGCACGTGTACGACGACAGCGCCGACGACGCGTACGACGCGATGCTGACCCAGATGGAGTCGGTCTCGGACTACGCGCTCACCGGCTCGGTGATCTCCAACGACCGCGCGGCGGCGGCGTACACGATGGAGAAGCTGCGCTACGCGGCCGGCAACTTCTACATCAACGACAAGTCGACCGGCGCCGTGGTCGGCCAGCAGCCCTTCGGCGGCGGCCGCGCCTCCGGCACCAACGACAAGGCCGGCGCCCCGCAGAACCTGATGCGCTGGACGCTGACCCGCGCCATCAAGGAGACGCTGGTCGCGCCGACCGACTACACCTACCCGCACATGGGCTGACGCCCGCGCGCGAATCGCCCGGCGGGGCCAGGTCGACCGACCTGGCCCCGCCGGGCTTTTCCGCAGGTCGGAGCGGTGGGAGCCAAGGCACCGTCTCAGATAGTAGGAAGTCCGAGTAATTGTGGAGACAGACGCTCCGCGCTCCCTTAGCTTTGTAGGAGCCGAACGTCCCGCTCGATCGAGCGAATGGCGGTCGTGAGCCCGTGCCCGTGCAGGCAACCCCTGCGGCACCGCGCTCCCCGCCCCTTCCGGCGTCTGACACCACCCTCGCTTTCCGCGCTCCCTTTGTGCCGAAGGAGTCGATTCCCATGGCCGAGACGACCGTCCGCCGCCGAGTCCGCCACCTCTCCCGTACGAGCGACTCCGACCGCAAGAACGCCGCGGCCGCCCTCCAGCGCTCCCTCGACCGCCGGGACAACGGCGGCGCCACCGGCCACTGAGTCGCGCGGACGGCAGAGGCGTCCGCATGGCGGACGCCTCATGTCATCCCGTGGGACGAGCGATAGGGTGCCGTCATGTCTCGCAGCCTCAATCTCGCAGTGATTCCCGGTGACGGCATCGGCCAGGAGGTCGTGGCCGAGGGTCTCAAGGTCCTCTCCGCCGTCCTTCCGCAGGATGTGAAGCTGGAGACCAAGGAATTCGACTTCGGCGCCCGGCGCTACCACGCCACCGGTGAGACCCTCACCGACGCCGACCTCGACGCCCTCAAGACGCACGACGCCGTCCTGCTCGGCGCCATCGGCGACCCCTCGGTGCCGTCCGGCGTGCTGGAGCGCGGCTTCCTGCTCAAGCTCCGCTTCGCCTTCGACCACCACGTCAACCTGCGGCCGAGCAAGCTCCTGCCCGGCGTCGCCACCCCGCTCGCCGGCCAGCCCGAGATCGACTTCGTCGTCGTCCGCGAGGGCACCGAGGGTCCGTACACGGGCAACGGCGGCACCATCCGCAAGGGCACCGAGCACGAGGTCGCCACCGAGGTCTCCGTCAACACGGCCTACGGCGTCGAGCGCGTCGTCCGCGACGCCTTCGCCCGCGCCCAGGCCCGCCCCCGCAAGAAGCTCACGCTGGTCCACAAGAACAACGTGCTGACCTTCGCGGGCCACCTGTGGACCAACATCTTCAACAAGGTCGCGGCGGAGTACCCCGAGGTCACCACCGACTACATCCACGTCGACGCCGCGACCATCTTCCTGGTCACCGACCCGGCCCGGTTCGACGTGATCGTCACCGACAACCTCTTCGGCGACATCATCACCGACCTCGCCGCGGCCGTCTCCGGCGGCATCGGCGTCGCCGCCAGCGGGAACATCAACCCGTCCGGCGACTTCCCCTCGATGTTCGAGCCGGTGCACGGCTCCGCGCCGGACATCGCCGGCCAGGGCAAGGCCGACCCCACCGCCACGGTCCTGTCCGTCGCCCTGCTGCTGCGCCACCTCGGGTACGAGGACGAGGCCGCCCGGATCGAGGAAGCCGTCTCCGCCGACCTCGGCGAGCGCGGCGACCTGCCCGCCCGCAGCACCTCCGAGATCGGCGACACTCTCGCCGCACGAGTAGCCGGCTGACGCCCGCCGCGCCACTCGATCGAAACCCTTTCGAAGCCGCCGGGTCGCAAAACAAGGCACCCGGCGGCTTTCTCCTGCGTCCGCCAGGTGCGACCATCGAATCCTGGGCCGCATTCACCCCGTTTCATCCGTCGTCGGCCGCGCGCGATAATCGAACGCGAAGCGGCGACCCCAGGGAATGCTCGGACGTCCTAGCACCGGCCACCGGCCGTACGGGCGTGACCGCGGTCCGTCACAACTCATACCGGTGAAGGACAGCCATCCATGACGACGCCCACGATCGAGCTCAAGCCCTCTGCCAACCCGCTCTCGGACTCCGAGCGCGCGGCGATTCTGGCCAACCCCGGGTTCGGCCGCCACTTCACCGACCACATGGTGACGATCAAGTGGACCGAGGGCCGCGGCTGGCACGACGGCCAGCTGGTGCCGTACGCCCCGCTCTCCCTCGACCCGGCCACCATGGTCCTGCACTACGCGCAGGAGATCTTCGAGGGACTGAAGGCCTACCGGCGGCCCGACGGCTCCGTCGCCACCTTCCGCCCGGAGAAGAACGGCGCCCGCTTCCAGGCGTCCTCGCGCCGCCTGGGCATGCCCGAGCTTCCCGTGGACACCTTCATCGAGGCCTGCGACGCGCTGGTCGGGCAGGACGAGAAGTGGGTCCCGGCGCACGGCGGCGAGGAATCCCTGTACCTGCGCCCCTTCATGATCGCGACCGAGGTCGGCCTGGGCGTCAGGCCGGCCAACGAGTACCTCTTCATCGTCATCGCCTCCCCGGCCGGCGCCTACTTCCCGGGCGGGGTCAAGCCGGTCTCCATCTGGGTCTCCGAGGACCGCGTCCGCGCCGTCCCCGGCGGCATGGGCGACGCCAAGACCGGCGGCAACTACGCGGCCTCCCTGCTCGCCCAGGCCGAGGCCGCCACCAAGGGCTGCGACCAGGTCTGCTACCTCGACGCCATCGAGCGCAAGTGGGTCGAGGAACTGGGCGGCATGAACCTGTACTTCGTGTACGGCAACAAGATCGTCACGCCGTCGCTCACCGGCTCCATCCTGGAGGGCGTCACCCGTGACTCCCTCCTCACCGTCGCCCGCGACCTCGGCTACGAGGCTCAGGAGGGTCGCGTCTCGGTCGACCAGTGGCAGCGCGACTCGGAGAACGGCACCCTCACCGAGGTCTTCGCCTGCGGCACCGCGGCCGTGATCACGCCCGTCGGCACGGTCAAGCGGAGCGGCGCCGAGTGGCAGCAGAGCGGGGGCGAGACGGGTGAGGTGACGCAGCGGCTGCGGGACGCGCTGCTGGACATCCAGCGGGGGACGGCCGAGGACACGCATGGGTGGATGCACACGCTGGCCTGACGCGATCCCGGCGTGGGTGCGGGCCGCTGGGGGCTGCCGCCCCCAGACCCCCGCTTCGGCCTGAACGGCCTCGTCCTCAAACTCCCCCACTGCCTAGAGGGTGTGGGAGGTACCCCCAGACGGGCTGAGATTCCCGACCCCGGGCTCCTTCGGCGAGGCAGCCCGGGGCTGCGGCAACAGCACGTACACCACCCCGCCCACCAGCCCCGACAGCAGGAAGCTGCAGTCCACCCCGCCGGTGACGGACAGCAGCGGACCCTCGTACGACGGCAGGGACACCGCCAGCACGCCGACCAGCGCGCCCACCGCCCAGGCGGCCGTCGCGGGGACGTTCCAGCCGGAGCGGTACCAGTAGATCCCGCCCCGTGCCCGGCGGTTGAAGACCTGGAGGGCGTCGGCGTCGTACACCCCGCCGCAGCGCACCGAGCCGATCATCGTGATGACCGCCCACGGGGTGCCGATCGCGGTCAGCAGCAGCACGAAGGACGTCATCGCCGACTGCGCCTGCCAGGCGTAGTGCCCGGCGAAGACGCAGGCCGTGGCGACGACGGCGACCGCGCAGGTGGCACGGGCGCGGGAGGCGCGCGGCAGGATGGCGTCCAGGTCCAGGCCCATCGAGTACAGCATCAGCCCCGCGTTGCCGACCGAGCCGGCCGAGGCGGCGAGCAGCAGCGGGACCAGGTACCAGGTGGGGGAGGCGTCGACCAGCGGCCCCGCGTAGTCCACGGCGGCGCCGGCGGCGTACGCCGTGAAGGTGCCGAAGAGCTGCGGGACCAGCAGGCCCAGCGTCAGCCCCAGCCAGGTCGCGCGCAGCACCCGGCGGGAGGAGTGGCGGGCCGGCGAGATGTAGCGGGTGTAGTCGCCGAGCAGCGTGATGAAGGCGATCGGCCCGGAAAGGCCCGCGGCCACGGCGGCCAGCAGCCACGTCGGCCAGAACCCGCCCAGCAGGTACCCGCCCGCCTCCGGCAGCGCGGCGGTGGTGAAGTCGGGGGCGTAGGCGATCACGCCGAGGACCAGCAGGGCGGTCATGCCGTAGGCCAGCACCCGCGACATGGCGAGCAGCACCCGGTACCCGTACACCGCGCCCGCGACGGTCGCGGCGGCGAGCAGACCGTAGACGACGGCGTACGTCGCACCGCCCTGCGGCAGGCCGAACAGCCGCCCGAGCACGCCCGCCATCACGTCCCCGCCGATCCACACGGTCAGCGCGGTGTAGCCGAGCGCGAGGAGCAGGCCGACCACCGAGCCGACCAGCCGCCCGCGCACCCCGAACTGGGCGCCGGAGGACGTGGACAGGTTGGTGCCGGTACGCAGGGAGATCAGGGCCAGCGGGGCCGTGAACACCGTGCCGACGACCGTCCCCGCCACCACCGAGCTCACCGACGCCCACCAGCCGAGGCCGAAGGACGGCGGCAGCCAGCCGAAGACGATCACGCCCAGGCAGAGGTTGGACCCCAGCAGGATCGAGACCAGGTCCCGGGGCCCGCTGGTGCGTTCCGCCTCCGGGATGGTGTCGACTCCGCGCTGTTCTATCGGCATGGCTGGTCTCCTTCGACGGCCGCCCGAGGTTTAGAGCGACGTTCAATGTGACGTCTGCCCTGCGTACTCGTCAACGGTTCCGTGGCATGGAATCGGTGTTTAGAGTGATGTTCTAATCTCGGTATGGCAAGGAGGTGCCGCGACGTGAGACTGACCCCCACGGAACGTGACCGGCTGCTGCTGTTCGGGGCGGCCGAGCTGGCCCGTGCCCGCCGGGCCCGCGGGCTCAGGCTGAACGTGCCGGAGGCGACCGCGCTGATCGCGGACACCGTGTGCGAGGCCGCCCGCGACGGAGCGCGCCTCGCGGAGGCCGTCGAGCGCGCCCGGTCCGTGCTCGGCCCGGACGACGTCCTGCCCGGCGTCGCGGACGTGGTCACCGAGGTGCACGTGGAGGCCGTCTTCGACGACGGCTCCCGCCTCGCGGTCGTCGCCGACCCCGTCGGAGGCGGCGGGCTCGGCGACGACGCCCCCGGGGCACTGTTGCCGGGACGCGACCGTCCCGAGCCCGAGGCGGCGCTGCGGCTCCCGGTCACCAACACCGCGACCGTGCCGGTCTCCGTCACCTCCCACTTCCACTTCTTCGAGGCCAATCCGCGCCTGGACTTCGACCGTGAGCGGGCCTACGGCATGCGCCTGGCCGTCCCGGCCGGGTCCTCGGTCCGTTTCGGCCCCGGCGAGCGCGTCGAGGTGGGGCTCGTGCCGATCGGCGGGGCGCGCGTCGCCATCGGGTTCGCCGGGCTCGTCGACGGCCCGCTGGACGCGCCGGGAGCCAGGGATGAGGCCCTGCGCCGGGCCGCCGCCTGCGGATATCTGGGAGCAGACCGATGAGCATCGACCCGTACGCCTACGCCGCCACCCACGGACCGCGCGCCGGCGACCGGCTCCGCCTCGGGGACTCGGGGCTGGTGATCCGCGTCGAGTCCGACGCGCAGCGCTACGGCGACGAGTTCCTCGCCGGCTTCGGCAAGACCGCCCGCGACGGACTGCACCTCAAGGCCGCCGCCGTCCGCGACACCTGCGACGTCGTGATCAGCAACGTGGTCGTGATCGACGCCGTGCAGGGCATCCGGAAGGTGTCGATCGGCATCCGCGAGGGGCGCGTCCACGCCATCGGCCGGGCCGGGAACCCGGACACCCTCGACGGCGTCGACGTCGTGGTCGGCACCGGCACCTCCATCGTGTCCGGCGAGGGCCTCATCGCCACCGCCGGGGCCGTGGACACCCACGTCCACCTGCTCTCCCCGCGCATCATGGAGGCCTCGCTCGCGTCCGGCGTGACGACGGTCATCGGGCAGGAGTTCGGCCCGGTCTGGGGCGTCGGCGTCAACTCGCCCTGGGCGCTGAAGCACGCGTTCGGCGCCTTCGACGCCTGGCCGGTCAACATCGGTTTCCTGGGCCGGGGTTCCTCCTCCCACGACGCCCCGCTGGTCGAGGCGCTGGCCGAGGGCGGGGCGTCCGGCTTCAAGGTGCACGAGGACATGGGCGCCCACACCCGCGCCCTCGACACCGCGCTGCGCGTCGCCGAGGAGTACGACGTCCAGGTCGCCCTGCACAGCGACGGCCTCAACGAATGCCTCTCCGTGGAGGACACCCTGCGGGTGCTGGAGGGCCGCACCATCCACGCCTTCCACATCGAGGGCTGCGGCGGGGGGCACGTCCCCAACGTGCTGAAGATGGCCGGTGTCCCCAACGTCATCGGGTCCTCCACCAACCCCACCCTGCCCTTCGGCCGGGACGCGGTCGCCGAGCACTACGGCATGATCGTCTCCGTCCACGACCTCAAGACCGACCTGCCGGGCGACGCCGCGATGGCCCGCGACCGCATCCGCGCCGGGACCATGGGCGCCGAGGACGTGCTGCACGACCTGGGCGCCATCGGCATCACCTCCTCCGACGCGCAGGGCATGGGCCGGGCCGGCGAGACCGTCCGCCGTACCTTCGCCATGGCCGGGAAGATGAAGGCACAGTTCGGCGCCGAGGGCGACGACGACAACGCACGCGTCCTGCGCTACATCGCCAAGCTGACCATCAACCCCGCCATCGCCCACGGCCTCGCGCACGAGGTCGGCTCCATCGAGGTCGGCAAGCTCGCCGACATCGTGCTGTGGCGCCCGGACCACTTCGGCGCCAAGCCGCAGCTGGTCCTCAAGTCGGGCTTCCCGGCGTACGGCGTGGTCGGCGACCCCAACGCGGCCACCGACACCTGCGAACCCCTGGTCCTCGGGCCCCAGTTCGGCGCGCACGGCGCCACGCCCGCCGAGATATCGGTGGCCTTCGTCGCACAGGCCGCCCTCGACCAGGGCGGCGACACCATGCCGACCCGCCGCCGCCGGGTCGCGGTGCGCGGCACCCGCGGCATCGGGCCGGCCGACCTGCGGCTGAACTCCCGCACCGGCGCGGTCGACGTCGACCAGCGCACCGGCCTGGTCACCCTCGACGGCGACCCGCTGCGCTCCGAGCCCGCCGAGTCGGTCTCCCTCAACCGCCTCTACTTCCTCTGACCCCTCTTCGGCCCTTCTTCGACGTCTCTGACCTCTCCGACCTCTCCGACCTCTCTCCCGACCCCCTGGACACCTCCATGACCTTCCGCATGCCGCCCGAGTGGGCCCCGCACGAACGCACCTGGATGGCCTGGCCGGGCCCCAACGCGACGTTCACCGACCACGAGGAGCTGGCCGGGGCTCGTGCTGCCTGGGCCTCCGTCGCCCGCGCGGTGCGCCGTTTCGAGCCGGTGACGATGGTGCACGGGCCGGGTCAGGCCGCCACCGCGCGCGAGCTGCTCGGACCGGACGTCGACCTGGTGGAGCGCGAGCTGGACGACGCCTGGATGCGGGACATCGGCCCGACCTTCGTGACGGACGGGCAGGGCGGGCTCGCCGCCGTGGACTGGGTGTTCAACGGCTGGGGCGCCCAGGACTGGGCCCGCTGGGAGCACGACGCCGAGATCGCCCGGCACGTCGCGGACCTCGCCGCCGCCCCCGTGCTGAGCAGCCCGCTCGTCAACGAGGGCGGCGCGATCCACGTCGACGGCGAGGGCACGGTCCTGCTGACCGACACCGTCCAGCTCGGCTCCGGCCGCAACCCCGGCTGGAGCCGCGAGGAGGTCGAGGCGGAGATCCACGCCAAGCTCGGCACCACCACGGCGATCTGGCTCCCGCACGGCCTGGCCGGCGACTACGGCAGGTACGGCACCCAGGGCCACGTCGACATCGTCGCGGCCTTCGCGCGGCCGGGCACCGTCGTCGTGCACAGCCAGCGCGACCCCCGGCACCCCGACCACGAGCGCTCACGGCTGTACCTGGAGATCCTGCGCGGCCGAACCGACGCCAGGGGCCGCCGCCTGGAGGTCGTCGAGGTTCCCGCCCCGACCGTCCTGAAGGACGAGGAGGGCGAGTGGGTCGACTACTCGTACATCAACCACTACGTGTGCAACGGCGGCGTCGTCCTGTGCGCCTTCGGCGACCCGAACGACGAACTCGCCGCGGGCATCTTCCGCCGCCTGTTCCCGGAGCGGACGGTGTCCCTGGTGGACGCGCGTACGATCTTCGCGGGTGGCGGGGGCATCCACTGCATCACCCAGCAGCAGCCGAGGACCTGCAGGACCTAGAAGACCCGGGAGTGGACATGGCCGGTGGTGGGCGCAGGCAGGCCCCGCCGCGCGAGGACGTGCTCGCCGCCGCCATGGAGATGATCGCCGAGCGCGGGCTGGAGAAGCTCACCATGGCGGCGCTCGGCCGCGAGGTCGGCATGAGCAGCGGCCACCTCCTGTACTACTTCGGCTCCAAGGACGAGCTGCTGCTGCGCACCCTGGAGTGGAGCGAGGGCCGCCTCGGCGCCGAGCGCGGCCGCCTGCTCACCCGGCCCGGCACCGCCCGGGAACGCCTCGGCGCCTACGTCGACCTGTACGTCCCCGACGGCCACCGCGACCCGCACTGGACGCTGTGGCTGGAGGTGTGGAACCGCTCGCAGAACGCCCCCGACGAGGCCCGCGACCGGCAGGCCGCCATCGAGGGCGCCTGGCACCGCGACCTGGCCGCCCTGCTCGCCGAGGGCATCTCGCGCGGCGAGTTCCGCGCCGTGGACCCGGACCGCTTCGCGTCCCGGCTGCGGGCCCTCCTCGACGGCTTCGCCATCCACGTGGCGATCGGCCTGCGCGGGACGGACCGGGCGCAGGTGCTCGGTCACGTACGGGACTTCCTGGCCGAGGGCCTCTACGGGCGGGACTGAGTCCGCGCCCGCGGACGGCCGCCGTTCGCATCCTGAGACGGGCGATGGACAGGCGGACGGAGTGTGCCAGACTGCCACCGTGCTCTCGTTCGCCATGATTATTGGCAGCAGGCGCGCCGGTCCGCAGTGACCACCACGTACGACCAGGTACGGGTGGACACCGTCGTCCTCGACCCGCGCGCAGACCTCTCGCACCCGCGAGGGGTTTTTCGCTTTCCTGGCCCCACCCGAGCCGGGAAGAGAGCGCGAGGGATCATAGACGGACGGTGGAACCGGTCATTCCGGTAGACCGAGATCCCCAACAGGAGCCTTCAGATCATGACCGCAACCAGCGAACTCGACGATTCGTTCCACGTCTTCGACACCACCCTGCGGGACGGCGCGCAGCGCGAGGGCATCAACCTCACGGTCGCGGACAAGCTGGCCATCGCACGGCACCTGGACGACTTCGGGGTGGGCTTCATCGAGGGCGGCTGGCCCGGCGCCAACCCGCGCGACACCGAGTTCTTCGCCCGCGCCCAGCAGGAGATCGACTTCCGGCACGCCCAGCTGGTCGCCTTCGGCTCCACCCGCCGCGCGGGCGCGAACGCCGCCGAGGACCACCAGGTCAAGGCGCTGCTCGAGTCCGGCGCCCAGGTGATCACCCTGGTCGCCAAGTCGCACGACCGGCACGTCGAACTGGCCCTGCGCACCACGCTGGACGAGAACCTGGCGATGGTGGCCGACACGGTCTCCCACCTGAAGGCACAGGGCCGCCGGGTCTTCGTCGACTGCGAGCACTTCTTCGACGGCTACCGCGCCAACCCCGAGTACGCGAAGTCCGTCGTGCGCACCGCCTCCGAGGCCGGTGCCGACGTCGTCGTCCTGTGCGACACCAACGGCGGCATGCTCCCGGCGCAGATCCAGGCGGTGGTCGCCACGGTGCTGGCCGACACCGGCGCCCGGCTCGGCATCCACGCCCAGGACGACACCGGCTGCGCCGTCGCCAACACGCTCGCCGCCGTCGACGCGGGCGCGACCCACGTCCAGTGCACGGCCAACGGCTACGGCGAGCGGGTCGGCAACGCCAACCTGTTCCCGGTCGTGGCCGCCCTGGAGCTGAAGTACGGCAAGCGGGTGCTGCCCGAGGGCCGGCTGCGCGAGATGACCCGCATCTCGCACGCCATCGCCGAGGTCGTCAACCTCACCCCCTCCACCCACCAGCCCTACGTGGGCGTCTCCGCCTTCGCGCACAAGGCCGGCCTGCACGCCTCCGCGATCAAGGTCGACCCGGACCTCTACCAGCACATCGACCCCGAGCTGGTCGGCAACACCATGCGGATGCTGGTCTCCGACATGGCGGGACGGGCCTCCATCGAGCTGAAGGGCAAGGAGCTCGGCATCGACCTCGGCGGCGACCGCGAGCTGGTCGGCCGGGTCGTGGAGCGGGTCAAGGAGCGCGAGCTGGCGGGCTACACCTACGAGGCCGCCGACGCCAGCTTCGAGCTGCTGCTGCGCGCCGAGGCCGAGGGCAGGCCGCTGAAGTACTTCGAGGTCGAGTCCTGGCGTGCGATCACCGAGGACCGCCCCGACGGCAGCCACGCCAACGAGGCCACGGTCAAGCTCTGGGCCAAGGGCGAGCGCATCGTCGCCACCGCCGAGGGCAACGGCCCGGTCAACGCCCTGGACCGGTCGCTGCGCGTCGCCCTGGAGAAGATCTACCCGGAGCTGGCCAAGCTCGACCTGGTCGACTACAAGGTCCGCATCCTGGAGGGCGTGCACGGCACCCAGTCCACCACCAGGGTGCTCATCTCCACGTCCGACGGCACGGGGGAGTGGGCCACGGTGGGTGTCGCGGAGAACGTCATCGCCGCCTCCTGGCAGGCGCTGGAGGACGCGTACACGTACGGGCTGCTGCGGGCCGGGGTCGCGCCCGCGAAGTAGAGCGGACGCCCGCCGACCCGGCGAGGCGACCAGCTGGTGCGCGGCAAGCGTCACAGGGCCGGGTCGCGGGTGCGCTGCGCCGGGTCGACCGTCCGCTCGCGCCCGGGCAGCCGGTCCAGCCGGAACACGCCGGTGGGGCCCGGCCGCTGCCCGGCGGCGTGCGCGGTGGAGCGGGTGAGCTCCTCCATCCCGTCCGCCAGATAGCCGATCCAGGCCGCGCTCTCCTCCTCCAGGAGGCGCTGGGCGTCCGCGCGCAGCCGCTCGATCACCCCGAGGAGAGCGGCCGTCTCCTTGTCACTGGGCGAGTCCGTGCTCTTGAGGAAGTGCTGGGTCCACTCGGCCTGCGCCCGCTTCAGGACTTGCTGCAGGGCCAGTTCGGTGCGTATGTAGCGGGTCCAGGACGCGGAGAAGCCGAAGATCCGGTCGAAGAGCACGCAGCCCGCGGCCCCGGCCAGGAAGACGAAGCCCCATTCGGCCGGGACGGCCGTCGGGTCGGCCGCGTGCACCAGCGGGGTGATCGTACCGACGATGCCCAGCAGCGCGGCGAGGGCGCGCAGCGAGCGGGACCACCGGGAGGGACCGCGACGCCGCGCCAGGTACCAGCCGATGGCCGTGACCACCTCGCCCTCCGCGTGCCGGAACAACTCCCGCAGCACATCGGCCCGCGGGCGCGAACGGTCCAGTTCGGTCAGTTCTGCGACTGTCATGTCCGCAGCCCTGCGTTTGCCGATCATGCCCGCCCCCTGTGTGCCCGTGTGACTGGCCGGCCGTGCGGCGCACGGCGGCAGGAGGGCATGCTATGCGGGCTCCGCCCGCCTGTCGTCACGGGGTCAACTCCTCGTCGGAACACAGGACATGGGTTCCGCGACGGGGATCTTCCCTGCGGGCCGCGCGTAAGCTGGCAGACGCGTTGTCCGGGAGGCGGGGGTGTTTCGTGCGGATCGTTCACATCAGCGACTTGCATGCCAGGGCGGACTGGAAACCCGATCAGAGCAAGGTGCTCAAGGCCTTCCTGACGGACGTGCGCGGGTTCCACGAGCAGGCACCGGTCGATGCGGTGGTCTTCAGCGGCGATCTGGCCTTCAGCGCGCAGCCGGACCAGTTCGCGTTCGCCCGTGAGGCGCTGCTCGATCCGCTGCAGGACATGCTGGGCCTCGACCGGGGCCGCATGCTCCTCGCGCCGGGGAACCACGACGTCGACATCAGCAGGATCGACCAGTTCCAGGAAGACGGCCTCCGGTCGGGGCTGAACAACCGGGACGCGGTCAACAGACTCCTCGACGCGCCGAACCTGACGGCCTACCTGGGCCGGATGGCCCCGTGGCTGGAGTTCAGGAACGACTACTACGCGGGCACGGACGTCGACCTGTCCTCCCCGCTGGTCACCCTCCACCGCTTCACGCTGCGCGACAGTGAGGTCGCCGTGGCCACCCTGACGTCGGCCTGGCGGGCGACCGGGGCGGGCGACGACGCCGACCGGGCCCACCTCATCGTGGGAGACCGGCAGGTGGTCCACGCCGCCGACCGGCTCGGCGACGCCGACCTGAAGATCTGCGTGATGCACCACCCGCTGGACTGGCTCGCGGAGTTCGACCGCCACGACGTACGCAGGGAGACGAGCCGGTTCGACATGCTGTGTACAGGTCATGTCCACGTCGTCGATCCGCTCGGTCTCGTGAGCAGGACCGGCACGCTCATGCACAGCGCGGCCGGTTCGCTCTACCAGACGCGTGACTACTTCAACGCCTACAGCGTCGTGGACGTCGACCGTCCCCGCGCCCCGCACGCCTACACCGTGCACGTGCGGAGCTACTTCGACGCCAGGGACGCCTTCGACCAGGGCGTCGACATGATGCCCGGGGGCAAGCAGGTCATCGACTTCGACGCACCCGGCGGCCGACCCGTCCGCTCCCCGGCGTCGGAGGAGGTGGCCGTCACCCGTACCGCCGCGGACCTGGCCGCCGAGTTCCTTCTGGACGCGGTGCGCGAACGCAGCCTGCTCATGGCGGGCCCGGACCGGTGGCAGCTGGACATGGACGGCCTGCTGGTGCCCCCCGTCCTGCTGCACCTGCCGGTCGACCAGTACCTGGCACTGACGGATCTCGAGGACGGCAGGATCACCCCCGACGACCTGCGGGCCAGCCTGTCCGAGTACCGGCACTTCGTCATCGTCGGCGACGAGTACAGCGGGCTGACGAGCACGCTCCAGTGGCTGACGCACACCGCCTATGGTCTGGACTCCCAGTACGCCCCCGTGGTCATCGACTTCACGGCGGTGGGGAGCGGCGGGAACGGCGTGGAGCGGGAGGTGCGCACCCAGCTCGCCCGCGCCGGAATACCCGCGGGCAAGCGGGACGTCCTGCCGCGTCTCGTCCTGGCCGTCGACAATGTCGACCCGCGGTCCGAGAAGCGGCTGAGGAACCTGCTGAAGTTCATGGCGCAATACCCGCAGAACATGTATCTCCTCGGGTCCCGGACCGCGGTGAGTCACCGGCTCAACGACGAGCTGGGACGCGAGGGCTGGGTCTCGCGCGTCCGCTACCTCGGCCCCTTCGGCCGCCGCGAGCTGCGGGCCCTGGTGCGCCTGCTGCGCCCGGAAGAAGCGGACTCCGACGTGACCGCGATGCTCGACCTGCTCAGCCGCGGAAGGCTGCCCCACACGCCCGCCATGCTGGCCGCGCTGGTCGCCACCGCCGGACACGGCGACTGGACGAGCGGGGTCAACAGCACCGCGATCCTCGAGTCGTACCTCGGCCTGCTGCTGGGTCGTGACGACCCGAGCGTCGACCGCCGTTACGAGCTGGACTTCCGGGAGCTGCAGGACATCCTGTCCTGCCTGAACGAGCACCTCACCCTCGGCGGCAGGGATGCCCTGCCCCGCATGGAGGCCGAACAGTTCCTCCTGGACTACTTCAAGGGGCTGGGCTGGTCCGAGCCCTCGGGCGCCGTCCTGGACGCCCTCATCGCCAAGCGGATACTCGGTCAGCGCGACGGCCAGATCTACTTCTGCCAGCCCATGGTCCGGCCCCTGCTGGCGGCGTACCGCATGGAGGACTCCGAGGGCCTCAAGGCCCTGGTGCTGGCCAACCCGCTGGACTACGCACAGGTGATCCGCCACGCGGCCGCGCTGCGCCGCAACGACACCTCGCTGCTGGCCTGCGTCATGGACGGCTTCCGCCAGGTGCGGGAGGGCCTCGGGGACGGCGCCAACGACCCCTTCTCGGTGCTGGCCTCGAAGGACGGCTGGCGGGGCCGGGACGACACGGAGTCGCTGCTGGACGACTTCTGGCCCACGGACCTGGCGTACGAGCCGCCCGCCCCACCCGCTGAGGTCCAGGGTGAGCTCAACGTGCTGATGGACGGGCTGTACGACCAGGCCGACGCCATGCGGACCATAGCCCAGGACAAGCGCCGGGACGGCGTGCTCGTCCGCTCCGACTTCGAGGTGTTCGTCGAGTGGCTCGACCTCCTCGCCGACGTGCTGCGCAGCAGCGAACTCGTGCGGGACCTGGATCTCAAACGGCGGGCCCTGCGGCTGACCCTGAACGGTTACGGCGTGCGGGCCGCGCTCATGGCCGACGAGTGGAAGACGCGGGACGTCGGGCGGAGCATGCGCGCGGCCCTGTCGGAGGCTTTGGAGCGGCCGGAGCTCCGGGAGTCCCTGGTGAACGGCACCGAGGTCTCGGATGCCGAGTTCGAGGAGTTCCTGGGCCGGATCGAGCTCTTCTCCCCCGTCCTCGCCTCGTACGGGTCGTTGTCCCAGGTGCTGACGAGCAGCAAGCTCTCCCGGCTGACCGACGAGGCACTGAGGGAGGCGGAGTTCATCGAGCAGCCGGGGCAGGCGCTGATGGCGGTGCTGCTGATGCGGCGCATGGGCGACCGGGACTGGGTCCGTCATGCGGCGGACGTCACACGGCTGCACGGCGAGCGCGAGGTGATCAGCGAAATCATGCGGCTCTTCGCCCTCACCAGCTACGTCGGGACGGACCTCGGCCGGGACGAGCTTGGGTCGTACGAGTCCCTCCTCGTCGACATCGCAGTCCAGCACAAGGAACTCCCGACCCAGGGGCCGACGCGGGCCCGCGACTACCAGCGCAACCAATTCGTCCAGGCGCTGCGCAATCGGCGTCTTCGGTTCATGCAGCGCGGCGGGGACGACGACACGAAGCGGATCGAGCGGTTCTGACAACCGGCGGCGCGGGCGCCCCCGGGCGGTCGGTCTGAGTGATGTCCCTCTTCAGATGCTTCCTGTAGCTTTGAGACTATGAGGGTCACGTGGATGGGTGCCTTCGTACGCCTCCTGGTCGCGCCGGTCGTCGCCGCGCTGGCGGTGCTGCTCGCCGGTGCGCCCGGCGCGCAGGCGGAGACCGGTGTCTCCGAGATCGGCGCGGCCCTGCGCGAGAGTCCGGTGTACGTGGACCCGGCCGCCTCCGACCTGCTGTCCAAGTCGGACGCGGACGCGCTCGCCGACAAGATCGAGGACGCGGGCGAACCGGTCTTCGTGGCGGTCCTCCCGGCCGGCTACCCGACCGAGAACCTCTTCCAGAACCTCCGGACCGAGACCGGCATCACCGGTCTGTACGGCGTCCGCCTCGGCGACCGCTTCGACGCCCGCGCCGACAGCAGCGTGCTGAGCCGCCAGGGCGTGCACAACCTGGTCACCGCCGTCCAGGGCGCGGGCGACCCCAAGGCCCAGCTGAACGACTTCGTCGACGACGCGCTGCGCAGTGTGCGCGGCTCCGCCCCCTCGTCCTGGGACTCCGGCGGCGGCTCCGCGCCCACGGGCGCCCTGATCACCGCGGGCGCGGTGGTGGTCCTCGGCGGCGCGGGCGTCTACGCGGTCTCCCGGCGCAGCCGCCACCGCCGCGAGGCGGAGCAGCGGGCGGCGCTGGAACGGCTGCGGGTGGTGGTCGACGAGGACATCACGGCCTTCGGCGAGGAGCTGGACCGCCTGGACTTCCACCCGGCGGAACCGGGCGCCGACGACGCCATGCGGGCCGACTACGAACGTGCCCTGGACGCCTACGAGCAGGCCAAGACGTACATGGCCGACGCCCGCAAACCCGAGGACGTGCGTGCCGTCACCCAGGCGGTGGAGGACGGCCGCTTCTCGCTCGCGCAGCTCGCCGCCCGCCGCGAGGGCAGGCCGCTGCGCGAACGCCGCCCGCCCTGCTTCTTCGACCCGCGCCACGGCCCGTCGGTCGCCGACGCCACTTGGACCCCGCCGGGCGGCACCACCCGCCAGGTCCCGGTCTGTGCCGCCGACCAGGCCCGGTTGTCCGACGGGCGGGACCCGATGATCCGCGAGGTGGACACCGAGTACGGCCGCCGCCCCTACTGGGACGCGGGCCCGGCCTACGGCCCCTGGGCGGGCGGCTACTTCGGCGGCGGCATCCTGCCCGGCCTCCTGGTCGGCACCATGCTCGGCGGCATGATGGCGGGCCCCGCCTACGGAGCCGGTTACGGCACCGGGTACGGAGACTTCGGCGGCTACGAGGGCGGCGACGTCTCGGGCGGCGACTTCGATCCCGGTGACTTCGGGGGCGGCTTCGGCGGAGGGGACTTCGGCGGTGGCGGCGGCTTCGGCGGCGGAGGGGACTTCGGCGGCGGCTTCTGAGGCGCCCGCGACGGGTCTCAGCGCCTGGCCGCCGTCGTCCTGTCTGCCGTCGTCCTGTCCGTGGACTTGTCGGCCGTCGGCCCTCCGGCCGCCGGACGGTCCGCGCCGGACCGCACCGGCCGCCCCCGGTGCGCGCCGCCCCCGCGCCGGACGACGACCACGGCCGCGAGGCCGACCGCCAGGCCGAGGGCGGTCTGGACGCCGAACGGCTCACCGAACATGAGGGCGCCCCACACCGCCGTGACCGGCGCCATGAGGAACATGAGGGTGTTGACCTCGGTGATGCCGGACCGGCGCAGGATCAGCCAGTACAGGCCGTAGCCGCCGAAGGTCGGCAGGACCACCAGCCAGGCGGTCGCCAGCCAGAACGAGGAACCGGCCGGCGGTGTCGCCGCCCCGAGGCCCAGGGCCAGGCCGGAGAAGAGGACGGCGCTGGTCGCACAGTGGATCGTCAGGGCGACGCGGGGCGCGACCGGCACGCGTGTGCGGCCCTCCAGAAACGTGGCCGCCACCAGCGACAGCATGCCGAGGAACGGGACGAGATACGCCCACCAGGCCACCTCCGCGCCCGCCGCCCCGGCGTCGGCGACCGTCACGGTGGCCACGCCCGACAGCCCCAGCCACAGTCCGAGCCACTGCCCGCGCGAGACGTACTGGCGCAGCAGGGGACCGGCGAGCGCGCCGGCGACGAGTGGCTGGACGCCGTCGATCAGGGCGGTGGTGCCGCTGGAGACGCCCAGCTCGATGGCGTAGTAGACGCTGAGCAGATAGCCGCTCTGCGACAGCGCGCCGATGGCGATCTGCCGACCGGCGTCCCGCCGTGTCAGGCCCCGCCAGGCGGCCCGGGAGACGGCCGCCGCGGCGACCAGGGCCACGGCGAGCGGCAGGAAGCGCCACATCAGGAGAGTGGGTGTGGCCGCGGTCTGAGCACCGAGCTTGGCGCCGATGAAGCCGGAGCTCCAGCACAGAACGAAGGCGGCCGAGAGCAGGACGTTCACGTCGACCCCATCCAGAGTAGACAGATCTGTTTACTCATCCAGGGTGCCCACTATACAGACCGGTATACTCGTCGGCATGGGTGCAGAGGTCATGGGTTCGGAAGCGGAACCCCGCCGGGTACGGATGACGCCCGGCGCGCGACGGGTGCTGGCGGCCGCCGAGCGGCTGTTCTACGAGCACGGCATCCACGCCGTCGGCGTGGACACCATCGCCGCCGAGGCCGGGGTGACCAAGAAGACGCTGTACGACCGCTTCGGTTCGAAGGAGCAGATCGTCGTCGAGTACCTGGCCGGACGCGACGAGCGCTGGCGGGAACTGCTCGCCGGGCGGCTGGCGGCGGCGGGGGAGGGGCCCGCCGCCCGGGTGGCGGCCGTCTTCGAGGCGTCGCGCGCGTGGTCGCAGCGGTACGGGTCCAAGGGGTGCAGCATGATCAACGCACACGCGGAGATCAGTGATCCGGACCATCCGGCGTACCCGGTCATCACCGGGCAGAAGCGGTGGATGCTCGACCTGTTCACCGGCCTGGCCCGGGACATCGACGCGGCCGGTGCGGACCGGCTGGCGCGGACGCTCGTGCTGCTGCACGAGGGGGCGCTGGTCTCCCACGGGGTGGGCGTCCTCCCCGACCCCTTCGGCGCCGCCCTCGACCAGGTGCGGGAGTTGCTGGACGGGTGAACCGGGCGGCGGGCGGGCGGCGCTGCGATGAGCGCATGCCGTCCGCCGCCGCGCTTCTCGTCGTCGACGGTCGCGGGAGGTCAGGCCTGCCTGATCGCCGAGATGTCGAAGTTCAGCTTGATCTTGTCGGAGACCAGTACGCCGCCCGTCTCCAGCGCCGCGTTCCAGGTGAGCCCCCACTCCGAGCGCTTGATCTCCGCCTTGCCCTCGAAGCCGACGCGCTCGTTGCCGAACGGGTCCTTGGCGGCGCCGTTGAACTCCAGGTCGATGGTGAGCGGCTTGGTCGTGCCGAGGATCGACAGGTCACCGGTGATGCGGTAGTCGTCGCCGCCCAGGGACTCCGCCTTGGTGGAGCGGAAGGTCATCGTCGGGTACTCGCCCGTGTTGAAGAAGTCCGAGCTCTTCAGGTGCCCGTCACGGTCGGGGGAGCCGGTGTCGATGCTGTCCATCGTGATGTCCAGGGACGCCGTGGAACGGGACGGGTCGGTGCCGTCCAGGTGCAGCGTGCCGGTGAAGTCGAGGAACTTGCCCTTGACGTTGGTGACCATGGCGTGGCGCGCCGTGAAGCCGATCGTCGTGTGGGCCGGGTCGACGGTGTAGTCGCCGGTCAGCGTCGCGAGGTCGGGAGTGGCGGTCATGGTGTCCTCCAAAGAAGGCGTTGAAGTTGAATGTTCAACCAGTCCAACGGCTTCGACTCTAGAGCTATTCCGCGCCGCCATCAACCACCCGCGCCGCACGTGTTGCGGCACCGTTCCCCTCCCGCCTCCCGGCGTGATAGACGGCATGAGCATGACCCCACAGCGCCCCACCGCCCCCACCCGCCGCGCGGTCCTGCTCGCCGCGGCGACCGCCGCCGCCCTCACCACCGTCCCCCGTGCCGCGGCCGCCACCGCCGACCCCTACGACGCCCTCCGCCACCGATGGCTGGGCATCACCCTCGGCACCGGCTACGACCCGGCAGCCGAGCCGTACGCCTCCCGCCTCGCCGAGACCGGCGAGCGGGCCCGCGAGCACCGCGCCACCATGGCCCCCACCCCCACCTCCCTGTGGCCGGGCCACCCCTTCGACCCGCCGGCCGGCATCACCTTCGCCTACGGCCGCCTGTGGACGATGACCGAGGCGTACGTCCAGGAGGGCACCGGCTCCACCGGCGACCCCGCCCTCCTCGCCGACATCCTGCGCGGCCTCGACCACCTCTCGGTCACCGTCTACAACCCGGCCACCACCCGCTACGGCAACTGGTGGGAGTGGCAGATCGGCAGCCCCCGGCTCCTGATGGACATCACGGCGGCCCTGTACGACCACCTGGGCGCCGACCGCGTGGCCGCCGCCTGCGCCGCCGTCGACCACTTCGTCCCCGACGCGATGCTCGGCGACTACACCGGCACCTCCACCGGCGCCAACCGCGTCGACCTGTGCCGCTCCGTCGCACTGCGCGGCGTCCTGGGCCGGGCCCCTGCGAAGATCGCCCTGGCCCGCGACGCCCTCTCGCCGGTCTTCCCGTACGTCACGAAGGGCGACGGGCTCTATGCCGACGGCTCCTTCGTCCAGCACACCTGGGTCGCCTACTCGGGCACGTACGGCCAGGTCATGCTGGACGGTCTCGGCCGTCTGTTCACCCTGCTGGCCGGCTCCGAGTGGGAGGTGACCGACCCGGGCAGGCAGCTCGTCCTGGACAGCGTCGAACACGCCTACGCACCCCTGATCCACGACGGCCTCGTCATGGACGTCGTCAACGGGCGGGCCATCAGCCGGGGTTACCTCAAGAGCGACGACCTGCACGTCATGCGCAGCGACCACTTCCACGGCCAGCAGCTCGTCGCCGCCATGGCCGTCCTCGCGGGCGGGGCGAGCGACGCCGAGCGCGAGCGCTGGCACGCCCGGATCAAGGGCTGGACGGAGCGGGACACCGTCACCCCGATCCTGACCGCGCCCCAGTTCCCGGTCGCCGACCTGGCCCGGCTGCACGCGATCGCCGACGCCCCCGGAGAGGCCGCCCCCGAACCCGTCGGACACCACCTCTTCGCGGCCATGGACCGCGCCGTCCACCGCCGCCCCGCCTTCACCGCGGGCCTCGCCATGGCCAGTGACCGCATCGCCCACTACGAGTGCGGCAACGGCGAGAACCCGCGCGGCTGGCACACCGGCGCGGGCATGCTCACCTGGTGGGCGAACGGGACGCGGGCGGATCAGTACACCGACTGGTTCTGGCCCACCGTCGACTGGTACCGGCTGCCCGGCACCACCGTCTCCACCAAGCGCCTGGCCGACCGGGCGGGCGGCGAGTGGGGCGAACCCAAACCGGACGTGCGATGGGTCGGCGGCGCGACCGACGGCGAGTACGCGGCCGTGGGCCAGCACCTCAAGGGGCTCGGCTCCACACTGGAGGCCCGCAAGTCCTGGTTCTTCCTCGACGACGCCGTGGTCTGCCTGGGCGCCGGCATCACGTGCGCGGACGGCGTACCGGTCGAGACGGTCGTGGACAACCGCAACCTGGGGGAGGACGGCACCCAGGCCCTCGTACGCGGCCGGCACTGGGCCCACCTGGAGGGACACGGCGGCTGGATCGTGCCCGGGGGCGCCCTGCGGACCCTGCGCGAGGACCGCACCGGCGCCTGGTCCGACATCAACACCACCAGCACCACCGAGCGCCGCACCCGCCGCTGGCAGACCCTCTGGCTCGACCACGGCACCGATCCGGCCGGCGCCGACTACGTCTACACCGTCATGCCGGGCGCCTCCCGGGCGGCCCTCGTCCGTCGCGCCGCGGACCGCCACTGGCTCAAGGTCCTCGCCAACGACGACCGCCGCCAGGCGGTGACCGTCCCCTCCCTCGGTCTGACGGCCGCCAACTTCTGGCAGGCCGGCACCGCGGGCCCGCTCACCACCACGGCCGCGGGGAGCGTGCTGGTCCGCCGCCGGGGCCGTACCGCTACCCTCTGCGTGAGCGAACCGCCGCGCACGGGAGAGGCCCTGGAGATCGTCTGGGACCACCCGGTGGGAGCGGTGCTGCGGGCCGACGAGACGGTCGAGATCCTCGCGACGGGCCGCCGACTGCACCTCCGCGTCACTCCAGGGGTGGTATGTACCACCCATGAATGTGAGGTGACTCTCAGCTGACGGCTTTGTGTGACCCCTACAAGCCAGAGGCCCTCTGAGCAGTCGGAAGCGCTGCACGGGGTGGGAGTTCTGTTCGGTGCTACCAGGAAAACGGGCCGGAGACTGTACGGAGTCGACGGCTCGCAATCCTTGCTCGGCTTCGTAGAGTCGCTACATGACCGTTTTGGATGAGGCGCCGGGCGAGCCGACGGACGCGCGCGGGCGGGTGGCCGAGCTGCACGGGATCCGTGCGCAGGCGCTCGCCGGGCCGAGTGAGAAGGCGACGGCGGCGCAGCACGCCAAGGGCAAGCTGACGGCACGTGAGCGCATCGAGCTGCTCCTGGACACCGGCTCCTTCCGCGAGGTCGAGCAGCTGCGCCGGCACCGGGCGACCGGGTTCGGCCTGGAGGCCAAGAAGCCGTACACCGACGGTGTCATCACCGGCTGGGGCACGGTCGAGGGCCGCACGGTCTTCGTCTACGCCCACGACTTCCGGATCTTCGGCGGCGCGCTGGGCGAGGCCCACGCCACGAAGATCCACAAGATCATGGACATGGCCATCGCGGCCGGTGCCCCGCTGGTGTCGCTGAACGACGGCGCCGGCGCCCGTATCCAGGAGGGCGTCAGCGCGCTCGCCGGGTACGGCGGCATCTTCCAGCGCAACACCAAGGCGTCCGGCGTCATCCCGCAGATCAGCGTGATGCTCGGCCCCTGCGCGGGCGGCGCGGCCTACAGCCCCGCCCTCACCGACTTCGTCTTCATGGTCCGCGACACCTCGCAGATGTTCATCACGGGCCCGGACGTCGTCAAGGCGGTCACCGGCGAGGAGATCACGCAGAACGGCCTGGGCGGCGCCGACGTGCACGCCGAGACGTCCGGCGTGTGCCACTTCGCCTACGACGACGAGGAGACCTGCCTCGCCGAGGTCCGCTACCTCCTCTCCCTGCTGCCGCAGAACAACCGGGAGAACCCGCCCCGCGCCGAGTCCTCCGACCCGGTGGACCGCCGCTCGGACACCCTCCTCGACCTGGTCCCGGCGGACGGCAACCGCCCGTACGACATGACCAAGGTCATCGAGGAACTCGTCGACGAGGGCGAGTACCTGGAGGTCCACGAGCGCTGGGCCCGCAACATCATCTGCGCGCTGGCCCGTCTCGACGGGCAGGTCGTCGGCATCGTCGCCAACCAGCCGCAGGCCCTGGCCGGTGTCCTGGACATCGAGGCGTCGGAGAAGGCGGCCCGCTTCGTCCAGATGTGCGACGCCTTCAACATCCCGATCATCACCCTTCTGGACGTACCCGGCTTCCTGCCCGGCGTCGACCAGGAGCACGGCGGGATCATCCGCCACGGGGCCAAGCTCCTCTACGCGTACTGCAACGCGACCGTGCCCCGGATCTCGCTGATCCTGCGCAAGGCGTACGGAGGTGCTTACATCGTCATGGACAGCCAGTCCATCGGCGCCGACCTCACCTACGCCTGGCCGACCAACGAGATCGCCGTCATGGGCGCGGAAGGTGCCGCGAACGTCATCTTCCGCCGGCAGATCGCCGACGCCGAGGACCCCGAGGCCATGCGGGCGCGCATGGTCAAGGAGTACAAGTCCGAGCTGATGCACCCCTACTACGCGGCCGAACGCGGCCTGGTCGACGACGTCATCGACCCTGCCGAAACCCGCGAGGTGCTGATCAAGTCCCTGGCGATGCTCCACACCAAGCACGCCGACCTGCCCTCCCGCAAGCACGGCAACCCGCCGCAGTGACCCGAGGAGCCACCTCCATGTCCCCTGCCGACATCCGCGTCGAGAAGGGCCACGCCGAGCCCGAGGAAGTCGCCGCCATCACGGCCCTCCTCCTGGCCCGCGCCGCCGCCCGCCCCGCCGAGATCGCCCCGCCCCACGGCGGCGGCCGCGCCCGCGCGGGCTGGCGCCGCCTGGAACGCGAGCCGGGCTTCAGGGCGCCGCACAGCTGGCGCTGACCCGAGCAACAAGAGAGGCCCCTCCACTCGGAGGGGCCTCTCTTGTTACGCCGGGCTCGGTGGACGCCCCAGGGGCGCGGGGCTGTGTCGATATGCGGCTCCGCCGCGTGGGCGCGACCAGCCACGTACTACCCGCACCCGGCAACGAAACCGCCCCCGGCAGCCCAGTGGCCGCAGGGGGCGTCGCGCGACCCGGCGCTGCCCTCAGCGCAACCGCGCCATCAGCGCGTGCTCCACGAGAGTGATGAGCGCAGACTTCGCGTCGGCCCGATGCCGCGCGTCCGTCGTGATGATCGGCGTGTCCGGGCCGATCTGCAGCGCCTCCCGGACCTCGTCCGGCTGGTACGGCTGCTGCCCGTCGAAGCCGTTCAGCGCGATGACGAACGGCAGACCGCTGTTCTCGAAGTAGTCGACGGCCGGGAAGCAGTCGGCGAGCCGCCTCGTGTCGACCAGGACGATCGCGCCGATGGCGCCGCGCACCAGGTCGTCCCACATGAACCAGAACCGGTCCTGGCCGGGCGTACCGAAGAGGTACAGGATCAGGTCCTGGTCGAGCGTGATGCGGCCGAAGTCCATGGCGACCGTCGTGGTCGTCTTGTCCCCCGTGTGGGTGAGGTCGTCGATGCCCGCCGAAGCGGATGTCATCACGGCCTCGGTGCGCAGCGGGTTGATCTCCGAGACAGCGCCGACGAACGTGGTCTTGCCCACGCCGAAGCCGCCCGCCACCACGATCTTCGCGGAAGTGGTGGAGCGGGAAGGACCGCCGCTAGAGCTTGCGAAGTCCACTGAGCACCCTTTCGAGCAGTGTCACGTCTGGCTGGCCGCCGGCGCTCTCGTCGCCGCCGGGCTGATGGATGGCGACCAGTCCCGCCTCCGCCAAGTCGGCGACGAGGATCCTGGCCACGCCGAGAGGGATCGTCAGCAGGGCCGAGACCTCGGCCACCGACTTGATCTCCCGGCAGAGGTTGCAGATCCGCTGATGCTCGGGCAGCTGGCCCTGCATCTGATGCGGCTGCGCGGTGGTGTGCACCAGCGCCTCGATGGCGAGCTGGTACCGGGGCCTGGTGCGGCCGCCCGTCATGGCGTACGGGCGCACCAGGGGGTTGTTCGACGCCCCGGCGGGCGCCGGCTCAGGGGTGCGGCGCTGCGGCTGCACGGGCTGGATGCGCGGAGCATGCGGCTGGTCGTACGGCGAAGGGCCGGGGCCCTGCGGCGCGTACGGCTGCCGGTGGCTCGGCACGGAGGGGTAGCCGTACCCGTTCGCCGAGCCGTCGCCTTGGCCCTGACCAGGGCCGTACGACCAGTTGCCCGATGACGGACCGCCTGGGGGTGTTCCCACTTTTTCCTCCTCCGACTGTGCCTGGCACCCATCGCTGTGGAGCCGCGTCCCGAAACTTTACGGCCACGGGACGCCAAAACGCACCGTCTGTCCTTTAGTTGAGAAGGCTCCCTTGGAGCTCCGCCCGCAGATCGGGGGTCAAAACCGTGCCGGCACGGTCCACCAGAAGGGCCATCTCGTACCCAATGAGACCGATGTCCGCCTCGGGGTGTGCGAGAACCGCGAGGGACGAGCCGTCGGAGATGGACATGATGAAGAGGAATCCGCGCTCCATCTCCACAACCGTCTGGTTCACGCTGCCGCCCTCGAAGATGCGCGAGGCACCGGCGGTCAGCGAGGTCAGGCCGGAGGCGACGGCCGCGAGCTGATCGGCTCGGTCGCGAGGGAACCCTTCGGACATCGCCAGAAGGAGTCCGTCGGCGGAGACCACCACCGTGTGGGACACCCCCGGGGTGTTGTCCACGAAGTTGGTGATCAACCAGTTCAGGTTCTGCGCCGCCTGGCTCATCGGGCTCACACTAACGCTCCTGGTTGTAGGTGCTGTCAGGACCACGGTGTTCGTTCCTCGTGTCCTGGCCGTTCGTTTCACTGCCTGCGTTGCGGCCTCGCTCGACGCCGCGCCGCAGGTTGCTCAGCCTGCCCCGGACGTCCTCCGGAGCGCGGGAGACCTGGGGGCCTCCCTGTGGAGTGGTCTCGGCCGCGCCCTCGACCAGGTTGGCCTTGGGCACCCGGCGCGGGAGGCCCGAGGAGGTCACCCCGCCCGCCTTGGGCTTGCGCAGCGAGGAGGCCTGCTGCCAGCGGTCGTCGTTGGCCGACCGCCAGGTGTCCTCGCCGCCCGCCCCCGGTGCGGCGGCCGGCGTCTCCTGGCCCACGTGCCCCGCATCGCCCGCGCCGCCCGCGGTGGATCCGCGGCGGGGAAGACCGGCGTCGGTCAGCTCGTGGGCGGCGGAGGGGGCCGGCCCCGGACGGTCGAAGCCTACGCGGTCCGCCTCGGTCACGTCAGCGGCCTCGGCGGATTGCGCCTGGGGGGCACCGGTCGGGTACTGGTCCGGATATCCGTTCTGGTATCCGTCCTGCTGCGGCCAGTCGTCCTGGTGGCGCCGCTGCTCGAAGGGCGAGTGGTTCCCGGCCTCCGGCAGACCGCCGTTCGGCGCGTAGTACTGCTCGTCGTACGACGCCTGCCGCGGTTCCTGGTACGCCTGCTGCGGGTCGGCGTACGCCGACTGCTGGTCGTACGCGCCGTTCGGCGACTCCTGGTACGCGCCGTTCGGCTGCTGCTGGTAGCCGTCGGGGGACTGGCCGTAACCCGGCTGCTGTCCGTCGTAGCCCGGCTGCTGTCCGGTGAACTGGTCCTGGAAGCCGGCGGCCCCGTCGTTCCCGGCGCCGCCCCGGTCCGCGGGACCGGGCAGCTCGGGGTGCGACTGGGCCTCCAGGGCCGCGCGGCGCTCCTCGCGCATCAGCGAGCGGCCCACCGGGTCCAGCTCGCGTATGTCGTCGGGGATCTCGGCGTACCGGCTGTCGTCGAAGCCCAGCTCCGCGGCGGTCCGCATGGGCTGGCCGACTTGGCCGAAGCTCTCGCCGCCGCCCTGGAAGTTCTGCTCCGGGATGATCTGCGACACGGTGAACTCGTCGCGTTGCTGCTGCTGCTCGCCGCCGCCACCGTGGGTGATGGCGTCCGGGAGCATGACCAGCGAGGTGGTGCCCGCCTGCTCACCGGAGGGGCGCAGCTGCACGCGGATGCCGTGCCGGTCGGACAGCCGGCCGACCACGAACAGACCCATGCGCTGCGAGATCGCGGCGTCCACGGTCGGCGGGTTGGCCAGCTTGTGGTTGATGTCCGCGAAGTCCTCGGCGGTCAGGCCGATGCCCTTGTCGTGGATCTCGACCATCACGCGGCCGTCGGGCAGCCGGGTCGCGGTGACGCGGACCTTGGTCTGCGGCGAGGAGAACGTCGTGGCGTTCTCCAGCAGCTCGGCGAGCAGGTGCACGAGGTCGGTCACGGCGCGGCCGTGGATCTCGGCCTCCGGCACGCCGGACAGCTCGATGCGCTCGTACTGCTCCACCTCGGAGGAGGCGGCGCGCAGCACGTCGACCAGCGGGACCGGCTGGTCCCAGCGGCGGCCGGGCTCCTCGCCGGCGAGGACCAGGAGGTTCTCGCCGTTGCGGCGCATACGGGTGGCCAGGTGGTCCAGTCGGAAGAGGTTCTCCAGCTGGTCCGGGTCGGCCTCGTTGTTCTCCAGGTCGGTGATCAGGCTCAGCTGGCCCTCGATCAGCGACTGGTTGCGGCGCGACAGGTTGGTGAAGATCGCGTTGATGTTGCCCCGCAGCAGCGCCTGCTCGGCGGCGAGCCGGACCGCCTCGCGGTGCACCTGGTCGAAGGCGCGGGCGACCTCGCCGATCTCGTCGGTCGAGGTGATCGGGATCGGCTGCACCCGGGTGTCGACCCGGCCGGGGTCGGTGCGGGAGAGCTGGTCGACCAGCATCGGCAGGCGCTGCTCGGCGATGCCGAAGGCCGCGTTGCGCAGCCGGCGCATCGAGCGGCTCATCCCACGGGCCACCATGCCGGCCAGGACGAACGCGGCGAGCAGCGCGATCACGACCGCGGCACCCGTGATGTAGGCGTCCCGCTCGGCGTCGTCGGCGATCGTGGACGCCTCGGACACCGCCTTGTCGGCCAGGTCCGACTCGATCTTCTGGTACGCGTCGAACTTGAGGGTGTTGACCGCCCACCAGTTTTCCGGCGTGATGCCCTGCTGGGCCAGCTCCGCGCGATCACTGGTGTCGGTGGACTCGAGTCCGGCCAGCTCCGAGATCATCGTCGTCGGGTTGGACGGCGGCGGAACGTAGTCCGGGTCCTTGGCCTTGGCCTCCTTGGCCATGGCCGCGCCGTCCTCCTTGAGCTTCGCCTCGGCGTCCTCGAGCTTCTGCGCGTCCGCCTCGGTGCCGCCGCCGATGTACTCCTCGATCGCGATGCGCTCCAGGTAGGCGTACGAGGAGAGCGCGACGCGCTGGCTGGCGAGGTGGCCGGGCTCCGGACCCGGCTTGACCAGCATGTGCATGCCGATGGAGCGCTCCAGGGAGAGCGCGGCCTTGGTCAGGGAGATCGCGTAGACGGTACGGCCGTAGGAGGTGATGTTGCCGGTGCCCAGGCCCAGCTCGTTGGCGAACTCCATGAGGGGGTGGGCGACACCGGTGTAGCCCTCCTCGGTCTCCACGCCCTTGAGCTTGGAGGTGTACGCGGCCGCCCGCAGCGTCTGGAGCTTGGGCTCCTGCTCGCGGAACACCTTCAGCCGGCGCTCCAGGCCGGGCTTGCCGGGCATGCCCTGGGCCGCCGCGTCGAAGGTGTCGGCCGCCTCGTCGGTGGCCTGGCGGGCCGCGGCGACGGTGGAGTCCTTCTCACCCTTGCCCTGCAGCAGGGGGGCCGCGGTGATGTCGCGCTCGTTGTAGAGGGCGTTGGCGTAGCCGAGGGAGGCGCGTACGAGGCGCGCGGTGCTCTCGGCGTCCTCGGCGTCCTGCCAGGTGTCGATCGAGCTCTTCACCTGGAAGCCGCCCATGACGAGGCCGACCAGCACGGGTATGAGCAGGATCGCGTTCAGCCGGGTGGTCACCCGCCAGTTGCGCGGCGTGAAACGGCCACCGCTCGGCGCGGGCGGCTCGGCCTGGGGTTCCGCGGCAGGGGCGGGGGCGGGCGCCGCTGTGCGCGGCGGCGGGGTGAAGTTGCCCCGGGCCGATGGCTCGGGACTGTTCTTGCTTCGCCTCACTCGACCAACAACCTCTCGGCGGTCGGCACCTGTGTCGTGCCGCTGTGTCTCAGAACCCACTCCGTCAGTCATCGAGTACGCGCTACTGCTGAGTACGTCTTAGACCATGGGGCAGTTCTGGCATTCCAGCACGGCGACCAGCGCTCTTCCAAACAGTGGAACGAGGGGGTTACACGTGATGTAAGCCCCACGTAAAACGGTCATAAAGAGCGAGGTCCGTCAAAAGACGGGGCGTTCGTGCGCGCAGCGAGACCAGTTGACCGCGTCGCGTGTCGGTACCACCCGATTCCTCTGCCGAAACGTTATGAACAGCGGAGCCGACCGTGTCAAAGGACACAGCCGGCTCCGAACCGTCTACGACAAGTGCCGTAGACCCCTGCCGACTTGGCTGCGGCGGCCGGTGGACCTACCGCAGACGGGCCATCAGCGCGTGCTCGACCAGTGTGATCAGGGCCGACTTCGCGTCGGCGCGGTGCCGGGCGTCGGTCGTGATGATCGGGGTGTCCGGGCCGATCTGCAGCGCCTCGCGCACCTCGTCCGGCGAGTAGGGCTGCTGGCCGTCGAAGCCGTTGAGCGCGACGACGAACGGCAGACCGCTGTTCTCGAAGTAGTCGACGGCCGGGAAGCAGTCGGCCAGCCGGCGGGTGTCGCACAGCACGACCGCGCCGATGGCGCCGCGCACCAGGTCGTCCCACATGAACCAGAACCGGTCCTGGCCGGGCGTACCGAACAGGTACAGGATCAGGTCCTGGTCGAGCGTGATGCGACCGAAGTCCATGGCGACCGTCGTGGTCGTCTTGTCCCCGGCGTGCGTGAGGTCGTCGATCCCCGCGCTGGCCGAGGTCATCACGGCCTCGGTGCGCAGGGGGTTGATCTCGGAGACGGCGCCCACGAACGTGGTCTTGCCGACGCCGAAGCCGCCGGCCACCACGATCTTCGCGGAGGTGGTCGCCCGCCCTCCGTCAGAGCTTTCGAAGTCCACTGAGCACCCTTTCGAGCAGTGTCACGTCAGGCGCACCGCCGTTGTTCTCGTCTCCGCCAGGCTGGTGAATGGCGACGAGCCCTGCCTCCGCGAGGTCCGCGACCAGGATTCGCGCCACACCGAGCGGCATCGCCAGCAGGGCCGACACCTCGGCCACCGATTTCACCTCGCGGCACAGGTGGCAGATCCGCTGGTGCTCGGGAAGCAGCCCCATGAGCGCTGCCGGGTCGGCCGTCGTACTGATCAGCGCCTCGATGGCGAGCTGGTAGCGCGGCCTGGTCCGGCCACCGGTCATCGCGTAGGGACGGACCAGCGGCTGGTCGCCCTCGTCCTCGTACGGCTCCGCGTACGGATCATGAGAGGCGGTGGGCGGGGTCATGAATCCTCCGGGCGGGACAGCAAGTCGGTCAGTCAAGCCGTCTGACGAGGCCGGTGGGGGGATTGTGGCGGCCGGACGGTGATTTGGTAACACGGGTGGTGCCGGGGCCGATCAGTGGAGCAGACTGCCTTGTAGTTCGGCGCGCAGGTCGGGTGTGAGGACCGCACCCGCGCGGTCGACCAGGAGCGCCATCTCGTAGCCGACGAGGCCGATGTCGCACTCCGGGTGCGCGAGGACGGCCAGGGACGAGCCGTCCGAGACGGACATGAGGAAGAGGAATCCCCGCTCCATCTCCACGACCGTCTGCGCCACGTTGCCGCCCTCGAAGATCCGGGACGCCCCGGCGGTCAGCGAGGTCAGTCCCGAGGCGACGGCCGCGAGCTGGTCGGCGCGGTCGCGAGGGAAGCCCTCGGACATCGCCAGGAGGAGTCCGTCGGCGGACACGACGACGGTGTGGGACACCCCCGGGGTGTTGTCCACGAAATTCGTGATCAACCAGTTGAGGTTCTGTGCCGCCTGGCTCATCGGGCTCAACTAACGCTCCTGCTGGTGAGTGGGCCGCGGGTAGCTGCCGGTCTGGTTGGTACCGGCCTGACGGCCCTGTGCGATTCCCCGACGGAGATTGGTCAGCCGGCCGCGCACGTCGTCGGGCGCACGCGAAACCGCCGGACCGCTCTGGTGCGACTGCTGCTGAGCCGTCCCCGGGACGAGGTTGGCCCGGGGTACCCGGCGCGGAAGGCCGGAGGTGGTGACCCCGCCCGCGGCCGGCTGCCTGACGCGCTCCGCCTGCCGGACGAGATCGTCGTTCGGCGAGCTGCGCCAGGCCGAGGTGGCCGGCCGCTGGGGGGCCGCCGGGGTCTGGGGCTGGGCGGCCTGCGGCTCCGGGGACGCGGCCGGGGCGGCCTGCGGCGCCCTCGACTCGCGGTCACCGTGGAACCAGTTGGTCTCCAGCGTGTCGTACAGCGGCGTACGTCCGTCACCGGGACCGGAGGCCGGGGGCAGGGCCCAGCCGTCTCCGGGTCGCTGCGCGGGAGTTCCGTTGGTGTTCTGGCCCGCGGGCTCCTGCGCAACCGGTCGCTGCGGGGCCGGCGGACGCGGGGCGCCGAAGTCGTTCCCGCCCTGCGTGCCGCCCGCCTGCGGACGCTCGAACTGGCCGGTGACGGCCGGGTTCTGACGGCCCGGCAGGCCGTGCTGACCGGTCGAGCCGTTGTCGTAGCCCTGGGAGGCGGCGAACCGGTCGGCCGGGGCCTGGCCGTTCGGGGCCGGCTGACCGCCGAAGACGTCCGAGCGGACGAAGGCTCCGCCGTCCTGCTGCGGGGCGGCCGGCTCCGGCCGTGCGAACTGGTCGTTCTGCGGGGCGTCCTGGCCGAACCGAGGCCGGTCGTACTGGTCCTGGCCGGGGCCGGCCTGACCGTACTGGCCCGGCGCGTACTGGTCCTGCCCGTACTGGCCCTGCTGCCCGTACTGGTCCTCGTACCCGTTCGGCGCGTCGTACTGGTTCTGGCCGGGCTGGGCGAACTGGCCCGTGTCCTGCGACGCGTCCCGACGGGGCGCCGGGGCGTCGAAGTCGGGGCGGGCGAACTCGGCCGTGGCGGCGGGGGACTGGGGCTCCCCGAACCGGGGCACGGCCGGCATCTCGGCGGTCGAGCCCGGGCCCTGACGCTCGTCGAGGCGCGGCGTCCGGTCGGTGCGGGAGCTGTCCGGCTCGTCGTGGCCGCGCGGGGCGTCCAGCGAGGCCCGCTCCACCGGCGGCTGCGCGTTCTCGTCGCTCCAGCTGGGCACCCGCGGCTGCGGGTTGCCGCCGGGCAGCTCGGCCCGCGGACCGCCGCGCGGCGGCAGCTGCGGACGACGGCCCTGCTCGGCGTCGCCGTTGCCGCCCCGCTTGCGCTGCGGGGGCGCGCCCGGGGTGCGGTTGCCGCCGAACATGTCCTGGCCCTGCGAGGCGTTGTTCGCCGGCGCGTTGCCCTGCGGCGCGTTCATGCCCGCGGCCTGCAGACCCTGCGGAGCACCGGGCGCCTGCTGACCGGCACCGGCACCCGCGCTAGCCGGAGCCGGACGGTTCTGCTGGCCCGGCACCGCGGGGACTGGGGTCCGCGCGCGCCACCCGGCGCACCCGGACGGCCGCCCGCGTCGCGCCCGGGCAGTGCGGCCCGCGGCCCCTGGCCTAGCACCGAGCCGACCGCCCGGCGCACCCGCGCCGAGGGCACCGCCGCCACTTCCACCGCCGAAGGCGCCGCCGCCCGCGAGAGCACCGCCGCCCTGGCCGCCACGGCGGGCCGCGGCGACACCGGCGGCCGCCTGCGCGGCGGCCGGGCCGCCGGTGCCCGAGCCGGGCTGACCGGGCTTGGGCTGCGGCTTGCGGCCGCCCTGGGCGACGTCGACAGGCAGCATGACCAGCGCGGTCGTGCCGCCGGAGTCGGACGGGCGCAGCTGGATCCGGATGCCGTGGCGCTGCGAGAGGCGGCCGACCACGAACAGACCCATGCGGCGGGAGACGGAGACGTCCACGGTGGGCGGCGAGGCGAGCCGCTCGTTGATCGCGGCCAGGTCCTCCGGCGAGAGGCCGATGCCGGTGTCGTGGATCTCGATCAGCACCCGGCCGTCGGGCAGCGCGTGACCGGTGACCTTGACCTTGGTCTGCGGCGAGGAGAACGAGGTCGCGTTCTCCAGCAGCTCGGCGAGCAGGTGCACGAGGTCGTTGACCACGCGGCCGGCGACCTCGGTGCTCGGCACGGAGGCCAGCTCGATGCGCTCGTACTGCTCCACCTCGGAGGCGGCGGCACGGAGCACGTCGACCAGCGGCACCGGACGGGTCCAGCGGCGGCCGGGCTCCTCACCCGCGAGGACGAGGAGGTTCTCACCGTTACGGCGCATACGCGTGGCGAGGTGGTCGAGCTTGAACAGCGAGGAGAGCTGGTCCGGGTCGGCCTCGCGGGACTCCAGTTCGGAGATGAGCGAGAGCTGACGCTGGATGAGGCCCTGGGAGCGGCGCGAGAGGTTGGTGAACATCGCGTTGACGTTGCCCCGCAGCAGGGCCTGCTCGGCGGCGAGGCGGACCGCCTCGCGGTGCACGTCGTCGAAGGCCGCGGCCACTCGGCCGATCTCGTCCCGGGAGTGCACACCGACCGACTCCACCGAGGTGTCGACGTCCTGCGGGTCGGTCTCGGAGAGCTGCTTGACCAGCTCGGGCAGCCGGTCCTGGGCGACCTTGGTCGCGGTGTCCTCCAGGCGGCGCAGCGAGCGGATCATGGACCGGGCCACGACGAACGCGCCGACCAGGGAGACGCCGAGCACGAGCAGGATGAGGACACCGGAGATGATGGCCTCTTGCTCGGACTCGTTGCGCAGCTCGCGGGCCTGCTGCTCCATGTCCTCCAGCAGCTTCAGCTCGATGTTCTTCATCTGCTGGATCTTGGTGGAGCTGTCGTCCAGCCAGTCCTGGTAGGACCGGGCCTTCAGGCTGGCCAGACCGTCCTTCTTGCCGACGGCGCGGCCGGCGTACTGGTCGGACGCCTCGATCACCGGGTTGCCCTCGGAGATCGGCTTGAGCAGGTCCTCCGCGCCCTCGCCGTAGATGCTGGTGAAGCTGCGGATCTCGGAGGTCTGGCTCTGCAGCGCGGACTGGGCGTACAGCCGGTCGTTCTCGGCGAGATCGCCCTTGTCGGTGTTGTTCGCGGGGAGGGCCGCGGCGAGGACCGCGCGCTGGATGGACGCGTACTCCTTGGCCGAGGAGAAGGCCGACAGGGCGCGGGTGCGCTGGATCATGTCGGGGTTGCTGGTCGCCTCCGCCATGTCCTGCGAGAGGTCGAGCAGGTGGGTGATCAGGCGGTGGTAGGCCTCGACCGTCTGCGTCGAGTTGTCCGTCGCCGTGTACGCCGTGCTGCGGATCTTGGTCAGGTCGTTCAGGTCGCTCGCGATGCCGACGAGGCTGTCGCGGACACCGACGAGCTTGCCGTCCTTGCTCGCCGCGTCGATCTGCTCGGACTTGTCGAGGAAGTTCTTCAGGGCCCGGTCGGTCTGCTCGCGGTCGCCCTTGACGGCGATCGCGCTGGACTTCGAGCCGTGGGCCAGCGGGCCGGCGGACTGGTCGCGCTCCTCCTGGAGCGCGGCGGCCAGCTCCGTGGCCTGCTTGGTCATCTCGGTCAGCAGCTTCATGTTCTCGAGCTGCTGGATGTCGTCCATCGACTGGTTGATGCGCAGCGCGCCCAGCGAGGTCGCCGCGACCACCGGAAGCGCCAGCAGCGACACCAGACGGGTGGAGATCCGCCAGTTGCGCAGGGCTATTCGCGGGCCGGGGCCGGTCGAGCCCTTGGCCGGCTTGGTGGGCGACTGCTGGCCGGGAGCGGACGGGCCCGTCGCCTGACCGGCGCGCTCCCCGCTGTCGCCGGGCTGGGTCTGGCCCGGGTTCTGGGCGTGCTGGGGCGAGGAGCTGACGGCCTTGGGGCCAGTCCCGCCCTGCGGCTCCGGCTCCGCCGAAGCGCTGCCATCCCTCTTGAAACGTCCCTGCACTAGCGTCGCAACCTCTGGACCAGGCGCCCCTCCGCGTGAACGGCTGGGCACGGTGTCGGCGTCAAAGGGGCGCCCTGAATACGCCCCTGTGTTGGTCGTGAGTGACCGGCGCTGGTTCCCCCTTCTCGCCGCCGCTCGGCGCTGGTGTGCGCCCCCTGTGCGCCGGCTCGATCCCGCGGCGGTCCGTGGAATTCCAGCACAGTGCAGGATCTCCAACAAGGCCCGTGGGGCAGGCCGTGAGATACGTGACAGCACGTGAGGGCCGAGTCACCGAACGTAGAAGGTGATCACCCGCAAACCGGGCGTATGCCCGCGAGTCGCCGAGGCACGGAGGGTGTCCCAGTCGACATGATCAGCAGCGGAATGATGCCTTCAGGTGTGCAATGTCGGTTTAGTCGGAGTGCTCTCGGCGTCGCAATTGACCGGTTTGACCCTTGATAAGTGAGCAAACTCACATCCGGATCATGGACTCCTCCGCGGTTCACGGGGAATCGCGTGTTTAGCCTGACGCTTTACAGAGAAGGCAAAACCGACAACCCGCGCCCTCGCAGGGGCTTTCGCCGCCCCTCGGGCGCCCGGACACGACAGGGCCACGTACAACCGTGAAGACGACGATGATGTTCCACAAGATCGCCAACCCGCGGCGCACGACGCTGGCGCACCTCCAGGACGCCGACGAACTGCGGACGCCGGAGCAGCCGGAGCACGCCGTCGAGCTCCCCACCCAGACCGCCAACCCCCGCCGCACGATCCTCATGGAGGCCCCGGTCGCGGCGTCGGTCGCAGAGTAGTACGACACCGGGCCGGCCCGCGTTCAGCCGGCCCTGCGAGCACCGCGCGCCGCACCACCGGTCCTCGAGGGGTAATGCGCGAGGCGCCCGCCCCTTGCCGCGTTAGCCTGGAGCGTCAGACTTCAGCCAGCTCAGTCAAGGGGCCAAGCAACCCGTGCGCATCGCCAGGTTCTCCATCGACGGGAACGTCGCCTTCGGCGCGGTCGAGGGCGACCAGCCGGACCAGCTCGTCCTCGACATCATCAAGGGCATCCCGTTCGCGGACTACGAGCTCTCCGGCACCAAGGTGCCCCTGAGCAAGGTGCGGCTCCTGCCGCCGGTACTCCCCAACAAGGTCGTCGCCTTCGGCCGCAACTACGCCGAGCACGCCCGCGAACTCGGCAACGAGGTGCCCGACGCGCCGTTCGCCTTCTTCAAGCCGTCCACCTCCGTGATCGGCCCCGGCGACGCCATCCAGTACCCCTCCTTCACCGAGGAACTGCACCACGAGGCCGAACTGGCCGTCGTCATCGGCCGCATGTGCCGCGAGGTCCCGCGCGAGCGCGTCCAGGACGTGATCTTCGGCTACACCTGCGCCAACGACGTCACCGCCCGCGACGTGCAGCGCCGCGAGAAGCAGTGGGCCAGGGCCAAGGGCTTCGACTCATCCTGCCCGCTCGGCCCCTGGGTGGAGACGGGCCTCGACCTCGCGACCGCGGGCGACCTCACCGTCCAGCTCACGGTCAACGGCGCCCAGCGCCAGCTCGGCCGTACCAGCGAGATGATCCACTCCATCGAGGACCTGATCGTCAACATCTCCGAGGCGATGACACTGCTCCCCGGCGACGTGATCCTCACGGGCACCCCGGCCGGCGTCGGCCCCCTCAACGTCGGCGACGAGGTCGCCGTCACCATCGAAGGCATCGGCACTCTCACCAACAAGGTTGTCAAGCGTGGCTAGCGCATCCGGCTCCCCCGTACGCGTCCGTTTCTGTCCGTCCCCCACCGGTAACCCCCACGTGGGCCTGGTCCGCACCGCCCTGTTCAACTGGGCCTTCGCGCGCCACCACCAGGGCACCCTGGTCTTCCGCATCGAGGACACCGACGCGGCCCGCGACTCCGAGGAGTCGTACAACCAGCTCCTGGACTCGATGCGCTGGCTGGGCTTCGACTGGGACGAGGGCCCCGAGGTCGGCGGCCCGCACGCGCCGTACCGCCAGTCGCAGCGCATGGACCTCTACAAGGACGTCGCCGCCAAGCTCCTGGACGCCGGCCACGCCTACCGCTGCTACTGCTCCCAGGAGGAGCTGGACACCCGCCGCGAGGCCGCCCGCGCCGCCGGCAAGCCCTCCGGCTACGACGGCCACTGCCGGGACCTGACCGACGCACAGGTCGAGGAGTACACCTCCCAGGGCCGCGAGCCCATCGTCCGCTTCCGGATGCCCGACGAGGCGATCACCTTCACGGACCTGGTCCGCGGCGAGATCACCTACCTGCCGGAGAACGTCCCGGACTACGGCATCGTCCGCGCCAACGGGGCACCCCTCTACACGCTGGTCAACCCCGTCGACGACGCGCTGATGGAGATCACCCACGTCCTGCGCGGCGAGGACCTGCTCTCCTCCACCCCGCGCCAGATCGCCCTGTACAAGGCGCTGATCGAGCTGGGCGTCGCCAAGGAGATCCCCGCCTTCGGCCACCTGCCCTACGTCATGGGCGAGGGCAACAAGAAGCTCTCCAAGCGCGACCCGCAGTCGAGCCTCAACCTCTACCGCGAGCGCGGCTTCCTCCCCGAGGGACTGCTCAACTACCTCTCCCTGCTCGGCTGGTCGCTCTCGGCGGACCAGGACATCTTCACGATCGAGGAGATGGTCGCGGCCTTCGACGTCAGCGACGTCCAGCCCAACCCGGCCCGCTTCGACCTGAAGAAGTGCGAGGCGATCAACGCCGACCACATCCGCCTCCTCGAGGTCAAGGACTTCACCGAGCGCTGCCGCCCCTGGCTGAAGGCCCCCGCGGCCCCCTGGGCCCCCGAGGACTTCGACGAGGCCAAGTGGCAGGCGATCGCGCCGCACGCGCAGACCCGCCTCAAGGTCCTCTCCGAGATCACCGACAACGTCGACTTCCTGTTCCTGCCGGAGCCGGTCCTCGACGAGGCGAGCTGGAGCAAGGCCATGAAGGAGGGCTCGGACGCGCTCCTGACCACGGTCCGCGAGAAGCTGGACGCCGCCGACTGGACCTCCCCGGAGGCCCTCAAGGAGGCCGTCCTGGCCGCCGGCGAGGCCCACGGCCTCAAGCTCGGCAAGGCCCAGGCCCCCGTCCGCGTCGCCGTCACCGGCCGCACGGTCGGCCTGCCCCTCTTCGAGTCCCTGGAGGTCCTGGGCAAGGAGAAGGCGCTGGCCCGGATCGACGCGGCGCTGGGGCGACTGGCGGCGTAACCGGCAGCACGTGTGAGGGGCGGCGTCCGCACGGGCGCCGCCCTTCCCGTACCCCGCCCGGTCCTCTCCGAGCGGCGCCGCCGCCCCGGCCCCCGCAGACTGACCGCATGCGCCGCGAGGACATCGACCCACGTTTCTTCGGGGACCGGCCGGCCTACAACCGGGCCGTACTGGTCGAACAGCCCCGGCGCTGGCTCGTGGTCGCCGGTCACGAGGCCCGGGACGACGAGGGCGGCATCGCCGCCGTGGGCGACGTCCGCGGTCAGCTCCGGCTGACCTTCCGGCGCCTGGCGGAGACCCTGGACAAGGCCGGGTTCGCCCTGCGCGACCTCGTCCAGATCCGGATCTTCACCGTCGACATCGAAGCGGTCACGGCCCACTACGACGCCGTACTGGACGAACTGGCCGCCGCCGACTGCCGCCCCGCCAGCCTGCTGGCCGAGGTCCGGGCCCTGTCCGACCCGCGGATGCTGGTCGAGATCGAGGGCCTGGCCGCGCAGTAGGCACAGACCCCCGGGGGCTCTCCCGGCCGTCCGCTCCCGCGCGACGCCGACGCGGCCTAGGCTGGGCCGCATGCCGATCAAAGCCGTGGTCTGGGACGTCGACGACACCCTCTTCGACTACACCACCGCCGACCGCGAGGGCATGCGTGCCCATCTGGTCGCCGAGGGACTGCTCGCCGGGTACGGGTCGGCCGAGCAGGCTCTCGTTCGCTGGCGGGAGATCACCGACCAGCAGTGGGCGCGCTTCTCGGCGGGCGAGGTGGACTTCGTCACACAGCGCCGCGACCGGACCCGGGTCTTCCTGGGCCGGCCGGAGCTGACGGACGCCGAGGCCGACGACTGGTTCCAGCGGTACGTCACGCACTACGAGGCCGCCTGGTCCCTCTTCCCCGACGTGATGCCCGTCCTGGACGCGCTCGCCGGCAGTCACCGGCACGCCGTGCTCTCCAACTCCAGCCTCACCGTCCAGGACCGCAAACTGCGCGTCCTCGGCGTGCACGACCGCTTCGAGGCCATCCTGTGCGCCGCCGAGCTGGGCGTCTCCAAGCCGGAGGCCGGGGCCTTCCTCGCGGCCTGCGACGCCCTCGCCCTCGGTCCGGCCGAGGTCGCCTACGTCGGCGACCACCCGGAGATCGACGGACGCGGCGCCGCCGACGCCGGGCTGCTCTCCGTGTGGATCGACCGCGGCGGCGTCTACGCGACCGTCGACCCGCCGGCCGGTCCGCGCCGGATCGCCTCGCTCTCCGAACTTCCCGCGCTCCTCGGCGCCGATACCCGTTTTGGAGCCCCGTCGACCTTCGGGTAATGTTCTTCCTGCGCCGCCGGAGAGCGGGCCGAAGGGCCGGGAACCGGAAGCGCAACGCTAGAACAAGAACCCCTACGGGGCTTGCGTTCCAGTGGCCTATGGTGTAATTGGCAGCACGACTGATTCTGGTTCAGTTAGTCTAGGTTCGAGTCCTGGTAGGCCAGCTCGCAGAGCTTATCTGCGCCGCGGAGCACATCCGCAAGGCCCCCGTTGTGTAGCGGCCTAGCACGCCGCCCTCTCAAGGCGGTAGCGCCGGTTCGAATCCGGTCGGGGGTACAGATCCTTCCCGCGAGGACAGCTCGGGTCGCTCCCGCTGCTCTCGATGCAGGATCGCTAGGGCCCCCGTTGTGTAGCGGCCTAGCACGCCGCCCTCTCAAGGCGGTAGCGCCGGTTCGAATCCGGTCGGGGGTACGAACTGGTCTAAACCACATTGGTCTATGGTGTAATTGGCAGCACGACTGATTCTGGTTCAGTTAGTCTAGGTTCGAGTCCTGGTAGACCAGCTCGGATCTGCGGCGACGCGGTATTGAACGCCTGCAAGATCCACGCCCCCGTTGTGTAGCGGCCTAGCACGCCGCCCTCTCAAGGCGGTAGCGCCGGTTCGAATCCGGTCGGGGGTACTCGAAGGTCCGAAGGGGGCTTCCGCCGAGGCGGGAGCCCCCTTCGGCGTTCCTCCGGCGCTCACTCGATGCCGTACCGCCGCGCCGACTCCTCCTCCTGCGCCAGCCGGTGCAGGGCCCGCAGCACCGGCTGGAAGAGCACCGCCGCCGCGACCGCCATCTCGACCTTCTCCGCCTCCGAGGCGTGGGTCTCCATGAAGTCGAGGTCCCGCCGGGCCACCTCCATCATCAACTCGCCGTAGGGCGCCATCAGTTCCGCGTCCCAGGGATAGTCGAGGCGGCGCAGGGCGGCCACCGCCACCACCAGGGAGCGGTGCACGGGGGAGAGCGGGGCCAACTCCCGGGAGGTCTCCCAGCCCAGCAGTTCCAGCAGCCGGTCCACCTCCACGCGCGCGGCGGCCACCGCCGGGTCCGCCCCGTCCGGCTCGGCCTCCTGCGGCAGCGCCCACAGGGCCGCCCCCAGCCGGACGGTGCGGCCCAGCGAGTCGTCGTCGACGTGCCCCAGTACCTCCCGGGCCGTGGCCACCGGCACCTTGCCGACCTGGATCAGCGCCCGTACCAGCCGCAGTCGGCGCAGATGACCGTCGTCGTACTCGGCCGTGGTCGCGTTGACCTGCCGGCCCGGGGGCAACAGCCCTTCCCGCAGGTAGTACTTGATCGTCGCGGTGGACACCCCGCTGCGCTTGCTCAGGTCGGCCAGTCGCATCCCTTGCGCCCTTTCTCGGATAGCGCCACTATCTAAGCAGCAACACTTGGACAGTGCAGCTCGCCAACAGGGGGAGGCGTCATGCCGGGCAGGAACGCGACCGCGACCCGCACCACCGCCGCCGCCGAGGGGGACGTGACCGTCCTGCTCATCGGCATGCGGATCAACCACTTCTGGGCCGTGCACCACTGGCTGCCGGTCTTCCTCGCCATGCCGCGCATGCTCCGCGAGCTGGCGAAGGACCCGGAGCGCGGACTCCTGAACCACGTCCTGCTGACGGCCTCGCCGCGGACGTACTACGTCGTCCAGTACTGGGAGTCCGAGGAGAAGCTCTACAAGTACGCGCACTCGCCCGACATGTTCCACCACCGGGCCTGGGCGATCATCAACCGCAAGGAGCGCAAGGGGCGGGTGCGCGGGCACGTGGGGCTGTGGCACGAGGCGTACGTCGTGCCCGAGGGGTCGTACGAGTCGATCTACGCCGACATGCCCGTGTTCGGGCTCGCGGCGGCACACGGACAGGTGCCTCTGGAGCGGCGCGGCAAGCGCGCGCGGGACCGCTTCGCGTACCGGTCGGACAAGGCCGCCGGGGAACGGGCGGAGAAGCGGGTCGCCGCCCCGGGGAAGGCCCCCGACGGGGTCTGAGAACGGCGCCGGGCCCGCCGCGGCGTTGAGGCGGGCCCGTGACCGGTCGAAAGTGTCGGGGGACGGCGGTCAACCGTTGCGGCGCAGCGCCTCGGAGAGGCGGCCGGCGGCGTCGATGATGGCCTGCGCGTGCATGCGGCCGGGGTGGCGGGTGAGGCGCTCGATGGGCCCGGAGACGGACACGGCGGCCACCACGCGGTTGGACGGGCCGCGCACCGGCGCGGAGACGGACGCGACGCCGGGCTCCCGCTCGCCGATGGACTGCGCCCAGCCGCGGCGGCGCACACCGGACAGCGCCGTCGCCGTGAAGCGGGCGCCCTGGAGGCCGCGGTGGAGGCGCTCCGGCTCCTCCCAGGCCATCAGGATCTGGGCAGAGGAGCCGGCCTTCATGGTGAGCGTGGAGCCGACCGGGACCGTGTCCCTGAGGCCCGACAGACGCTCGGCCGCGGCCACGCAGATGCGCATGTCGCCCTGGCGGCGGTAGAGCTGCGCGCTCTCGCCCGTGACGTCGCGCAGGTGGGTGAGGACCGGGCCCGCCGTGGCGAGCAGGCGGTCCTCACCGGCCGCCGCGGCCAGTTCGGCCAGGCGCGGGCCGAGGATGAAACGGCCCTGCATGTCGCGCGCCACCATACGGTGGTGCTCCAGCGCCACGGCCAGGCGGTGGGCCGTGGGTCGTGCCAGTCCGGTCGCACCGACCAACCCCGCGAGGGTGGCCGGGCCGGACTCCAGAGCGCTCAGGACGAGGGCCGCCTTGTCCAGAACGCCGACGCCGCTACTGTTGTCCATGACACGATACTCCCGTCTCACTCTGTGAAACGCAAGTTCAATTTTCCATGGAACGCGCCACCCTGGACGGCAGGAAGTCACAACGGCCCGTGACGAAGGGGCCTGGTGGCGGCTGCCCGGAAACACAGGGGTGCGGGCACCGCTTCCCCAAGATCTCTAGTTGGGTCGGCGCTTCGTCGCCGACCGAAGGGAAAGCGATGGGTAGGACACTCGCGGAGAAGGTCTGGGACGACCACGTCGTCCGGCGCGCCGAGGGCGAGCCCGACCTCCTCTTCATCGATCTGCACCTGCTGCACGAGGTGACCAGCCCGCAGGCCTTCGACGGCCTCCGCAAGAGCGGCCGCCCGGTGCGGCGGCTCGACCTGACCATCGCCACCGAGGACCACAACACCCCCACGCTCGACATCGACAAGCCCATCGCGGACCCGGTCTCCCGGGCCCAGCTGGAGACGCTGCGCAAGAACTGCGCGGAGTTCGGCGTCCGGCTGCACCCGCTGGGCGACGTCGAGCAGGGCGTCGTGCACGTCGTCGGCCCGCAGCTCGGTCTGACCCAGCCCGGCACCACCGTGGTCTGCGGCGACTCGCACACCTCGACGCACGGCGCCTTCGGCGCGCTGGCGTTCGGCATCGGCACCTCCCAGGTCGAGCACGTGCTGGCCACCCAGACGCTGCCCATGGCCCGCCCGAAGACCATGGCGATCACGGTCAACGGCGAGCTGCCCGACAGCGTCACCGCCAAGGACCTGATCCTGGCGATCATCGCGAAGATCGGCACCGGCGGCGGCCAGGGCTACATCCTGGAGTACCGCGGCGAGGCCATCGAGAAGCTCTCGATGGAGGCCCGCATGACCATCTGCAACATGTCGATCGAGGCCGGCGCCCGCGCGGGCATGATCGCCCCCGACGAGACCACCTTCGACTACCTCCAGGGCCGCCCGCACGCCCCCGAGGGCGCCGACTGGGACGCGGCGGTGGAGTACTGGAAGACGCTGCGTACGGACGACGACGCCGAGTTCGACGCCGAGGTGGTCATCGAGGCCGCCGAGCTGGCGCCGTTCGTCACCTGGGGCACCAACCCCGGCCAGGGCGCACCGCTTTCCGCGGCCGTCCCCGACCCCGCTTCGTACGAGGACGCCTCGGAGCGCTTCGCCGCCGAAAAGGCCCTGGAGTACATGGGCTTGGAGGCCGGGCAGCCGCTGCGCTCCATCCAGGTGGACACCGTCTTCGTGGGCTCCTGCACCAACGGCCGCATCGAGGACCTGCGCGCCGCCGCCGAGATCGTCCGGGACCGCAAAGTCGCCGACGGCGTACGCATGCTGGTCGTCCCCGGCTCCGCGCGGGTCGGCCTCCAGGCCGTCTCCGAGGGCCTGGACGTGGTCTTCAAGGAGGCCGGCGCCGAATGGCGGCACGCGGGCTGCTCGATGTGCCTGGGCATGAACCCGGACCAGCTCGCCCCCGGTGAGCGCTCCGCGTCCACGTCCAACCGCAACTTCGAGGGCCGCCAGGGCAAGGGCGGCCGCACCCACCTGGTGTCGCCGCAGGTCGCGGCCGCGACGGCGGTCCTGGGCCACCTCGCCTCCCCGGCGGACCTGTCCGCCGCCGACGTCCCCACGCCCGCTGGAGTCTGAGAGTCATGGAAGCGTTCACCAAGCACACCGGCCGGGCCGTCCCGCTGCGCCGCAGCAACGTCGACACCGACCAGATCATCCCCGCCCACTGGCTCAAGAAGGTGACGCGGGACGGGTTCGAGGACGGGCTCTTCGAGGCCTGGCGCAAGGACCCCGAGTTCGTGCTCAACCGGCCCGAGCGCGAGGGCGCCACCGTCCTGGTCGCGGGTCCCGACTTCGGCACCGGCTCCTCCCGCGAGCACGCCGTCTGGGCCCTGCAGAACTACGGCTTCAAGACCGTTATCTCCTCCCGCTTCGCCGACATCTTCCGCGGCAACTCGCTGAAGAACGGCCTGCTCACGGTGGTCCTCGACCAGAAGACCGTGGACGCGCTGTGGGAGCTGGTGGAACGGGACCCGCAGGCCGAGATCACCGTCGACCTGGAGGCCCGCGAGGTCCGCGCCGAGGGCGTCACCGCCTCCTTCGAGCTGGACGAGAACTCCCGCTGGCGCCTGCTGAACGGGCTGGACGACATCTCGATCACCCTCCAGAACGAGGCGGACATCGCCGCGTACGAGGCGAAGCGCCCGTCGTTCAAGCCGCAGACCGTCCAGGTCTGAGCACCCGGAGCCCCCACGAGCCCCCCGGGGGCTCCACAAGGTCGAGTTTCGGCCACCCAACACACCCGCCGTACCCCCGATCGGCCCGATCGGGGGTACGGCCGTTTCCGGATCCGTCCGCGGCCGTCCGTGACGGGCGTGACGCACAACTTCCCACGTTAGAGGCGTGGTTGCCGGGGTACGCAAGGTCCTGAGGACCGGCTCCCGATGGTGCCAGGAAGGCCGTTCGAGGCGGCAGTTGCCCCCTGCGCAGGCGACAACTCGCCCCAGATGGCACAATCTGTGCATGGAACACGACGGCCAACTCGAGCTCTATACGGCGGTCGCGTCCCGGCTCAAGGAAGCGCACACAAGAGTGCGCGCACTGCAAGTCCCGGAGGGCGTACGGATGGCGCTGACCCGGAAGCTGCTGGTCATTACGGCCGCGGCCAAACACGATCTCGCCGGTGCGGCAAGGCGCCTGGATCGGTTCACCGCCGACCTCGACGCGGGTCGATTCCCCGAAGAGGAAGGCTGAACCGGCCGGGACAGCCCGAGTCCGTTGCGGCACAAGGGTGATTAGCCCGTTTCGTGTTTGATTTGCGGTATATATCTGCCTAACGTGCGAAAAAGCTTGAACACATTCGTTCTGGCGATGTCTCCGAAGGGGAAGACGTGAACAAGGCGCAGCTCGTAGAAGCGATTGCCGACAAGCTCGGCGGCCGGCAGCAGGCCGCCGACGCTGTCGACGCGGTCCTGGACGCCCTCGTCCGTGCGGTCGTCGCGGGCGACCGGGTCTCGGTCACCGGCTTCGGTTCCTTCGAGAAGGTCGACCGCCCGGCCCGCTACGCCCGCAACCCGCAGACGGGCGAGCGGGTTCGGGTCAAGAAGACCTCCGTGCCGCGCTTCCGCGCGGGCCAGGGCTTCAAGGACCTGGTGAGCGGCTCGAAGAAGCTTCCGAAGAACGACATCGCGGTCAAGAAGGCCCCCAAGGGCAGCCTGTCCGGCCCGCCGCCCACCATCTCCAAGGCCGCGGGCAAGAAGGCCGCCGCCAAGAAGGCCACGGGCGCCGCGAAGAAGGCCACGGGCGCGGCCAAGAAGACGTCGGCGGCGGCGAAGAAGACCACCGCGAAGAAGACCACCGGAGCGGCGAAGACGACGGCGAAGAAGACCACCGGCAAGAAGTCCGCGGCCAAGACCACCACGGCGGCGGCGAAGAAGACCGCCGCCAAGAAGGCCCCCGCGAAGAAGGCGACCGCCAAGAAGGCCCCGGCCAAGAAGTCGACGGCTCGCAAGACCACCGCCAAGAAGGCCACCGCCCGCAAGAAGTAGCAGGCGGCACCCCGCGGCAGCGGGCGAACGGGCACAGGGCACTCACGCGCCGGGCCGGACTCCCTCTCGGAGTCCGGCCCGCGGCGTGTCCGGGACCCGTCGGACGGGCCCCGCCGGTCAGAACGTGTGCAGGGTCACCAGCGTGATCCGGCGCCCCGCGCCCGAGTCCCCGCCCGCACCCGAGCCCGACTCCGCGCCCGTCTCCTCGGTCTCGATGCGCACCCGCTGCCCGGGCCGCAGCAGCCTGAGGCCCCCCGCGTCGAACGCCGCCGCGTCGAAGGGCACGGGCGTCCCGTCGTCGAGCAGCACCTGCCCGCTGCGGCTTTCGGGGTCGTACGTGTACGCGGTCGCCTGCATGCCGGCAGCCTACTGCCCGGCGATCAGCAACCGCGCCGCCACCGCGGCCGTACGGGGACCCAGCCCGAGCGCCAGCGCCAGGCGGAGATCACCACCGGTGTCGACGTCCTGCCGTACGGAATCCACCGCGTCGAGACGCAGTTCCACCGCGCCGGACGCCCGGTGGCGGGCCCGTGAATCCGCACCGAATGCCGGCGCCAATTCCCGGCCCGGCGCCGCCGCCAGCAAGGTGGTGCCGATTCCGGCCGCGTCCGGGAGAAAGGCGCGGGGGAATTGCGCGGCCGCGGCCAGTACCCGCGCCAATTCGGCCGGCCGCAGCGCGGGAAGATCGGCGTTGAGCGCGGCCACCGGGCTTTCCGGCCGGGCCGCCCGTACCATGGCCGCCCCGTGCGTCAGCGCGGCGTTCAGGCCGCCGCCGGGCTCGTCCGCGACGACACCCGCGCCGAGCGCCGCCAGCTCCCGTCCGGCCCGCGCGTCGTCCGTGACGACTGCCACATCCGCGACCGCCGGGCAGGCCAGCGCGGCTGCCACGGTGTCCTGTGCGAACGCCAGCGCGAGCCCCGGCCGCAGCCCGTCGTCCGCGGTGTCCGACAGCCTGCTCTTGGCCCGGGCAAGGGCCTTCACGGGTACGACCAAGGTCCACTGCACGAGCGTTCCGTCCTTCTCTCGTCGCCGTCATTGTCACCTGCGAGACCTGGCGGTTCACTCTTCGGGGCGTACGGTGTTCTCGACAGACGGGCGGCCCGGGGCGACACTTGTCCGGCCCCAGGCCCTGGAGGAAAGGTGTCAGCGTGCCCCGCCGCAGAATCGGCTTCTGGTACCGCTTGGCCGCGGTGATCTGCAAACCGCCGCTGGTGGTTCTGATCAAGCGGGACTGGCGGGGAATGGAGAACATTCCGGCCGAGGGTGGATTTATCACCGCCGTGAACCACAATTCGCACGTGGACCCCTTCGCGTACGCGCACTACCAGTACAACACCGGACGCGTCCCGCGATTCCTGGCGAAGAGCGGCCTTTTCAAGAAGGGCTTCGTCGGCGCCGCGATGCGGGGGACCGGACAGATTCCCGTCTACCGCGAGAGCACGGACGCGCTGAGCGCCTTCCGGGCCGCGATCGACGCCGTGGAGCGCGGCGAGTGCGTCGCGTTCTACCCCGAGGGCACCCTCACCCGCGACCCGGACGGCTGGCCGATGACCGCCAAGACCGGTGCCGCGCGCGTCGCCCTGCAGACCAAGTGCCCGGTGATCCCGGTCGCCCAGTGGGGCTGCAACGAACTGCTGCCGCCGTACGCCAAGAAGCCCAGCCTCCTGCCGCGCAAGACCCACCAGGTGCTGGCCGGCCCGCCGGTCGACCTGTCGCGGTTCTACGACAAGGAGATGACCACGGAGGTGCTGAAGGAGGCCACCGAGGTCATCATGGCCGCCGTCACCCGCCAGCTGGAGGAGATCCGCGGCGAGAAGGCACCCGAGACCCCCTACGACCCGCGCCGCGAGCGGATCGAGCAGCGGCGCCGCACCCAGCAGGCGAAGTCGCAGGCGGCGCCCTCGCGTACCCACGGACCACAGGCAGAAGGGCAGAGCACGTGAGCAAGCCGGTCAAGGCGGCCGTCTTCGGCACCGGATCCTGGGGCACCGCCTTCGGCACGGTCCTCGCCGACGCGGGCTGCGAGGTCACCCTCTGGGGGCGCCGCGCCGCACTCGCCGACGCCGTCAACTCCACCCGCACCAACCCGGACTACCTGCCCGGCGTGGAACTCCCCGAGAACCTGCGGGCCACCACCGACGCCGCCGAGGCCGCGCGGGACGCCGACTTCACCGTCCTCGCCGTCCCGTCCCAGACACTGCGCGCCGGACTCGCCGACTGGACGCCCCTGCTGGCGCCCGGCACCGTCCTGGTGTCGCTGATGAAGGGCGTCGAACTCGGCTCCGCGATGCGGATGAGCGAGGTGATCGGGGACGTCGCCAAGGTCGGCGCCGAGCGCATCGCCGTGGTCACCGGACCCAACCTGGCCCGCGAGATCGCCGCCCGCATGCCGGCCGCCGCCGTCGTAGCCTGCCCCGACGAGTCCGTCGCCCAGCGTCTCCAGGCCGCCTGCCACACGCCGTACTTCCGCCCCTACACCAACACCGACGTCGTCGGCTGCGAACTGGGCGGCGCCGTGAAGAACGTGATCGGGCTCGCCGTCGGCATCGCGGACGGCATGGGCCTCGGCGACAACGCCAAGGGCTCCCTCATCACCCGCGGCCTCGCCGAGACCACCCGCCTCGGAGTCGCCCTCGGGGCCGACCCGCTGACCTTCTCCGGCCTGGCCGGACTCGGCGACCTGGTGGCGACCTGCTCCTCGCCGCTGTCCCGCAACCACACCTTCGGCACCAACCTCGGCAAGGGCATGACCCTGGAGGAGACCATCGCGGTCACCAGGCAGACCGCCGAAGGCGTCAAGTCCTGCGAGTCGGTGCTGGACCTGGCCCGCAGGCACGGCGTCGACATGCCGATCACCGAGACGGTCGTCGCCATCGTGCACGAGGGCAAGTCCCCGGTGGTCGCCGTGAAGGAACTGATGTCGCGCAGCGCGAAGCCCGAACGACGCTGAGCGACACCCCGCGGAACCCGCCGGAACCCGCGCGCCACGCGGCCCCGCCGACGCTGTCTCACCGCCCTGCGGACGGGTACTCTCAACGCGATATGAGCACCGAGAACCTCCCCCAGAACCCTGAGCAGAGCCCCCAGCGGCCGCCCCGCAAGCCGCGTGTGGCCGTCGTGTTCGGGGGGCGCAGCTCCGAACACGGGATCTCCGTGGTCACCGCCGGCGCCGTCCTCGCGGCCATCGACCGGACGCGGTACGACGTCCTGCCGATCGGCATCACCAGGGACGGCCGCTGGGCCCTCACCGCCGACGAACCGGAACGCATGGCGATCACCGAACGCCGTACGCCCGACGTCGAGGAACTGGCCGAGTCGACCGAGGGCGGAGTGCTGCTGCCGGTCGACCCCGCCAACCGCGAGGTCGTCTACAGCGAACCGGGCTCGGTGCCCAAGGCGCTGGGCGAGGTCGACGTCGTCTTCCCCGTGCTGCACGGCCCGTACGGCGAGGACGGCACCCTCCAGGGCCTGCTGGAGCTGTCCGGTGTGCCCTACGTCGGCGCGGGCGTGCTCGCCTCCGCCGTCGGCCAGGACAAGGAGTACATGAAGGCGGTCTTCTCCTCCTACGGGCTGAAGGTCGGCCCGTACGCGGTGATCCGCCCCCGCGAGTGGGAGCAGGACCGCTCCGGCGCCCGCAAGAAGATCGTCGACTTCGCCGGCGAGCACGGCTGGCCGCTGTTCGTGAAGCCCGCGCGCGCGGGCTCCTCGATCGGCATCACCAAGGTCGACGACCTCGCCGGCCTCGACGAGGCGATCGAGGAGGCCCGCCGCCACGACCCGAAGATCCTGGTCGAGGCGGCGCTGCGGGGCCGGGAGATCGAGTGCGGGGTGCTGGAGTTCGAGGACGGCCCGCGCGCCTCCGTCCCGGCCGAGATCCCGCCGCCCTCGGAGCACGCGTACTACGACTTCGAGGCCAAGTACATCGACTCCACTCCCGGCATCGTGCCGGCCCCGCTCACGGCCGAGGAGACCGCCGAGGTCCAGCGCCTGGCCGTCGCGGCGTTCGACGCGGCCTCCTGCGAGGGGCTGGTGCGCGCGGACTTCTTCCTCACCGAGGACGACGAGTTCGTGATCAACGAGATCAACACCATGCCCGGCTTCACGCCGATCTCCATGTATCCGCAGATGTGGCAGGCGAGCGGGGTGAGCTACCCGGAGCTGGTGGACCTGCTGGTCCAGGCGGCGCTGCGGCGGTCCACGGGACTGCGCTGACGCTTTTCGCGTCGTGACCACAGAGAAGGCGACTCCCTCGGGGGTCGCCTTCTCGCAGTATGATCAGCGGGTTTCCTGTCCGATCCGGGAACCGTCGTCCACTTGCCGTCGTCTGCCGAGGAACAGCACGCGGCGGCGATCAACGGGACGGGACCGAGCGGCGGTGAGGGGGCGGGAGCTAGAGATGGACGACCGGACAGGTCAGGGTGCGGGTGATGCCGTCCACTTGCTGGACCTTGGCGACCACCATGCGACCCAGTTCGTCGACGGTGTCCGACTGGGCGCGGACGATGACGTCGTAAGGTCCTGTCACGTCCTCGGCCTGGATCACGCCGGGAAGCTTGCTGATCGTCTCGGCGACGGTCGACGCCTTGCCGACCTCGGTCTGGATCAGAATGTACGCCTGTACCACGGAACCTCCAGAGCGGCCACGAGGATCATGTGGGGAAAAGGAACGCCACGGTATCGCGTAGCCGCTCTCCGAGGGGAGACCCGCGGGCCGCGGGCCTCGCGCGTCGGGGTGCCGGTAGGACACGAGTTGACGATCACGCCGACCGTGGCGACGGTCATTTCGACCGTAACGAGGACACAGATGACGCGCGACCGGGCACGGACACGGACAGGGACGGAAGGGGAGCCAAGGCGATGAAGGGCACTGTTGGTGAGCTGGGGGAGTTCGGGCTCATCAGGGAGCTCACCTCCCGTCTCACCACCACCCCGGCGGTACGGGTGGGTCCGGGCGACGACGCCGCGGTGGTGGCCGCGCCCGACCGCAGGGTGGTGGCCAGCACCGACATCCTCGTCGAGGGGCGGCACTTCCGCCGGGACTGGTCCACCGCGTACGACGTGGGCCGCAAGGCGGCGGCGCAGAACCTGGCCGACATCGCGGCCATGGGTGCCGTGCCGACCGCCCTGCTGCTCGGCCTGGTCGTGCCCGCCGAACTGCCGGTGACCTGGCCGACCGAGCTGATGGACGGGCTGCGCGACGAGTGCCAGGTCGCGGGCGCCTCCGTGGTCGGCGGCGACGTGGTGCGCGGCGACACCATCACCGTCTCCATCACCGCCCTCGGCGACCTGCGCAACCAGGAACCCGTCACCCGGGCCGGCGCCCAGCCCGGCGACCTCGTCGCGGTGACCGGCTGGCTGGGCTGGTCCGCCGCCGGGTTCGCCGTCCTGTCCCGCGGCTTCCGCTCGCCGCGCGCCTTCGTCGAGGCCCACCGCCGCCCCGAACCGCCCTACCACGCGGGCCCGGCCGCCGCGGGCCTGGGCGCCACCGCCATGTGCGACGTGAGCGACGGACTGATCGCCGACCTGGGGCACATCGCCGAGGCCAGCAAGGTCCGGATCGACGTGCGCTCCGGGCAGATCGACATCCCGTCCCAGATGAACGACATCGGGCAGGCCGTCGGCGTCGACCCCATGCAGTGGGTGCTCACCGGGGGCGAGGACCACGCGATCGTGGCGACCTTCCCGCCGGACGTGAAGCTCCCCGCCCGCTGGAAGGTCATCGGCGAGGTCCTCAACCCCTCCGCACTGCCCCAGGTGACGGTCGACGGTGCCCCCTGGACCAGCAAGGGCGGCTGGGACCACTTCGGCGGGGACGTGGAGTCGTGACCGCGCCGACCCCACCCGGGACCCCGCCCCTGGTGCTCACCGTGGCGGGCTCCGACTCCGGCGGCGGCGCCGGGATCCAGGCCGACCTGAAGACGATGCTCGCCCTCGGCACCCACGGCATGAGCGTCCTCACCGCGGTCACCGCGCAGAACTCCCGCGGCGTGCAGGGCGCCTGGGAACTGCCCGTGGAGGCGGTGCGCGCCCAGTACCGCAGCGTCGTGGACGACATCGGCGTGCAGGCGGTCAAGACCGGGATGCTCTCCTCCGCCGAACTCGTCGAGACGGTCGCCGAATTGCTGGCCGGCACCGACGCGCCCGCCGTCGTGGACCCGGTCGGCGTCTCCAAGCACGGGGACGCGCTGCTCGCCTCCTCGGCCCTGGAGTCGGTCCGCACCAGGCTCCTGCCGGTCGCCACCGTCGCCACGCCCAACCTCGACGAGGTCGCACAGCTCACCGGCGTACGCGTCGAGGCCGAAGCGGATCTGCGCCGGGCCGCGGCGGCCGTCCTCGCGTTCGGACCGCGCTGGGTGCTGATCAAGGGCGGTCATCTGGCCGGTGACGCCGTCGACCTGCTCACCGACGGCTCCGAGGAGCACTGGCTGCGCGCCCCCCGCCTCGACAACCGGCACACGCACGGCACGGGCTGCACCCTCGCCTCCGCCGTGGCCTGCGGGCTGGCGAAGGGACAGTCGGTGCCGGCGGCGGTGAGGGCGGCCAAGGAGTACGTCACCGGGGCGATCACCGCCGGGTTCCCGCTCGGCGGCGGCATCGGACCCGTGGACCACCGCTGGGCGCTGGGGGAGTGAGGACACGGCAAAAAGCCGGTCCACACGAGGTGGACCGGCTCCCTACAGCGGACCAGGCAGTGGCCGCGCGCTCAGCTGAGACGCGTCAGCGCGAGACCTTGCCGGCCTTGATGCACGAGGTGCAAGCGTTCACGCGCTTCGGCGTCCCGCCCACCACGGTACGCACACGCTGGATGTTCGGGTTCCAGCGACGGGACGTACGGCGGTGCGAGTGCGAGATGTTGTTGCCGAAGCCCGGCCCCTTGCCACAGACGTCGCAGTTGGCAGCCACGGGTCACTCCAAAGACTTCAGATGCACTTACGGTTGATCCCGGCATGCCGGGATCAAGCTCTCGGAGTCGCGAACGGTCCGGGATCTGAGTGGCGGTGCCAGGGGGATTGGCCCGATCGGGATCGGGCAACCGGAGCAGCATACAACGGCTGCTCCCGTACAACGAAACTACCACGGCAGCTCAGGGCCCCGTCCCGGCCCTCTTCCGGTGGGCGGCCCGCCAAGGTCTACGCTGCCTGCCACGTCCGCAGCTCAGGGAGGCGCAGGTGGCGCAGGTGCCGCAGAGGTTCTTCGACGCTCTGGCGGTGCGTACCTGGTGCGGTCTGTCGCTGCGCGCGCTGGGCCGGGCGCGCGAGGAGATCGACGCGATCAACGTCTATCCCGTCGCCGACGGGGACACCGGCACGAACCTCTACCTGACCGTCGAGTCGGCGGCCGCTGCCGTGGAGGCCGTCTTCGCGGCACACGAGCTGGACGCGGGTGCGCGGCGCGCGAGCGAGTCGCCGAGGGGCGCGAGCGAGGCACCGGGGGCGGCGAGCCAGACGCCGCCCGAGGCGAGCGAAGGCCCCTCGCTGGCCGACGCCGTCGGTGCCATGGCGCACGGCGCGCTGATCGGCGCGCGGGGCAACTCCGGCACGATCCTCGCGCAGCTGCTGCGCGGCATGGCCCAGGTGCTCACCGCGGGGAGCGATTCCGAGCGCGCCGGGGGCTCCGGTCTGCGACGGGCCCTGCGGCACGCCGCCGCGTCCGCCCGGCAGGCCGTCGCCCACCCGGTCGAGGGCACCGTCCTGACCGTCGCCTCGGCCGCCGCCGACGCGGCCGACGGGGCCGAGGACGACTGCGCCGAAGTGGCCCGCGCCGCCTACGAGGGTGCCCGCGCGGCGCTCGCCGCCACCCCGGGCCAGCTGCCCGCCCTGGAGCGCGCCGGAGTGGTCGACGCGGGCGGCCACGGCCTGGTGACGGTCCTCGCGGCCCTGGTGGAGACGTTCACGGGCCGGGTGCCCGGCCCGGTCGCCGTGCCGCACGCGCGCGTGGAGCGTGACGGAGAGGGGCTCGCGGACGCGCGCACCCCCGCCGGGGAGTGCGCCACGGAGACGGCGGACGAGGAGAACGGTCCCGCCTTCGAGGTGATCTACCTCCTGGAGGCCGAGGACGCGGCCGTGGCCCGGCTGCGGCAGCGGCTCGACGCCCTCGGGGACTCGCTCGTCGTGGTCGGCGGCGACGGGCTGTGGAACGTCCACGTGCACGTCGACGACGCGGGCGCCGCCGTGGAGGCCGGCGTCGAGGCCGGCCGGCCGTACCGGATCCGCATCACCCACTTCGGGCACGGAGACGCGCACACCGCGGGGACCGAGCGCCCGCCCCGGGAACGGGCCCAGCGCGCCGTGGTGGCCGTCGTACCGGGGGAGGGCCTGGCGGCGCTGTACACCGAGGGCGGCGCGACCACCCTGCTCGCGCGCCCCGGGGAGCCGCCCGCGAGCGGCGAGCTGGTCCAGGCCGTCCGGCGGGCACACGCGCGCGAAGTGGTGCTGCTGCCCAACGACGCCGAACTGCGCCACACCGCCGCCGCGGCGGCCGAGCAGGCCCGCACCGAGGGCATCCGTGTCGCCCTCATCCCGACCCGTTCCGCGGTGCAGGGCATCGCCGCGCTCGCCGTGCACGAGCCCGAGCGGCGCTTCGACGAGGACGTGGTGGCGATGACCTCGGCGGCCGGCGCCACCCGCCACGCCGAGGTCACCGTCGCCGAACGCCAGTCCTGGACCACGGCCGGCATCTGCCAGGCCGGTGACGTGCTCGGCCTCATCGACGGCGACGTGGCCGTGATCGGCGCGGACGTCGCCCAGGTCGCCGCGACGGTCCTGGACCGCATGCTGTCGGCCGGCGGCGAGCTGGTCACCCTGGTCCTCGGCGACGCGGCGCCGCAGGCCGTCGCCGACCGGCTGGAGGCCCGCGTCCGGGAGGCCTACCTCGCCGTCGACACGGTGGTCTACCGGGGCGGCCGGCAGGGCGCCCTGCTGCTGGTCGGCGTGGAGTAGCCGGGCGAGTACGGGGCCGTTACGGCGCTCCCCTGGGCCGTTGTCAGTGGCGTGGTGTGCAATGGATCTCGTGCCCGCACTGCAAGAACCCCTGAAGAAGGTGCTCGGCCCCGCCACCGCGAAGGTGATGGCCGAGCACCTCGGCCTGCACACCGTCGGCGACCTCCTCCACCACTACCCGAGGAGATACGAGGAGCGCGGTCAGCTCACCCACCTCGCCGACCTGCCCATGGACGAGCACGTCACCGTGGTCGCCCAGGTCGCCGACGCCCGCCTGCACACCTTCGCCTCCTCGAAGGCCCCGCGCGGCAAGGGGCAGCGGCTCGAGGTGACCATCACGGACGGCAGCGGCCGCCTCCAACTGGTCTTCTTCGGCAACGGCGTCCACAAGCCCCACAAGGAACTCCTGCCGGGCACCCGCGCGATGTTCGCGGGCAAGGTCTCCGTCTTCAACCGCCGACTGCAACTGGCCCACCCGGCGTACGAGTTGCTGCGCGGCGGTGACGACGATGGCGACGCGGCCGAGAGCGTCGAGTCGTGGGCGGGCGCCCTCATCCCCCTCTACCCGGCCACCGCCAAGCTGGAGTCCTGGAAGCTCGCCAAGGCGATCCAGACGGTACTGCCCAGCGCCCAGGAGGCCGTCGACCCGCTCCCCGGCTCCCTGCGCGAGGGCCGGGGCCTGGTCTCCCTGCCCGAGGCCCTCCTCAAGATCCACCGCCCGCACACCAAGGCCGACATCGAGGACGCCCGCGCCCGCCTGAAGTGGGACGAGGCCTTCGTCCTCCAGGTCGCCCTCGCCCGCCGCCGGCACGCCGAGTCCCAGCTCCCCGCCGTCCCCAGGAAGCCCGGCGCCGACGGGCTGCTCACCGCCTTCGACGACCGTCTCCCCTTCACCCTCACCGACGGCCAGCAGCAGGTCTCCCGGGAGATCTTCGACGACCTCGCCACCGACCACCCGATGCACCGGCTGCTCCAGGGCGAGGTGGGCAGCGGCAAGACCCTGGTCGCCCTGCGCGCCATGCTCGCCGTCGTCGACTCGGGCGGGCAGGCCGTGATGCTGGCGCCCACCGAGGTGCTCGCCCAGCAGCACCACCGGTCGGTCGTCGAGATGATGGGCGAGCTGGCCGAGGGCGGGATGCTCGGCGGCGCCGACCACGCCACCAAAGTGGTGCTGCTCACCGGCTCCATGGGCGCCGCCGCCCGCCGCCACGCCCTGCTCGACCTGGCCACCGGCGAGGCGGGCATCGTCATCGGCACCCACGCGCTGATCGAGGACAAGGTGCAGTTCCACGACCTCGGCCTGGTCGTCGTGGACGAGCAGCACCGCTTCGGCGTGGAGCAGCGCGACGCCCTGCGCGGCAAGGGCAAGCAGCCCCCGCACCTGCTCGTCATGACCGCCACGCCCATCCCGCGCACGGTGGCCATGACCGTCTTCGGCGACCTGGAGACCTCCGTCCTCGACCAGCTCCCGGCCGGGCGGTCCCCGATCGCCAGCCATGTCGTCCCGGCCGCGGACAAACCCCACTTCCTCGCCCGGGCCTGGGAGCGGGTCCGCGAGGAGGTCTCGAACGGCCACCAGGCCTACGTCGTCTGTCCCCGCATCGGCGACGAGGACGACGACCCCAAGAAGGGTGCCAAGCAGTCCAAGCAGCCCCCGGAGGGCGACGCCGACAAGCGCCCCCCGCTCGCCGTCCTCGACGTCGCCGAGCAGCTCGCCAGGGGCCCGCTCCAGGGGCTCGGGGTGGAGGTCCTGCACGGCAGGATGCAGCCCGACGACAAGGACGCGGTCATGCGCCGCTTCGCCGCCGGGGAGACCGACGTCCTGGTCGCCACCACCGTCATCGAGGTCGGCGTCAACGTGCCCAACGCCACCGCGATGGTGATCATGGACGCCGACCGCTTCGGCGTCTCCCAGCTGCACCAGCTGCGCGGCCGGGTCGGGCGCGGCTCCGCCCCCGGCCTGTGCCTGCTGGTCAGCGAGATGCCCGAGGCGAGCGCGGCCCGCCAGCGGCTGAACGCGGTCGCGAGCACCCGCGACGGCTTCGAGCTCTCCCGGATCGACCTCGAACAGCGCCGCGAGGGCGACGTCCTCGGCCAGGCGCAGTCCGGCGCCCGCACCTCCCTGCGCGTCCTCGCCGTCATCGAGGACGAGGAGATCATCGCGGAGGCGAGGCAGGAGGCGGCGGCCGTCGTCGCCGCCGACCCGGAGCTGACCGGCCTGCCCGGGTTGCGCACGGCCCTCGAGGCGCTGCTGGACGAGGAGCGGGAGCAGTACCTGGAGAAGGGCTGAGAGACTGGCAACGGACACCGTCCGTCCACCCGAGCACACCGACAAGGACCCAGAAATGACCCGCGTGATCGCCGGCAAGGCCGGCGGACGTCGACTGGCCGTCCCGCCGGGAACCGGCACCCGCCCCACCTCCGACCGTGCGCGCGAGGGCCTGTTCTCCACCTGGCAGTCCCTGCTCGGGGGCCCGCTGGACGGCGAGCGGGTCCTCGACCTGTACGCGGGTTCCGGCGCCGTCGGCCTGGAGGCGCTCTCCCGCGGCGCCGGGCACGTCCTGCTCGTGGAGGCCGACGCCCGCGCCGCCCGCACGGTCCGGGCGAACGTCGACTCCCTCGGTCTGCCCGGCGCCGAGGTCCGGGCGGGCAGAGCGGAACAGATCATCCGCACCCCGGCCCCCGCCGAGCCGTACGACGTCGTCTTCCTGGACCCGCCGTACGCCGTCTCGGACGACGATCTTCGCGAGATCCTGCTCACACTCCGTACGGAGGGGTGGCTCGGGACGGAAGCGCTCGTCACCGTGGAGCGCAGCACCAGGGGCGGCGAATTCCACTGGCCGCACGGCTTCGAAGCCATCCGGGCCCGTCGCTACGGCGAGGGAACGTTTTGGTACGGTCGCGCCGCCTCTACGTGCGAAGACGCACGATGACCGGACCGGAGAGCGAGGGAACTCAAGTGCGCCGTGCCGTCTGTCCCGGGTCGTTCGACCCGATCACCAACGGACACCTCGACATCATCGCCCGGGCCTCCAGCCTGTACGACGAGGTCTACGTCGCCGTGATGATCAACCAGGCGAAGAAGGGCCTGTTCGAGATCGAGGAGCGGATCGACCTCATCCGCCGGGTCACCGCCGAGTACGGGAACGTCCGCGTGGAGTCCTTCCACGGCCTGCTCGTCGACTTCTGCAAGCAGCGCGAGATCCCGGCCATCGTCAAGGGCCTGCGCGCGGTCAGCGACTTCGACTACGAGTTGCAGATGGCCCAGATGAACAACGGCCTCTCCGGTGTGGAGACCCTCTTCATCCCCACCAACCCCACCTACAGCTTCCTGTCCTCCTCCCTGGTCAAAGAGGTCGCGACCTGGGGCGGCGACGTCGCCCACCTGGTGCCGCCGCTGGTCCTCGAAGCCCTCACGGAGCGCCTGCGGAACCGCTGACCGCCCGGTCGCCCGCCCACCGCCGCAGCCCACGGGGACTGACAACCCGTCACCCGGTGTCCCCGGGACACCCCGGGGTCGTACAGTCGTCCCGTCCGTCTCCAACACAGCTGTAGAGAGTGGCGAGCACACGGTGGACGTGCAGAACAAGCTCGACGAGATCACCGCGATGGTCTCCGGCGCCCGCGCCATGCCCATGTCGGCCTCGTGCGTGGTCAACCGCGCCGAACTGCTCTCGATGCTGGAAGAGCTGCGCGCGGAGCTGCCCGGTTCCCTCGCCCAGGCGCAGGAGCTGATCGGCGACCGCGAGCAGATGGTCGCGCAGGCCCGCCAGGAGGCCGACCGGATCATCGAGGGCGCGCACGCCGAGCGCGGCTCCCTGATCGCCGACACCGAGGTCGCCCGCCGCTCCCAGGCCGAGGCCGACCGGATCCTCGCCGAGGCCCGTCAGGAGGCCGAGGAGGTCCGCGCCGAGGCCGACGACTACGTCGACTCCAAGCTCGCCAACTTCGAGGTCGTGCTCACCAAGACCCTCGGCTCCGTCGGCCGGGGCCGCGAGAAGCTCCTCGGCACCGGACCCGGCCTCGACGAGAACGGCTACGAGGACGAGGACGCCCCCGAGCGCAGCCACGACCCGGAGACCCTGCGCCGCGACGCCGACGCCTACGTCGACACCAAGCTCGGTGCCTTCGAGGCCGTGCTGGCCAAGACCCTGGACGCGGTCGGCCGGGGCCGCCAGAAGCTGCACGGCCGGATCGCCACCGACGACCTCGGCGCCCTCGCGGACGACATGACCACCGTCCAGCACTCCAGCGACGCCGACTACCTCGCCGACCTCGCGGGCCTCGCCGACGCCCCGGCCGCCGCCCCCGCCGAGCAGCAGGGGCAGCCCCAGTACGGCGAGCAGCAGCCCGTGGCGGCCCGGATGCCGGCGCAGGCCGTGCCCGAGATGCCGTCCCAGGAGCCGGCGTACGGCTACGCCCCCCAGCAGCAGCCCGATCCCTACGCGGCCTACCAGCAGCCCTACGACGGCGGACCGGACCCGTACGGCTACCAGCAGCAGGGCGCCGACCCGTACGCCTACCAGTACGACGGCGGCCAGCAGGCGTACGACGCACAGCAGGGCTACGCCCAGCCCCCGCAGCCGCAGCAGCCCCCGCACGCCCCGCAGGCCCATCCGCAGGCGCTCGACGAGACCAGCCTCTTCGACACCAGCATGATCAGCGCCGAACAGCTGCGGGCGTACGAACAGGGCCGCGGACTCTAGGAGCGAGGGGGCCGTCCGGGCCGGATTGGGCCGAGAGCGAATGGTCCAGTATCCTGGCTCTTCGGTCGCGTGTACGCCCGCGATCGCCGCTGCCCGGGAACACCGAAGGGCGGCACCCCCAACCCACGAAGACCGAAAGCAGGAATGGTTCTGAACGCGCGCCTCGACCACCGCGACCCCCTCGTGTTCGACACGCACGAGCTGGGACGGCGGCCCGGTGCGCTCCAGCGCCTGACCCGCACGGTCGACGCTCCCAAGGACTTCGGTCTCCAGGGAGTCATCGGAGTGCCGGAAGGCGCCCCGGTGGAGCTCGATCTCCGGCTCGAGTCGGTCATGGAAGGGGTGCTCGTCACAGGCACCGCCCGTGCCAGGGCCGAGGGGGAGTGCGTAAGGTGTCTGGAGCCGCTGGAGCAGCAGCTCGAAGCGGACTTCCAGGAGCTGTTCTCGTACCCTGACGCCGACGACCGTGGCCGCCCCGTGGCGGAACCGGGCGACGACGCCGAGGACGACGAGGACAGGTTCTTCGTCGAGGACGGCCTGATCGGCCTCGAACCCGTGCTGCGCGACGCGGTGGTGCTCGCACTGCCGATGCAGCCGGTGTGCCAGGAAGACTGCCAGGGTCTGTGCTCCGAATGCGGAGTGCGCCTGTCGGACGACCCGGACCACCACCATGACGCCGTCGACATTCGTTGGGCGGCATTGCAGGGACTCGCCGGTTCACTCGGAGACGGCGAGAAGGACGAGATGAGCGGCGACGGGTCGGATTCCGCGGACGCCGCCGAGAAGCAGGAGAAGTAGCCGTGGCTGTTCCGAAGCGGAAGATGTCGCGCAGCAACACGCGCCACCGCCGGTCGCAGTGGAAGGCTGCGGTCCCCACCCTGGTTGCGTGCGAGCGCTGCCACGAGCCCAAGCTGCAGCACATCGCGTGCCCGGCTTGCGGCACTTACAACAAGCGCCAGGTCCTCGAGGTCTGAGCGGCTGGTGAGAGGCACTGTGTCAGTCCCCAAGAAGGCGGAAGACGCCAAGGCGGACCCACCCGCCAAGAAGAAGGCGGACACCCAGGCCTCGTCCCACACGCTTCTGGAAGGGCGGCTCGGCTATCAGCTCGAGTCCGCCCTTCTGGTGCGTGCGCTGACCCACCGTTCCTACGCGTACGAGAACGGCGGTCTGCCGACGAACGAGCGGCTGGAGTTCCTCGGGGACTCCGTGCTCGGCCTCGTCGTCACGGACACGCTGTACCGCACCCACCCCGACCTGCCCGAAGGCCAGCTGGCCAAGTTGCGGGCCGCGGTGGTCAACTCGCGTGCGCTGGCGGAGGTGGGCCGCGGGCTCGAACTCGGCTCCTTCATCCGGCTCGGCCGCGGTGAAGAGGGCACGGGCGGCCGGGACAAGGCGTCCATCCTCGCCGACACCCTCGAAGCGGTGATCGGCGCGGTCTATCTCGACCAGGGCCTCGACGCGGCCTCCGAACTGGTGCACCGCCTGTTCGACCCGCTGATCGAGAAGTCCTCCAACCTCGGTGCCGGCCTGGACTGGAAGACCAGCCTCCAGGAACTCACCGCGACCGAAGGGCTCGGCGTCCCCGAGTACCTGGTCACGGAGACCGGCCCGGACCACGAGAAGACCTTCACTGCTGCCGCCCGCGTCGGAGGCGTCTCGTACGGCACCGGCACCGGCCGCAGCAAGAAGGAGGCGGAGCAGCAGGCCGCGGAATCCGCATGGCGGTCCATCCGGGCCGCGGCGGACGAGCGCGCCAAGGCGACGGCCGACGCCGTCGACGCGGACCCCGACGAGGCGTCCGCCTCCGCCTGACCCGTCCACCGCACGGTGCGAACGCCCGCCCCTTTGCCGGGGCGGGCGTTCGCACCGTCGCCCATCCACCGGCCCAGACCGCCGGGCCGGCCCGCCCGAGGGGAAGCCATGCCCGAGTTGCCCGAGGTAGAGGTCGTACGGCGCGGCCTGGAGCGCTGGGTCGCCCACCGGACGGTCGCCGACGCCGAGGTTCTGCACCCGCGCGCGGTGCGCCGCCACGTCGCGGGCCCCGACGACTTCGCCCACCGCCTGAAGGACCACCGCATCGGCACGCCCAGCCGCCGCGGCAAGTACCTGTGGCTGCCCCTTGAGGACACCGACCAGGCGGTCCTCGCCCACCTCGGCATGAGCGGCCAGCTCCTGGTCCAGCCGCACGAGGCACCCGCCGAGAAACACCTGCGCATCCGGGTCCGCTTCGCCGACGCCCTCGGTACCGAACTCCGCTTCGTCGACCAGCGCACCTTCGGCGGCCTCTCCCTGCACGACACGTCCGCCGACGGACTGCCCGACGTCATCGCACACATCGCCCGCGATCCGCTGGACCCCCTCTTCGACGACGAGGCGTTCCACCACGCCCTGCGCCGCAAGCGCACCACGATCAAACGGGCCCTGCTCGACCAGTCCCTGATCAGCGGCGTCGGCAACATCTACGCGGACGAGGCCCTCTGGCGCGCCCGCCTCCACTACGAGCGCCCCACCGCGACCCTCACCCGCCCCCGCACCGCCGAACTGCTCGGCCACGTCCGGGACGTGATGAACGCCGCCCTCGCCGTCGGCGGCACCAGCTTCGACAGCCTCTACGTCAACGTCAACGGCGATTCCGGCTACTTCGACCGCTCGCTCGACGCGTACGGCCGCGAGGGCCTGCCCTGCAACCGCTGTGCCACACCGATGCGCCGCCGGCCGTGGATGAACCGCTCCAGCTACTTCTGCCCGAAGTGCCAGCGCCCGCCACGGGTCACGCCGTAGGCATCCGGCGCTCGTCGTACCGCTCGCGCGAGGCCAGCACCTCGTCCATCCGTCCCTCGACGCACTCGATGAGCGCGAGCAGCCGCCCGGCCACCTCGTGGCCCAACGGCGTCAGCTCGTAGTCCACCCGGGGCGGATTGGTCGGCTGGGCCTCGCGGTGCACCAGTCCGTCGCGCTCCAGCGCGTGCAGGGTCTGGGCCAGCATCTTCTCGCTGACACCGTCCACCCGGCGCCGCAGCTCGTTGAACCGGAAGGACCCCTCGTACAACGCGCCGAGCGTCAGCGCGCCCCAGCGCCCGGTGACGTGCTCCAGGGTGCCGCGCGAGGGACAGGCCCGGGAGAACACGTCAAACGGCAGATCCTGCTCCGCCGTGCGCTCCTGCGTGGTCGACATACCTCCAGCGTACGCGAGCACAGCGCTGCCCCGCAGTGCGCGCTTCGCCGGCCATCGGTCCCCTCAGTAGCCGAAGTCCTGCGTCCACCAGGGCCCGCCGGAGCCGAAGTGGACGCCGACGCCCAGGGTCTGGAAGTCGCAGTTCAGGATGTTGGCCCGGTGGTCGGGGCTGTTCATCCAGGCGTCCATCACGGCCTGGGCGTCGGCCTGGCCGCGGGCTATGTTCTCGCCGCCGAGGCCCGATATGCCCGCTGCCGACGCCCGGTCCCAGGGGGTGGCGCCGCTGGGGTCGGTGTGGTCGAAGAAGCCCTGGGTCGCCATGGCCCGGCTGAAGTCCTCGGCCAGTTCGCGCAGCGCGCTGTTCGCGGCCACAGGGCTGCAGCCGACCTTGGCCCGTTCGTCGTTTACCAGCTTGAGCACCTGTGCCTGGGCGACGGCCTCCTCGGAGACCGCGGCGGGCGCGCTGGGCCTCGCGGGCTCCTTGGTGGCCGGGCGCGAGGGAGTGGTCGGCTTCGGCTCGGCGCTGGGAGGCGTGTTCGGCTTCTTGGTCTTCGACGGTGCCGGGGCGGCGGGCTTCGAGGCCGGTGCCGAGGTGGAGGGGGAGGCCGAGGACGGCGAGGAGGACGGGGAGTCCGCGGCGGACTCGTCCTTCGACGGTGACTGGGCGGAGGGGGCGGACGGGGCGGACGTGGGGGAGCGGTCGGTGCCGCGGCTCGTGGCCGCGTCGCCGCCCCGGCCGGTGTCGGCGCTGCCCGAGGTGCCGCCCTGCTGGGACGGGCTGTTAGTCGGGGTGTCGTGGGCCTGCACCCGGTCGCCCCCGCTGCTGTTGCCGCCGATCCGGTAGTTGTCGAGGCCGGGCACCACGCCTGTGGCCACCGCCACCGTGCCGATGGCCACCGCGGCGGAGACGCCGAGCAGGCCCGTGCGGACCGGGGTGGCGGCCTTCCTGCGGCGGCGACGGCGTCCTCCGCCGGGCTGCGAGCCGCCGGCGGGCGTGTATCCGTCCCGGGGGAAGGCGACGGTGCGGCCGGCCTGCGGGCCCTCGCCGTCCGGGGCGTCGGCGAAGAGGTAGGCGTCGCTCTTGGCGCGGACCTCGGCGTACGCCTCGGGGTTCAGATAGGGAGCGATGCCCATCGTGGGCGCCTCGCCCGCGTCCGGAGCGAGCGGATCGCGGCGCCGTCCCGCCGTACCGTCCGGCTGGTGGCCCTCCGCGGCGCGGCCGGCGGCGGAGCGTCGGTGGCGTCCCATGTCCTGGCCTTCCTCGTACTCGTCCTCGCCTGGGCGTGCCCTCGCGGTGGACTGTGCTCACGATCAACACGGAACTCACACGATCGAGTGAGTTTCAAGTGAGATTCATTGGGTCGGGACGGTACCGCATGGCGCCAGGGGGTGAAGTGTCCCGCGAGACATTGACTGGTTAGGTTGCAGTCATGAGCGAGGATGTACGGCTGGTCGCGTGGGTGCGCGGACAGGTCCAGGGCGTGGGATTCCGCTGGTTCACGCGGGCCAGGGCGCTGGAACTCGGCGGGATGAGTGGTTTTGCTCTCAATTTGGGCGACGGCCGCGTGCAGGTCGTCGCGGAGGGCCCGCGCGAGCGCTGCGAGGGACTGCTCGAGTGGCTGCGCGGTGACGACACGCCCGGACGCGTGGACGGAGTCACCGAGATCTGGGACACACCCCGCGGGGGGTACGAGGGCTTCGCCATCCGCTGACGACCCTTCGCGCGAGGGGCCGCAGGCGCCGGGAGCGACCCTCCCCGCAGGGGTGGCCGGGGCGAAAACGGGCAGGTGGTTGCCAAGGGCGGCCGCTCGTGGGAGGCTCCGCACGCGAAATGATCGCCACGCCCCGAGGGGCCCGCAGGAGTCGCAGCGTCGCCGTTCGCCGGCCGCATGCCCCCGGGCGCCCGCCAATACGGGGCGTGATCGTGTTGACCGTCAAACTTTTTGGTGAGACGCTGAAAGCCCCGCGCACCTTAGCTGTTTGGCATGGTTGAACGGCAGTAAAAACTCCAAAGTGCCAAGCACCGCGGGTGCGATTCCCTCACGACCCACACCGCTTCGGTCGGTCACTCATTGTGGAGGACCATCCATCATGGCAAAGGCGCTTCTCGGTTACGTCGGCGGCTCCGACCCTCGACTCCTCGCCGAGATGCGACGGCTCCAGCAGCGCGTCCAGGACCTGGAATCCGAGCTCGGACGAATCCAGGCGGAGAACGACGCGCTGGCGGCTGCCGCTTCTCACGACAGGATCATGGAGAGCATGGAGAGCGTTGACGCACACCAGGCGGAGCCTGCGCTCACCTGATCACTGCATCGCTCCACCACGGCACGGCAGTGGTCGGGCCCGCCCGTACCACCGCTCAGGTGCCAGAGTCCGCAAGGGACGCTTCGGCGTCCCTTCTTTCTTTCCAGCCCCCCGTCTCGCGCCGTCTCGCCGGTCCAGCCGTTTCGTACGGTCTCGGTGCCCGCCCCCGTCCGGTCCGTGCCCTCGGCCCGCCCCGTCCCTGCCCCGCGCAACCTTTCACCCTCTTCAACGTCTGATGTGCCCTGCACGTTCACCGGTGAAACCGCGTCGGTTCACCGGTTCGTGGAGTGAGACAGACCCGAAAGGTAGAGTCCGACGGCGTGCACCTGAAGGCCCTGACCCTCCGCGGGTTCAAGTCGTTCGCCTCGGCGACCACGCTCCGGTTCGAGCCCGGCATCACCTGTGTCGTCGGCCCGAACGGCTCGGGCAAGTCCAACGTCGTCGACGCGCTCAGCTGGGTCATGGGCGAACAGGGTGCCAAGTCGCTGCGCGGCGGCAAGATGGAGGACGTCATCTTCGCCGGCACCACCGGCCGCCCGCCCCTCGGCCGGGCCGAGGTGTCGCTGACCATCGACAACTCCGACGGGGCCCTGCCCATCGAGTACGCCGAGGTCACCATCACGCGGATCATGTTCCGCAACGGCGGCAGCGAGTACCAGATCAACGGCGACACCTGCCGCCTCCTCGACATCCAGGAACTCCTCTCCGACTCCGGCATCGGCCGCGAGATGCACGTCATCGTCGGCCAGGGCCAGCTCGACTCCGTCCTGCACGCCGACCCGATGGGCCGCCGCGCCTTCATCGAGGAGGCCGCCGGCGTCCTCAAGCACCGCAAGCGCAAGGAGAAGGCGCTCCGGAAACTGGACGCGATGCAGGCCAACCTCGCGCGCGTGCAGGACCTCACCGACGAGCTGCGGCGCCAGCTCAAGCCCCTCGGCCGGCAGGCCGCCGTCGCCCGCAGGGCCGCCGTCATCCAGGCCGACCTCCGGGACGCCCGGCTCCGGCTCCTCGCCGACGACCTCGTACGGATGCGCGAGGCACTCCAGGCCGAGGTCGCCGACGAGGCCGCGCTCAAGGAACGCAAGGAGGCCGCCGAACGGGAGCTGGGCAAGGCGCTGCGCCGCGAGGCGGACCTGGAGGACGAGGTGCGCCGGCTCACCCCGCGCCTCCAGCGCGCCCAGCAGACCTGGTACGAGCTGTCCCAGCTCGCCGAACGGGTGCGCGGCACCATCTCGCTCGCCGACGCGCGGGTGAAGAGCGCCACCTCCGCGCCGCCCGAGGAACGCCGCGGCCGCGACCCGGAGGAACTGGAGCGCGAGGCCGCCCGCGTCCGCGAGCAGGAGGCCGAACTCGAAGCGGCCCTGGAGGCGGCCGAACACGCCCTGGAGGACACGGCCGCCCACCGCGCCGATCTCGAACGCGAACTGGCCATGGAGGAACGCCGCCTCAAGGACGCCGCCCGCGCCATCGCCGACCGCCGCGAGAACCTCGCCCGGCTCGGCGGCCAGGTCGGCGCCGCCCGCTCCCGTGCCACCGCCGCCCAGGCCGAGATCGAGCGGCTGGCCCAGGCGCGGGACGAGTCCGGACAACGCGCGGCCGCGGCGCAGGAGGAGTACGAGGCGCTCCAGGCCGAGGTCGACGGGCTCGACGCCGGCGACCAGGAACTCGCCGAGCGGCACGAGGCCGCCAGGCGGGCACTGACCGAGGCGGAGGCCGCGCTGAACACCGCGCGTGAGGCGGCCACCGCGGCGGAACGCCGGCGCGCCGCCACGCAGGCCCGGCACGAGGCACTTGCCCTGGGCCTGCGTCGCAAGGACGGCACCGGAGCGCTGCTCGCCGCCAAGGACCGCCTCACCGGACTGCTCGGCCCCGCCGCCGGACTCCTCACCGTGACGCCGGGCCACGAGGCCGCCCTGGCCACCGCCTTCGGTGCCGCCGCCGACGCCCTCGCGGTGACCTCCCCGGCGGCCGCCGCCGACGCGATCCGCCTGCTGCGCAAGCAGGACGCGGGCCGGGCCGCCCTGCTGCTCGCCGGCGCCCCCGACGACGTAGCGCACGAGACGCGCGGCGACGGACCGCCGCACGCCGCCGACCTGGTGCACGGCCCCGCCGACCTGATGCCCGCCGTACGGCGGCTGCTGCGCGGGATCGTCGTGGTCGCCACCCTGGAGGACGCCGAGGACCTGGTCTACGCCCGCCCCGCGCTGACCGCCGTCACCGCCGAGGGCGACCTGCTGGGCGCCCACTTCGCGCAGGGCGGTTCCGCCGGGGCGCCCAGCCTCCTGGAGGTGCAGGCGTCCGTGGACCAGGCCGCCGCCGAGCTGGCGGAGCTGGGCGTGCGGTGCGAGGAGCTGGCGGGGGAGCAGGAAGCAGCCGTCGGGCGACGGCGGGAGTGCGCCGCGCTCGTCGAGGAGCTGGGGGAGCGGCGCCGGGCGGCCGACCGGGAGAAGTCGTCCGTCGCCCAGCAGCTGGGCCGGCTCGCGGGCCAGGCGCGGGGCGCCGCCGGGGAGGCGGAACGGTCCGCCGCGGCGGCCGCCCGGGCGCAGCAGGCGCTGGACAAGGCGCTCATGGAGGTCGAGGAACTGGCGGAACGGCTCGCCGTCGCCGAGGAGATGCCTGTCGACGAGGAGCCCGACACCGCCGCCCGCGACCGGCTCGCCGCCGACGGTGCCAACGCCCGCCAGACCGAGATGGAGGCGCGCCTCCAGGTCCGTACCCACGAGGAGCGGGTCAAAGGGCTGGCCGGACGCGCCGACTCCCTGGACCGGGCCGCCCGCGCCGAACGCGAGGCACGCGCGCGTGCCGAGCAGCGGCGGGCCAGGCTGCGGCACGAGGCGGCCGTCGCCGAGGCGGTCGGCGCCGGCGCCCGGCAGCTGCTCGCCCACGTCGAGGTCTCACTCACCCGCGCCGACGAGGAGCGCACCCTCGCCGAGGCGGCCAAGGCCCGGCGTGAGCAGGAGCTGACCACCGCGCGCACCGCCGGGCGCGACCTCAAGGCGGAGCTGGACAAGTTGACGGATTCAGTTCACCGGGGCGAGGTACTCGGCGCCGAGAAGCGGCTGCGCATCGAGCAGCTGGAGACCAAGGCGCTGGAGGAACTCGGTGTGGAACCGGCGGGGCTCGCGGCCGAGTACGGCCCCCATCAAGAGGTGCCGCCCTCGCCCCCCGCCGACGGCGAGGAGCTCCCGGAAGACCCGGAGCATCCGCGTAACCGCCCGCGCCCCTTCGTCCGCGCCGAGCAGGAGAAACGGCTGAAGGCCGCCGAGCGCGCCTACCAGCAGCTCGGCAAGGTCAACCCGCTGGCGCTGGAGGAGTTCGCGGCGCTGGAGGAGCGGCACCAGTTCCTCAGCGAGCAGCTGGAGGACCTGAAGAAGACCCGCGCCGACCTGCTCCAGGTCGTCAAGGAGGTCGACGAGCGCGTCGAGCAGGTCTTCACCGAGGCCTTCCGGGACACCGCCCGGGAGTTCGAGGGCGTCTTCAGCAGGCTGTTCCCGGGCGGTGAGGGGCGGCTGATCCTGACCGACCCTGACAACATGCTCACCACGGGCGTGGACGTCGAGGCCCGGCCCCCGGGCAAGAAGGTCAAGCGGCTGTCGCTGCTCTCCGGCGGGGAGCGCTCGCTGACCGCGGTGGCGATGCTGGTGTCGATCTTCAAGGCCCGGCCGAGTCCGTTCTACGTGATGGACGAGGTCGAGGCGGCGCTGGACGACACCAACCTGCAACGGCTGATCCGGATCATGCAGGAGCTCCAGGAGGCCTCGCAGCTGATCGTCATCACGCACCAGAAGCGCACGATGGAGGTCGCCGACGCGCTCTACGGCGTGTCCATGCAGGGCGACGGTGTGTCGAAGGTCATCAGTCAGCGGCTGCGCCAGTCCTGAGGACCGATTCTTCAAGACTTGAACACATAATCGCTTCGGCTTCCCTGAAACTCACAGCTCTCGTCCTATTGACTTCGATACTTGAAGGCATAGTCTCTGCAACGTTGCTTTTACCTTCAGGTTCCTTCGTCGGTGCCTCGAAGGGTGAACCGCCCCGGCAGCGTTGCCGGTAGCCCGAGGAGTACACGTGTCCCGCACACAGGCAGGTAGTTCAGGAGCCGGGACGGCTCATCCCGATCATCTCGGGCACGTCATCTTCATCGCGGCGGCGGCCGCGATGGGCGGTTTCCTGTTCGGTTACGACAGTTCCGTGATCAACGGTGCGGTCGAGGCCATCCGGGACCGTTACGACGTCGGTTCCGCGGTGCTGGCCCAGGTCATCGCCGTGGCTCTGATCGGCTGCGCCATCGGTGCCGCGACCGCGGGCCGCATCGCCGACCGCATCGGCCGTATCCGGTGCATGCAGATCGCGGCGGTCCTGTTCACTGTCAGTGCCGTGGGCTCCGCGCTGCCCTTCGCGCTGTGGGACCTCGCCATGTGGCGTGTCATCGGCGGCTTCGCCATCGGCATGGCCTCGGTGATCGGTCCCGCCTACATCGCCGAGGTGTCCCCGCCCGCCTACCGCGGCCGGCTCGGCTCCTTCCAGCAGGCCGCGATCGTCATCGGCATCGCCGTCTCCCAGCTGGTCAACTGGGGTCTGCTGAACGCCGCCGGCGGCGACCAGCGCGGCGAGCTGATGGGCCTGGAGGCCTGGCAGGTCATGCTCGGCGTCATGGTGATCCCGGCCGTCCTGTACGGCCTGCTGTCCTTCGCCATCCCCGAGTCCCCCCGCTTCCTGATCTCGGTGGGCAAGCGCGAGCGCGCCAAGAAGATCCTCGAAGAGGTCGAGGGCAAGGACGTGGACTTCGACGCCCGCGTCACCGAGATCGAGCACGCCATGCACCGCGAGGAGAAGTCCTCCTTCAAGGACCTGCTGGGCGGCAGCTTCTTCTTCAAACCGATCGTCTGGATCGGTATCGGCCTGTCGGTCTTCCAGCAGTTCGTCGGCATCAACGTCGCGTTCTACTACTCCTCGACGCTGTGGCAGTCGGTCGGCGTCAACCCCGCCGACTCGTTCTTCTACTCGTTCACGACGTCGATCATCAACATCATCGGCACCGTGATCGCGATGATCTTCGTGGACCGTGTCGGCCGCAAGCCGCTCGCCCTGATCGGCTCCGTCGGCATGGTGGTCGGGCTGGCGCTGGAGGCCTGGGCCTTCTCCTTCGACCTGGTCGACGGCAAGCTCCCGGCCACCCAGGGCTGGGTCGCGCTGATCGCCGCCCACCTCTTCGTCCTCTTCTTCGCCCTGTCGTGGGGTGTGGTCGTGTGGGTCTTCCTCGGCGAGATGTTCCCCAACCGGATCCGTGCCGCCGCCCTGGGCGTGGCCGCCTCCGCGCAGTGGATCGCCAACTGGGCCATCACCGCGAGCTTCCCGTCACTGGCCGACTGGAACCTCTCCGGCACCTACGTGATCTACACGATCTTCGCCGCCCTCTCCATCCCCTTCGTGCTCAAGTTCGTGAAGGAGACCAAGGGCAAGGCCCTGGAGGAAATGGGCTGACCCCCACCCCACCCCGAGCCCGGGGAGGAGGGCCAAGTCCCCGCCGCCCCCTCCCCGTACCGTCCGCCGCCCCGCCCGGTCACTTCCGGGCGGGGCGGCGGTGTGCCGCGGCCCGGCGAACGTCAGACGGCCACGGTCTCGGCCTCGGGCTGCTCGGCCCGGTCCGGGCGAACTCCCGGGACGATCAGCGCCGGCTTCGGCAGCACCGCGTACAGCAGGGCGGAGATCACGACCGTGGCGACCCAGCCCAGCCCGTACTCGCCGACGAAGTTGTTCGCGGCGAGCGGCCCGGTGAACCAGTCGGACGTGGTGAACAGCAGACCGGCGGCCAGGCCCACCGCCCAGGCGACGACCGCCGCGGGGGAGAAGCCGCCGCGGTACCAGTAGGCGCTGGTGCGGCCGGTGTCGGCCAGGGCCTCGCCGTCGTACTCCCGGCCGCGCAGCATGTCCGCGCCGAACACGCCGACCCAGGCGGAGAAGGCGACCGCGAGCAGCGACAGGAACGCGATGAAGGACCCCATGAAGCTGGTCGCCACCAGCATCAGCACGCCGCCGAAGACCAGCGAGATCACGGCGTTGACCGAGACCGCCCAGTGCCGCGGGACCTTGAAGCCCAGGGTCTGCGCGGTGAACCCGGCCGAGTACATCGACATCGAGTTGATCAGCAGCATGCCGATCAGCGCGATCAGCAGGTACGGCACCGCGATCCAGGTCGGCAGGATCTCGCCCAGGAAGGAGACCGGGTCGGCGGCCGAGGCCAGATCCGGCGTGGAGACCGCCATGACCGCGCCCATCAGCACCATCGGCAGGACGACGATGCCCGCGCCGCCGACCGTAACCCCGACGATCCCCTTCGAGGACGCCGTGCGCGGCAGGTACCGGGTGAAGTCCGGAGCGGACGGGATCCAGCTGACGCCGCCCGCCGCGATCAGACCCACACCCGTGATCATCGCGGCCACCGAACCGGCGGACCGGTCGAACACCGCGGACCAGTCGGTGTCGACCACCAGGTAACCGAGGACCAGCACCGAGAAGGCGCCGAAGAGGTACGCCGCGTACTTGTTGCACTTCTGCACGGCGTTGATGCCCAGCCCCGAGATCGCGAACGTCGCCACCACGAAGGCGAGCAGCGTCACCATGTCCAGCACGCTGTTGGCGCGTATGCCGAAGACGATGTCCAGCACGGTGAGCAGCGCGTAGGCACCGGTCACCGCGTTGATCGTCTCCCAGCCCCAGCGGGCGACCCAGATCAGCGAACCGGGCAGCAGATTGCCCCGCTGCCCGAACACGGCACGGGACAGCGCCATCCCGGGAGCGCCGCCCCGCTTGCCGGCGATGCCGATCAGCCCGACCAGGCCGTACGACACGACCGGCGCGGCCCCCGCGACGACCAGGGCCTGCCAGAAGTTGAGCCGGTACGCCACGACGAGGCTGGCGCCCATCGTGAGCAGCAGCACGCTGATGTTGGCGCCGACCCAGGTCGGGAACAGCTCGCGGGTCCGGGCGGTGCGCTCGTGGTCAGGCACCTGCTCGATGCCGCGGGTCTCCAGGGCGCCTTCGTTCTCGGCGGTCTTGCTCATGTGGGGGGTCCGTGCCTCGATCGTGGGGAAGAGGGGCCGGTCGGGACTCTACGCGCGTTGACGCGGCCTTCTCCATCGTACTTTGCTCCGACTCGCTCCTTCCAGGGGCCTTTGTCCTTTGGTGGAAACCACAAGCGACCGATAGCGGGGGGCCGTGCCGGGGGTCACGCATACTGGTCCCGTTATGGAAATCGTCATCCTTGCTGTAGTCATCGCCGTGGTCGTGATCGGCGCGCTCGGCGGGCTGGTCGTCGGCAGCCGCCGCAAGAAGCAGCTGCCCGAGCCGCCCTCCGCCGCGCCCGACATCACCGCCCCTCCGGCCGAGCCGCACGTCGGCGACGAGGCCGAGACGCCGCGCGACGAAACGCGCCGGACGATAGAGGAGGTCGACCTCCCGGACGGCGGCACCGCCACCGTCGAGGAGCCGCCCGTCGTCGAAGAGCTCGAGATCCCGCAGATCGAGGTTCCCGAGCCCACCGCCGGCCGACTGGTCCGGCTCCGTGCCCGCCTCTCCCGCTCGCAGAACGCCCTCGGCAAGGGCCTGCTGACCCTGCTGTCCCGGGAGCACCTCGACGACGACACCTGGGAGGAGATCGAGGACACGCTCCTCACCGCCGACGTCGGCGTGCAGCCCACCCAGGAACTGGTCGAGCGGCTCCGCGAACGGGTGAAGGTCCTCGGCACCCGCACGCCGGAGGAGCTGCGCACCCTGCTGCGCGAGGAGCTGATCACCCTGGTCGGCCCCGACATGGACCGCGAGGTCAAGACCGAACCGGCCACGAGCAAGCCCGGCATCGTGATGGTCGTCGGTGTGAACGGCACCGGCAAGACCACCACCACGGGCAAGCTCGCCCGCGTCCTGGTGGCCGACGGCCGCAGCGTCGTGCTCGGCGCCGCCGACACCTTCCGTGCCGCCGCCGCGGACCAGCTCCAGACCTGGGGCGAGCGGGTCGGCGCCCACACCGTGCGCGGACCCGAGGGCGGCGACCCCGCCTCCGTCGCCTTCGACGCGGTCAAGGAGGGCAAGGAGATGGGGTCGGACGTCGTGCTCATCGACACCGCCGGCCGCCTGCACACCAAGACCGGCCTGATGGACGAGCTGGGCAAGGTCAAGCGCGTCGTGGAGAAGCACGCGCCGCTGGACGAGGTGCTGCTGGTGCTCGACGCCACCACCGGCCAGAACGGTCTGATCCAGGCCCGCGTCTTCGCCGAGGTCGTCAACATCACCGGCATCGTGCTCACCAAGCTGGACGGCACGGCCAAGGGCGGCATCGTGGTCGCCGTCCAGCGCGAGCTGGGCGTGCCGGTCAAGCTGATCGGACTCGGAGAGGGCGCGGACGACCTGGCGCCGTTCGAGCCCGCGGCCTTCGTGGACGCCCTCATCGGCGAGTGACGCCGACTGCCGGCGCACCGCGCCCGCACCGGGCGAGAAGCGCCCGCCTCCCGGACCGGGAGACGGGCGCTTCGCCGTTGGCGGAGGCCTACGCCCGGGACCGGTGGGCCACGTAGGCCAGCGTGCCCAGGAGCAGCCGGGCCGCCGGGGGCTTCGTGGCCGAGTCGAGGGCCGGAGGGCGCAGCCAGCGCACCGGGCCCCGGCCGCCGCGGTCGGAGGGCGGGGCCGTGAGGTACGTGCCGGGGCCGAGGCCACGCAGGTCGAGGGCGGACGGGTCGTCCCAGCCCATCCGGTACAGCAGCCGGGGCAGCTCGGCCGCGGCGCCCGGAGCGACGAAGAACTGGGCGCGGCCCTGCGGGGTCGCCGCGACCGGCCCGAGCGGGACGCCCATGCGCTCCAGCCGGGCCAGCGCCCGCAGCCCGGCGGGCTCGGCCACCTCGATCACGTCGAAGGTCCGCCCGACCGCCAGCATCACCGCAGCCCCGGGGAACCGGGACCAGGCCTCGCTCGCCTCGTCCAGGGTCGCCCCGGCGGGCACCCGGGGCGCGAAGTCCAGGGGGTGTGCGCCCGGCGCCGGGCAGTCGGGCAGGCCGCACGAGCAGGCGCCCTGGGCGGTCCGGGCGCCCGGCACCACGTCCCAGCCCCACAGCCCGGTGAACTCGGCCACGACGGTGCACTCCGAGGGGCGGCCGCGGCGACGCGCGCCGGGTCGGATCTCGCGCAAGCCCCGACTGCTGCCGATGCCGATCGTGAAGCCCATGCCCCCTCCAACGGGTCCGACGCAGCGGCGGTTACGCAGCGGACGTGAAACGTGACTCTCTGCTTCCAAATCCCCAGTCCGACGCGGTTCAGACAGCGTCCGGAGGCACTCCGGGGTGGTGCGTCCCACGGCGCACGCCCCGGTGTGCACCGTTGCACCGACTCCCGGTTGGCCTATGTCAAGTGAATCGCGTCCCGGCCACCGCGAGTTCATTCGAAGGGGTGGCGAATGGTGGCGATTCCGCAATCGCCATGGCTGGACGAGTGATCGTAGGACTACTTTGTGTGCATGGAGCCTTGGGGCACATGCACTTGTGGGTATGCCGGAGGCAACCCGGCTTTCCGTTCGAAGGGTGCCAACCACCGGACGGAGGGCCCGGGCCACCGGCATTCTGATAGGGCTTGGCGCACTCGGCGACAGGTGGTCTCAGGGATGGGGGCGTTCCAGTGAGTGGCAACGGCGGAAGCGGTACGAGCGCGGGGAGCGCGTCGCACGCCGACAAGCGCCCGAACGAGCTGCTCACCTCCTGGTTCGCCCGCAGCGGCTGGTCCAAGGGCGAGCTGGCCCGCCAGGTCAACCGCCGGGCCCGCCAGTTGGGCGCCAACCACATCTCCACCGACACCTCACGCGTGCGCCGCTGGCTCGACGGGGAGAACCCGCGCGAGCCGATCCCGCGGATCCTGTCCGAGCTGTTCTCCGAGCGGTTCGGCGTCGTCGTCTCCGTCGAGGACCTGGGCCTGCGATCCACCCGCCCCACGCCCTCCGCGACCGGCGTCGACCTCCCCTGGACGGGCCCGCAGACCGTGGCCCTGCTCAGCGAGTTCTCGCGCAGCGACCTCATGCTGGCGCGGCGCGGCTTCCTCGGGAGCTCGCTGGCCCTCTCCGCGGGCCCGTCCCTCATCGAACCCATGCAGCGCTGGCTCGTCCCCACACCCTCCGCCGGCCCGTCGGCCGACCGCGAGTCCGCCGCGCCCGCCTCCCGCGCGCGCGGCCGCCTGTCCAGGCCGGAGCTCGACCTGCTGGAGTCCACGGCCGTGATGTTCCGCCGCTGGGACGCCCAGTGCGGCGGCGGCCTGCGCCGCAAGGCCGTGGTCGGCCAGCTGCACGAGGTCACCGACCTGCTCCAGGAACCGCAGACCGAGACCACCCGCGCCAAGCTCTTCAAGGTCGCCGCCGAGCTGGCCGAGCTGGCCGGCTGGATGTCGTACGACGTGGGGCTCCAGCCCACCGCGCAGAAGTACTTCGTGCTCGCCCTGCACGCCGCCAAGGAGGCCGGGGACCGGCCGCTCGGCTCGTACATCCTCTCCAGCATGAGCCGCCAGATGATCCACCTCGGCCGGCCCGACGACGCCCTGGAGCTGATCCACCTCGCCCAGTACGGCAGCCGGGACTGCGCCAGCCCCCGCACCCAGTCGATGCTGTACGCGATGGAGGCCCGCGCCTACGCCAACATGGGCCAGCCCGGCCGCACCAAGCGCGCGGTGCGCATGGCGGAGGACATCTTCGCCGAGGCCGACGAGTGGGACGAGCCGGACCCCGACTGGATCCGCTTCTTCTCCGAGGCCGAGCTGTACGGGGAGAACAGCCACTCCTTCCGCGACCTCGCCTACGTGGCCGGCCGCAGCCCCGCCTACGCCTCCCTCGCCGACCCCCTGATGCGCCGGGCCGTGGAGCTGTTCGCCAAGGACGAGGAGCACCAGCGCTCCTACGCGCTGAACCTGATCGGCATGGCCACCGTGCACCTGCTGCGCCGCGAACCCGAGGAGAGCACCGTCCTGGCCATGGAGGCCATGGGCATCGCCAAGAAGGTCCGCTCCGAACGCGTCAACACCCGCATCCGCAAGACCGTCGACACGGCCGTACGCGATTTCGGCGACCTCGGTGAGGTCGTCGACCTCACCGAACGGCTCGCCGTCGAGCTGCCGGAGACCGCGGAAGCGGTCTGAACCCCCACCAGCCCCGGCCGCGGCCGGCCCTCCCGAACTGCCCGACTCGGCTCCCCCATGCCAGGTCATTCGGAGGCCGCCGCGGCCGGTCTGCGTTCCGGGCCGGACGGCTCGGTCACGACCACGACCGCACCGGCCCGCACCCGGCCGTTCACCCACGCGTAACACGCACCGTGCCTTCGTCACGGCGGCGAAACAACGAGGGGCTTCCACCGAAACCGCGCTGCGTCAATGTCGTGGCGCATAACCGGCCCACCCCTCACCGCCCGACCGCCAGGCTTCGCCCCCACGGGGCCGCACCAACGACGAGGAGACGCCGATGGCTCCAGCCATCACGCTCGCCGCAGAGACGGAGCTCTCTGCCGCCAACACGGGCTTCATGCTCATCTGCTCCGCCCTGGTGATGCTCATGACCCCGGCCCTGGCCTTCTTCTACGGAGGCATGGTCCGCGTCAAGAGCACCCTGAACATGCTGATGATGAGCTTCATCAGCCTCGGCATCGTCACCGTCCTGTGGGTGCTCTACGGCTTCTCCATGGCGTTCGGTACCGACTCCGGCAGCGTCGTCGGCTGGAACTCGGACTGGGTCGGACTCAGCAACATCGGCCTGACCGAGCTGTGGGACGGCTACACCATCCCCGTCTTCGTCTTCCTGGTCTTCCAGCTCATGTTCGCCGTCCTCACCCCCGCCCTGATCAGCGGCGCCCTCGCGGACCGGGTGAAGTTCACGGCCTGGGCACTCTTCATCGCCCTGTGGGCCACGATCGTCTACTTCCCGGTCGCCCACTGGGTCTGGGGCGCCGGCGGCTGGGCCTTCGAACTGGGCGTCATCGACTTCGCCGGCGGCACGGCCGTGCACATCAACGCCGGTGCCGCCGCCCTCGGCGTGATCCTCGTCATCGGCAAGCGGGTCGGCTTCAAGAAGGACCCGATGCGCCCGCACAGCCTCCCGCTGGTCATGCTCGGCGCCGGTCTGCTCTGGTTCGGCTGGTTCGGCTTCAACGCCGGGTCGTGGCTCGGCAACGACGACGGCGTCGGCGCGCTGATGTTCGTCAACACCCAGGTCGCCACCGGCGCCGCCGTCCTCGGCTGGCTCGCCTACGAGAAGATCCGGCACGGCGCCTTCACCACCCTGGGCGCGGCCTCCGGCGCCGTCTCCGGCCTGGTCGCCATCACCCCGGCGGGCGGCGCGGTCTCCCCGCTCGGCGCGATCGCCGTCGGGCTCATCGCCGGCGTGGTCTGCGCCATGGCCGTCGGCCTGAAGTACAAGCTCGGCTACGACGACTCCCTCGACGTGGTCGGCGTCCACCTCGTCGGCGGCATCCTCGGCTCGCTGCTCATCGGCTTCTTCGCCAGCGGCAAGGGCCAGTCCGACGTCGAGGGCCTCTTCTACGGCGGCGGCCTCGACCAGTTCTGGAAGCAGTGCGCGGGCGTCTTCGGCGTCCTCGCCTACTCCCTGGTCGTCTCCGCGGTCCTCGCCTTCCTGCTGGACAAGACGATCGGCATGCGGGTATCGGAGGACGTCGAGGTGGCCGGCATCGACCAGGCCGAGCACGCCGAGACCGCATACGACTTCAGCGGCGCCGGCGGCGGTGCCGCCCGGACGGCCGCCACGCCGGCCGCCTCCACGGCCGGGTCGGCCCCGAGCAAGAAGGTGGACGCATGAAGCTCATCACCGCCGTCGTCAAGCCGCACCGGCTCGACGAGATCAAGGAGGCCCTCCAGGCCTTCGGGGTCCACGGCCTGACCGTCACCGAGGCCAGCGGCTACGGCCGCCAGCGCGGACACACCGAGGTCTACCGGGGTGCCGAGTACACCGTCGACCTGGTGCCCAAGATCCGCATCGAGGTCCTGGTCGAGGACGACGACGCCGAGCAGCTGATCGACGTCGTCGTCAAGGCGGCCCGCACCGGCAAGATCGGCGACGGCAAGGTCTGGGCGGTCCCGGTCGACACGGCCGTACGGGTCAGGACCGGCGAGCGCGGACCCGACGCGCTCTGAGCAGCTCTGGGCCAGCTCCGAGGCACGACAACGGAACGGGAGTCGCCGGGTGACGAGTACGGGCGTGACGGACGAAGCAGAGGACTCGGGACCCGGCGGCTACGCGGCGGCCCGGCTGCGCCTCCTCACCGAGGGGGCGCGGTCCGGGCCGCCGCGCCGCAGGGCGCTCGCCGAACTGACGGACGACTGGCTGGCGGGCCTCTTCGGCGCGGCCACCGAGGGACACACCGGGGTCTCGCTCGTCGCGGTCGGCGGCTACGGGCGCGGCGAGCTGTCCCCGCGCAGCGACCTGGACCTGCTCCTGCTGCACGACGGCCGGGACGACAAGGCCGTCGCCGCACTAGCCGACCGCCTCTGGTACCCGGTGTGGGACCTCGGCATCGACCTCGACCACTCCGTACGCACCCCGCAACAGGCCCGGAAGACGGCGGGCGAGGACCTCAAGGTCCACCTCGGTCTCCTGGACGCCCGCCACCTGGCCGGAGACCTCGGCCTGACCGCCTCGCTGCGCACCGCCGTCCTCGCCGACTGGCGCAACCAGGCCCCCAAGCGCCTCCCCGAACTCCGCGACCTGTGCGCCGAGCGCGCCGAACGCCAGGGCGAGCTGCAGTTCCTGCTCGAACCCGACCTCAAGGAGGCCCGGGGCGGCCTGCGCGACGCCACCGCGCTGCGTGCCGTCGCCGCCTCCTGGCTCGCCGACGCCCCGCGCGAGGGACTCGCCGAGGCCGGGCGGCGCCTGCTCGACGTGCGCGACGCCCTCCACCTGGCGACGGGCCGGGCGACCGACCGGCTGGCCCTGCAGGAACAGGACCAGGTGGCGGCCGAGCTGGGCCTGCTGGACGCCGACGCGCTGCTGCGACAGGTGTACGAGGCGGCCCGCGTCATCTCCTACGCGGGCGACGTCACCTGGCGCGAGGTGGGCCGCGTGCTCCGCTCGCGGTCCGTACGGCCACGGCTGCGCGCCATGATGAACGGAAGGAACGGCGGGAAACCGGTCGGCGAGCGCTCCCCGCTCGCCGAGGGTGTCGTGGAGCAGGACGGCGAGGCGGTGCTCGCCCGCACCGCGCGCCCCGAACGCGACCCCGTACTCCCGCTGCGTGCCGCGGCCGCCGCCGCGCAGGCCGGACTCCCGCTCTCCCGGCACGCCGTACGGCGCCTGGCGGCCACCGCGCGCCCCCTGCCCACGCCCTGGCCCGCTGAGGCGCGTGAGCAGTTGGTGACCCTGCTGGGCTCGGGCCGCCCCACGGTGCAGGTCTGGGAGGCGCTGGAGGCCGAGGGACTGGTCACCCGGCTGCTGCCCGACTGGGAGCGGGTCCGCTGCCGCCCGCAGCGCAATGCCGTGCACCTGTGGACCGTGGACCGGCACCTGATCGAGACCGCCGTCCGCGCCGCCGGGTTCACCCGCCGGGTGCACCGCCCCGACCTGCTCCTGGTCGCCGCGCTGCTGCACGACATCGGCAAGGGCTGGCCCGGCGACCACTCCGTGGCCGGCGAGACCATCGCCCGGGACGTCGCCGCCCGCATCGGCTTCGACGGCGCGGACACGGCCGTCCTGGCCACCCTCGTACGCCATCACCTGCTGCTCGTGGAGACCGCCACCCGGCGCGACCTGGACGACCCGGCCACCGTGCGCGCGGTCGCGCAGGCGGTCGGCACCGAGCACACGCTGGAGCTGCTGCACGCGCTGACCGAGGCGGACGCGCTGGCCACCGGGCCGGCCGCCTGGTCGTCCTGGCGCGGCTCCCTCGTCGCCGACCTGGTGAAACGGGTCTCCGGAGTGCTGGCCGGGGAGCCGCAGCCCGAGGCCGAGACCGCCGCGCCCACCGCCGAACAGGAGCGGCTCGCGGTCGAGGCCTTCCGTACCGGCGGTCCGGTACTGGCGCTGCGGGCCCAGACGGAGCCGCCCGCCGAGTCCGCCCCGGCTCCCTCCCCTTCCTCCTCGGCCGACGGTCCCGAGCCCCTCGGCGTGGAGCTGCTGATCGCCGTGCCCGACCAGGCGGGCGTGCTCCCCGCCGTGGCGGGCGTCCTGGCCATGCACCGGCTGACCGTCCGCACCGCCGAGCTGCGGTCCGTGCCGCTGCCGGACGGCGTCGAGGGCTCCGTCCTGCTCCTCGACTGGCGGGTCGCCGCCCAGTACGGCTCCCTGCCCCAGGCCGCCCGGCTCCGCGCCGACCTGGTCAGGGCCCTGGACGGCACCCTGGACATCGCCGCACGGCTCGCCGAACGGGACGCCGCCCACCCCCGGCGCCGGGGCGTGGAGCCGCCCCCGCCCCGCGTCACCGTCGCCCCGGCCGCGTCCCGGCTGGCCACGGTGATCGAGGTCCGCGCCCAGGACGCGCCGGGGCTGCTGTTCCGGCTCGGGCGGGCACTCGAGGCGGCGGGGGTGCGGGTACGGAGCGCGCACGTGTCGACGCTGGGGGCGAACGCGGTGGACGCGTTCTATGTGACGCGGGGCGAGGGGGTGCCGTTGCCCGGGGACGAGGCGGCGTCGCTGGCCCGGGAGCTGGAGGAGTCGCTGCGGGGGTGACCGTCCGCTCTCTGCGGCGGGCAGGGACACTTTGCCTGCCGGGCCGGATACCCTTGAGGGCGACCCACACCAACGCCGACGCGAGGACCTACGCCGCCGTGTTCGATACTCTCTCCGACCGCCTGTCAGCCACCTTTAAATCCCTCCGGGGCAAAGGCAGGCTGACCGAGGCGGACATCGACGCCACGGCCCGCGAGATCCGCATCGCGCTCCTCGAGGCCGACGTGGCGCTGCCCGTCGTGCGCGCCTTCATCAAGAAGGTCAAGGAGCGCTCCCTGGGCGCCGAGGTCTCCAAGGCGCTCAATCCCGCCCAGCAGGTCCTCAAGATCGTCAATGAGGAGCTGGTGGGCATCCTGGGCGGCGAGACCCGCCGCCTGCGCTTCGCCAAGCAGCCGCCGACCGTGATCATGCTGGCCGGTCTCCAGGGTGCCGGTAAGACCACCCTCGCGGGCAAGCTCGGCCACTGGCTCAAGGAGCAGGGCCACTCCCCGCTGCTCGTGGCCTGCGACCTCCAGCGCCCCAACGCCGTCAACCAGCTGAGCGTCGTCGCCGAGCGCGCCGGTGTCGCGGTCTACGCCCCCGAGCCGGGCAACGGCGTGGGCGACCCGGTCAAGGTCGCAAAGGACTCCATCGAGTTCGCCAAGGCCAAGGTCCACGACCTGGTCATCGTCGACACCGCCGGCCGCCTGGGCATCGACCAGGAGCTGATGCAGCAGGCCGCGGACATCCGGGACGCGGTCTCGCCGGACGAGATCCTCTTCGTCGTCGACGCGATGATCGGTCAGGACGCGGTCAACACCGCCGAGGCCTTCCGCGACGGCGTCGGCTTCGACGGCGTGGTGCTCTCCAAGCTCGACGGCGACGCCCGCGGTGGTGCGGCCCTGTCGATCGCCTCGGTGACCGGCAAGCCGATCATGTTCGCCTCGAACGGCGAGAAGCTCGACGACTTCGACGCCTTCCACCCGGACCGGATGGCCTCCCGCATCCTCGACATGGGTGACCTGCTCACCCTGATCGAGCAGGCGGAGAAGACGTTCAGCCAGGAAGAGGCCGAGAAGATGGCCTCCAAGCTGGCGTCCAAGAAGGGCCAGGACTTCACCCTGGACGACTTCCTGGCCCAGATGGAGCAGGTCCGGAAGATGGGCAGCATCAGCAAGCTGCTCGGCATGCTGCCCGGCATGGGCCAGATGAAGGACCAGATCAACAACCTCGACGAGCGCGACGTCGACCGCACGGCCGCCATCATCAAGTCGATGACCCCGGCCGAGCGCCAGGAACCGACGATCATCAACGGCTCGCGCCGGGCCCGTATCGCCAAGGGCTCCGGCGTCGAGGTCAGCGCCGTGAAGAACCTGGTCGAGCGGTTCTTCGAGGCCCGCAAGATGATGTCCCGCATGGCCCAGGGCGGCGGCATGCCCGGGATGCCGGGGATGCCCGGCATGGGTGGCGGCCCCGGCCGGCAGAAGAAGCAGCAGAAGAAGGCCAAGGGCAAGCAGCGCTCGGGCAACCCGATGAAGCGCAAGCAGCAGGAGCAGGAGGAGGCCGCCCGTCGCGCCGCCGCCGCGCAGAGCGGGGGCGCGCTGGGGCTGCCGCAGCAGGGCGGGCAGGACTTCGAGCTGCCGGACGAGTTCAAGAAGTTCATGGGCTGACCGCCGCCCGTCCGGGCGTAGTGCGTCGCCGGGGCGTCTCCTTTCGCAGGGGGTGCCCCGGCGTCGTACATCCGGTACACCCACATGCCCGCGCGGCTTTCCTGTCGTAGCGTCCGGATATGACCAATCCGTCCCCGCCGCGCAAGGCACCGGAGCCGCCCTGGCGGACCGAGGGCACGCCCGACGAGCCGCCCAAGCCGCCGCCCGGTGGCCGGCGGATGCGCGGCGGCTGGTGGAACCTGATCCTGGCCGCGCTGATCGTGTACCTCATCGCCAACCTCGTGCTCTCCTTCTTCAACGAGGGCGACGAGCCGACCATCTCCTACACGGAGTTCAGCAAGCAGGTCGACGAGGGCAACGTCAGCAAGATCTACGCCAAGGGCGACGCGATCCAGGGGCAGCTGAGGAAGGCCCGGGACAATCCCGAGGGCGACGGGACGTACACCAAGTTCACGACCGAGCGGCCGACCTTCGCGGACGACCAGCTCTGGGCCGAGCTGACGAAGAACAAGGTCACGGTCACCGCCGAGCCCGTCGTGCAGCACCGCAGCTTCCTGGCCAACCTGCTGATCGCGCTGGCCCCGATGCTGATCCTGGTGGTGCTGTGGATCTTCATCGCCCGGCGCATGCGGGGTGCCCTGGGCGGCGGGGCGGGCGGGATGCTGGGCCGCAAGGCGCCGCCGAAGCCGGTCGAGCTGGAGGCCGGGAAGCCGCGCACCACCTTCGCCGACGTCGCGGGGATCGACGAGGTGGAGGGCGAGCTGAGTGACGTCGTCGACTTCCTGAAGAACCCGGACGCCTATCGCCGCATGGGCGCCAAGATGCCCCGGGGCGTGCTGCTGACCGGCCCGCCCGGTACCGGAAAGACGCTCCTCGCGCGCGCGGTGGCCGGCGAGGCGGGGGTGCCGTTCTTCTCCGCGTCGGCGTCCGAGTTCATCGAGATGATCGTGGGCGTGGGCGCCTCCCGGGTGCGGGAGCTGTTCGCGGAGGCGCGCAAGGTGGCGCCGTCGATCATCTTCATCGACGAGATCGACACCATCGGCCGCGCCCGCGGCGGCGGCTCCGGCATGGGCGGCCACGACGAGCGCGAGCAGACCCTGAACCAGATCCTCACCGAGATGGACGGCTTCTCCGGTTCGGAGGGCGTGATCGTCATCGCGGCCACCAACCGCGCGGACATCCTGGACGCGGCCCTGACCCGGCCCGGCCGCTTCGACCGGGTGGTCAGCGTCTCGCCGCCGGACCGCGGTGGCCGGGAGGCGATCCTGGAGATCCACACCCGTGAGATCCCGCTCGCCCCGGACGTCGACCTCGCCCAGGTGGCCCGTACGACGCCGGGCATGACCGGCGCCGAGCTCGCCAACCTCGCCAACGAGGCGGCGTTGCTCGCGGTGAAGCGGAAGCAGGAGCGGGTGACGCAGGCGAACCTCTCCGAGGCGCTGGAGAAGGTCCAGCTGGGGGCCGAGCGCCCGCTGGTGATGCCCGAGGAGGAGCGCCGGCGCACCGCCTACCACGAAAGCGGTCACGCCCTGCTGGGCATGTTGCAGCCGGGCGCCGACCCCGTCCGCAAGATCACGATCGTGCCGCGCGGCCGGGCGCTCGGGGTGACGCTGTCGACGCCGGACGCGGACAAGTACGCGTACACGGAGGAGTACCTGCGCGGGCGGATCATCGGGGCGCTCGGCGGCATGGCGGCCGAGCACGTCGTGTACGGGGTGATCACGACCGGTTCGGAGAGCGACCTCGAACAGGTCACCAACATCGCCCGCGGGATGGTCGCGCGGTGGGGCATGAGCGAGCGGGTCGGCAGGCTCTCCGCCCTGCCCGGCGACGCCCAGCAGGCGTACGGCCTCGCCGCCGCACCCCAGACGCTGGACGCGATCGACGGGGAGATGCGGCGGGTCGTGGACTCCTGCTACGAGGAGGCCGTGCGCAAGCTGCGCGACCACCGGGGACAGCTGGACGCGCTCGCCGAGTCGCTGCTGGCGAGCGAGACGCTGGACGAGGCGGAGGCGTACCGCATCGCCGGGATCACCCGGCTGACGAAGGACGACCCGGAGGCGTGAGCACCCCTGGCGGGGCTGTCTACTTCTGCGGGAACTTCCAGACGTAGGGCTCGCCGTCCTCCTCCGACCAGTGGACCTCGACGCTGGTGGCGCCCGCGGGGATCACGTAGGTCTCGCAGAAGACATGGCTCTCGCCCTGCTTCCAGCTCTCGACGTCGTACGGGTCCTCGCAGCCCGGCGCGTCCTCGGCGGCGCCGATGAGGACGCCGCCGCGCTGCCCGTCCGCGAAGACCGTGGTGCCGTCGTGCACGTCGGAGCCCTCGGTCAGGGCGGGTCCGCCCTTGTGCGTGTACTTGATGTGCGCGGTGGCCAGCACCTTGCCCTTGGCGTCCGCGGCGTCCGCCACCGCCTTCGCGGCCTCCGCCTCGGTGCCCACCTCGACCTTCTGCGCCAGGACGTCGTAGGTGACCTCGCCGGGGTCCTCCGCCACCTTCCCGCTGGCGCTCTCGCCCTGCGCCATGTCGCCGCCCGAGGCGGGCCGGGAGGGCGACGGCGAGGCCTGGGTGGTCGCCTCGGCGGTCGCCCCGCCCTTCGCGTCGGCGCCGGAGTCGTCGTCCCCGCCCCCGCACGCGGTGAGGGCCAGGGCGAGGACGGCGACGGGCGCGGCGAGGCGCAGTGCGGTCTTGCGGTGCGGCACTACAGGCTCCTGTATGCAGATGTGTCTGTTCCCCCGAACGGTGGATCAGCGTAGGGGTCCATGATCCACCGGGGGAAACGGCGGGAACCCTCGACCGCCTTCTTCACACCATTCACACCTGCATCGAAAGAAGCCAGTCCGAACCGGTCGTCAGGGGACCCGGGCGATCAGATAACGGAAGACGTTCGGCATCCACACGGTCCCGTCCGGCCGCCGGTGCGGATGCAACGCCTCCGTCAGCTCCTTGTCGACCTGCTCCCGGTCGGTCGCCGCGACCGCCGCGTCGAACATGCCGGTCGACAGCAGCCCGCGCACCGCGCTGCCCGTGTCCGCGTAGCCGAACGGGCACGCCACCCGCCCCGAGCCGTCCGGCCTGAGCCCGGCCCGCTGGGCCACCTCCTCCAGGTCGTCGCGCAGGGCGGGGCGCCAGCCGCCCGTGCCGTGCGTCGGGTCGGTGAGCTTGGCCGCCACCCGCAGCACCGACGTCGTGGCGCACCGCTCTGGCGGGCCCCAGCCGGCCAGCACCACGGCCGCGCCGCGCGCCGCGAGCGGCACCGCCCGGGCGAGCAGGTCACCGAGCGGCTCGGAGTCGCCGGCGCGGCAACCGCTGGGTTCGAAGGCGGTCACCAGCGTGAACGCGGGCGCCGTGGGATCCGCCGCGTCCCCGGGCGTGCCCTGGACGATCCGTGGTGCGCCGCCACGCGTGCGCGTGCTCACCGTGCTGTCCGCCCCGGACTCCTCGGAGGTCCCGGGCAGCAGGCGCCGACGGGCCAGGTCCAGGAGTTCCGGGGAGCGGGAGTCGACCCCGGTCACCGCCGCACCGCGCGAGGCGGCCATCAGCAGCGCGAGTCCGGAACCGCAGCCCAGACCCAGCATCCGGGTGTCGCCGCCCACGTCCAGTCGCTCGTAGACGGCCTCGTAGAGCGGTACGAGCATCCGCTCCTGTATCTCGGACCAGTCACGCGCGCGTGCACGCGGGTCCACGTGAGGCGCCGCCTCCGCGTGGGACGAGTGCTGCCGCACGAGCGTAGGTGTCATAGGAAAGTGCCCCAATCGCCGAGTGTTGCCGCCGTGCCCGATTCCGTGGCCCCCGTGCAGTGCGCTCGCACTCCCCCCGTATGCCAGGTAACTCCGGGCTCGCCGTGGCGTCCAGTGGTGGCGGGGCCCGGTTTGCCCGATCCCCGGCACCGTGGCGAGATTTCACTTCCCGGCAACACGGGCCTGGCCGCGTGGTACCCGGGACATCCCCGTCCCGTGCGCCGGCCCGGATGGCCGGATCGTGTCGCCGGTCGATGACCGTGGGTGGCCGCCGCACCGACGGCACGGTTCCGGCCAAGGTCGGCCGGGCCGACCGGCACCGCGCGGTGCCCGGACGCGCCGGGAGGCGGGGCGGTGCCGCACGCCGGTGGCGCACCCGGTAACGTCACGTCCGTCGGCGCGTCCGCTCGGACGGCATCCCTCCGGGGCGACAGCGGCCGAAACGCCCCTTGCGCACGCGCGGGCCCCTCGCACTCCGGCGTGTGGACGGCGGTTACGCGCCGGTGCGTACGTCGGACTACGCACCAGCTTGGTACGAGCTGTGAGGCTTCTCCGCAGATCAGCGCACCCGCCCTCGTCGGGACGCATCAGCGGCAACTGACTGGTACGTGCAAATTATTTGGGATGCCCCGGAATAGGAACACAGCGGCACCCCGGCTCGTTGTCATTACGTGAGCACGACACCACCTGTTCTCGCCGCAGAGCTGGCGCAGGCGTGGGCCGACATTCAGCGGCACCACACCGAGCTGCCCGATCTTGCCGCGCCCGAGTCCCTGATCGGAGAGTCGTCGTCCGCCTGCGGGCACGAGCTCTCCTTCGAGCGACTGCTTCACGAGGCAGTCCACGGCATCGCCGCAGCGCGCGGAGTACGCGACACCTCCCGCGCGGGGCGCTACCACAACCGCCGATTCCTCGCGATCGCCGAGGAGCTGGGCCTGGACCACCCCGAGGAGCCGCATCCCAGCAGCGGCTTCTCGCTGGTCACGCTCACCCCCGAGGCGAAGCGCCGGTACCGCCCGACGATCGAACGCCTCCAGCGCGCGCTGAAGGCCCACACCGTCGCCACCGCGACCGACACGGCCCGCAGCTTCCGCGGTCCGGCCGCCCGGCACGGCTCCTCCGGGGGAGGGGTGCGCGTGAAGGCGGTCTGCGACTGCGGGCGCAACGTCCGCGTCGTCCCGTCGGTGCTGGCCCAGGCGCCGATCATGTGCGGCGGCTGCGGCAAGCCGTTCCGGATCCCGGAGGTGGTCGGCGCGGGAATGAGCTGACGGTCCGGCTGCTCGTGGCAGCCCGACCGGTGCCGGGTGCCGTCGCCCGGGGGCGAGTGGTCCGCCCGACGGCGGGCCCGGAGCCCGCCGTCCGACGGGCCTGCCCGCGTGTGGCACAATGGCTAGCTGTACTCGACAGTCGCACAGGACCCCTCTCTCCTCCGGCTGACGCGTCCATCGGGCACTCGGGTACCGCAACCCCACGCGGCTCTCTCGCCGTGCCCAACCACGTCAAAACCAGGAGAACCCACTCCCGTGGCAGTCAAGATCAAGCTGAAGCGTCTGGGCAAGATCCGTTCGCCTCACTACCGCATCGTCGTCGCCGACTCCCGTACCCGCCGTGACGGCCGGGCCATCGAGGAGATCGGCAAGTACCACCCGACGTACAACCCGTCGGTGATGGAGGTCGACGCCGAGCGTGTCGCGTACTGGCTCGGTGTCGGCGCCCAGCCGACCGAGCCCGTGCTCGCCATCCTGAAGAAGACCGGCGACTGGCAGAAGTTCAAGGGCGAGCCCGCCCCGGCTCCGCTGCTGCAGCCGGCCGAGAAGGCGGCCCGCCCGTCCTTCGAGGCGATCGGTGGCGAGGACGAGGGCAAGGGTGAGGCGATCACCCAGAAGAAGAAGGCCGACAAGAAGGACGAGGCCGCCGCCGAGTCCTCCGCGTCCGAGGCCTGAGCATGCTCGAGGAGGCTCTCGAGCACCTCGTGAAGGGCATCGTCGACAACCCCGACGATGTGCAGGTCGCCTCGCGCAACCTGCGCCGCGGGCGAGTGCTCGAGGTCCGGGTCCACCCCGACGACCTCGGCAAGGTGATCGGCCGCAACGGCCGCACCGCACGCGCGCTGCGCACTGTCGTGGGCGCCATCGGCGGCCGCGGTGTCCGTGTCGACCTCGTCGACGTGGACCACGTCCGCTGACGCCAATTGCAGCACCGGCTCGGGCCGGGGAAGGCCACTGGGCCGTCCCCGGCCCGCAGTCGTATGAGCCCGACCGGCTCCTCGCAGTACCGACAGGAGAGCAAGCACAGTGCAGCTGGTAGTCGCGCGCATCGGCCGCGCCCACGGAATCAAGGGCGAGGTGACCGTCGAGGTCCGCACGGACGAGCCGGAGCTGAGGCTCGGGCCCGGTGCCGTACTGGCCACCGACCCCGCCTCCACCGGGCCGCTCACCATCGAGTCCGGCCGGGTGCACAGCGGCCGGCTCCTGCTGCGCTTCGCCGGCGTCCACGACCGCACCGGCGCCGAGGCGCTGCGCAACACCCTCCTGATCGCCGACGTCGACCCCGCCGAGCGGCCCGAGGACGAGGACGAGTACTACGACCACCAGCTGATCGACCTCGACGTGGTCACCGAGGACGGCACCGAGGTCGGCCGCATCACCGAGATCTCCCACCTGCCCACCCAGGACCTCTTCGTGGTGGAGCGCCCCGACGGCAGCGAGGTCTACGTGCCGTTCGTCTCCGAGATCGTCACCGCGATCGACCTCGACGCGCAGCGCGCGGTCATCGACCCGCCGCCCGGACTGATCGACGACCGGGCCGAGATCGCCTCCGCGCGGGACGCCGAGGACGCGGCCGGCAAGGACACCGCCGGGGACGAGGCGTAATGCGGCTCGACGTCGTCACGATCTTCCCCGAGTACCTGGAACCGCTGAACGTCTCCCTCGTCGGCAAGGCACGCGCGCGCGGACAGCTCGGCGTCCACGTGCACGACCTGCGCGACTGGACGTACGACCGCCACAACACGGTCGACGACACCCCCTACGGCGGCGGCCCCGGCATGGTCATGAAGACCGAGCCGTGGGGTGACGCCCTGGACTCCGTCCTGGCCGACGGCTACGAGACGGGGTCCGGCGAGCCCGCCCTCATCGTGCCCACGCCCAGCGGCCGCCCGTTCACCCAGGAACTCGCCGTCCACCTCTCCGAGCGGCCCTGGCTGATCTTCACCCCCGCCCGCTACGAGGGCATCGACCGCCGGGTCGTGGACGAGTACGCGACCCGGATGCCCGTGTACGAGGTGTCCATCGGCGACTACGTCCTGGCCGGCGGCGAGGCCGCCGTACTCGTCGTCACCGAGGCCGTGGCCCGGCTGCTGCCCGGGGTGCTGGGCAACGCCGAGTCCCACCAGGACGACTCCTTCGCCCCCGGCGCCATGGCCAACCTGCTGGAGGGCCCCGTCCACACCAAGCCGCCGCAGTGGCGCGGGCGCGGCATCCCGGACGTGCTGCTCAGCGGCCACCACGGGAAGATCGCCCGCTGGCGGCGCGACGAGGCCCTGCGCCGCACCACGGCCAACCGGCCCGACCTGATCGAACGGTGCGATCCCGCCGCCTTCGACAAGAAGGACCGCGAAATGCTCTCCATCCTGGGCTGGCAGCCCGACCCGGACGGGGAACCGTACGGCCGATTTTGGCGCAGGACCCCCGGCATGGAAGAATAGGCGGCTGTTGTGCGTCCGTCCGGAGCGCGCCCCTGCCACAGGGGGAGACGACGCCCGTCCCGACCCGCACGACCCTGATTCCGAAACACCTAGTTTCCGCCGATGACCTGTGGCATCGGCGAGGAAAGCAGACGAAATGTCTCACCTGCTCGACTCCGTCGACGCCGCGTCGCTGCGCAGCGACGTCCCGGCCTTCCGCCCCGGCGACACCGTCAACGTCCACGTGCGCGTCATCGAGGGCAACCGCTCCCGTGTGCAGCAGTTCAAGGGCGTCGTCATCCGCCGTCAGGGCGCCGGCGTGCGCGAGACCTTCACGGTCCGCAAGGTCTCCTTCTCCGTCGGCGTCGAGCGCACCTTCCCGGTGCACACCCCGATCGTGGAGAAGATCGAGCTCGTCACCCGCGGTGACGTCCGCCGCGCCAAGCTGTACTACCTGCGCGAGCTCCGCGGCAAGGCCGCGAAGATCAAGGAGAAGCGCGAGAGCTGAGCGCCCTCCGGGGTCCGCGCCGGGGCCGGATAGCATCTGGCCCCGATGGACACCGAAACACAGCACACGGAGCGCGACCGCTCCTCCCGCCCTTCCGACTCCGAGCAGCCCTCGGATCCGGAGGGCCCGGAGGAACGGTCGCGTTCCGCGTTCGCGGGGCGGATCGGGGACTGGCTGCCGGGCGGCCGGATCACCGTGACCCTGCTGATCCTCCTGCTGTTCCTGCTGCTGGTCAGCACCTTCGTCCTGCAGCCGTTCCAGATCCCCAGCGGATCGATGGAGCGTGGATTGAGGATCGGCGACCGGGTTCTCGTAAATAAGTTGGCGTACCGTTTCGACGGTCGGCCGCGCAGGGGAGACGTCGTCGTCTTCGACGGCACCGGGGGCTTCGGGCACGGCGACTACATCAAACGCGTTGTCGGTGTGGGCGGGGACCACGTGGTGTGCTGCGACGAGGAGGGGTGGATCCGGGTGAACGGTCAGTCGGTCGACGAGTCGGCGTTCCTGTACCCCGGCGACCGCCCGTCCACGGTGCCCTTCGACGTCGTCGTCCCCGACGGCACCCTCTTCGTCCTCGGCGACCACCGGGCCGACTCCAGCGACTCCCGCGACCACCTGGGCTCCCCGGGGGGCGGGATGGTTCCGCTGGACGACGTGATAGGCCGCGCCGACTGGATTGTCTGGCCCTTCGGCCATGCCACCCGCCTCGACCGCCCCGACGCCTACGCGCGCGTGCCGGACACGGAGGCCGGCGCCGGGGCCGCGTCCGGCGCCGGAGCGGCGCCCGACCCCGGAGCGGCGCCCGGCGAGGACGCCGATGGGTAGCCGGGGCAAGCCGCGGGGAGCGCCCAGCAGCCCCGCGGAGAACCTGCTGCCCACCGGGTCCAGGCGCACCGCCGCGCCGTCCGGCGGCCGCTCGCGCGCCGAGCGCCGCAAACTCCAGCGCAAGGTCAAACGGCGGCGCAGACGCGGCGCCGTCAAGGAGATCCCGCTCCTCGTCGGCGTCGCGGTCCTCATAGCGCTGGTGCTGAAGACCTTCCTCGTCCAGGCCTTCGTGATCCCGTCGGGCTCCATGGAGCAGACCATCCGGATCGGCGACCGGGTCCTGGTGGACAAGCTGACCCCCTGGTTCGGGTCCGAGCCGCAGCGCGGGGACGTCGTCGTCTTCCGGGACCCCGGCGGGTGGCTCCAGGGCGAGCAGACCACCAAGAAGGACGATCCCGTCGTCGTCAAACAGGTCAAGGAGGGCCTCGCCTTCATCGGGCTGCTGCCGTCCGACGACGAGAAGGACCTCATCAAGCGGGTCGTCGGCGTGGGCGGCGACCACGTCAAGTGCTGCGACAAGCAGGGCCGCGTCACCGTCAACGGCGTTCCCCTGAACGAGGACTACCTGTACCCCGGGGACAGCCCGTCCCGGACGCCGTTCGACGTCACCGTCCCCGAGGGGCGGCTGTGGGTGATGGGCGACCACCGGTCCAACTCCGCCGACTCCCGCGCCCACCAGGAGACCGACTTCGGCACCGTGTCCCAGGACGAGGTGGTGGGGCGGGCCATGGTCATCGCCTGGCCGTTCGGTCACTGGACCACCCTGGACGAGCCGAAAACGTACGCGTCCGTGTCCGACGCGGCCTCCGGTTCGACCGCCGCTCCCGAGCTGTCGCATAGGGTTGCCCCCTACGATCCGAACGCGATGATGGAACTCCCGACCCCTGCGGAACTCCCGCTCGTTATGGGAGTGGTGGGCCTGCGCCGTATCCGGGGCAGGCGGCGGCAGAGAGTGAGGAGTTGGCGTGGGGGATGTGGCGGTTGGCGCACGGTCCGGTCACGACGGCGAGGAGAACCGCGGACGCCCCGAGGAGAGGTCCGGTCCGGCCGCGGTCGGCGCCCCCGACTCCGGATACGGCTCCGGAACCGAGGACGGCAGGGTGACGAACGGACAGCGCGGCCAGGACGGACACAACGGCGGGACGGAGGACGAGGGAGTCGGCGGGACGCCGCCCGCGACCCCGCCCGCGGCCAAGAAGCAGCGCTCCTTCTGGAAGGAACTGCCGATCCTGATCGGCATCGCGCTGGTGCTCGCCCTGCTGATCAAGACGTTCCTGGTGCAGGCGTTCTCGATCCCGTCCTCCTCGATGGAGAACACCCTTCAGATCGGTGACCGGGTCCTGGTCGACAAGCTGACCCCCTGGTTCGGCTCGGAGCCCGAGCGCGGCGAGGTCGTGGTCTTCCACGACCCGGCCGACTGGCTGGCGGGCGAGCCGACACCCGACCCGAACGCGCTGCAGACGGTCCTCAGCTGGATCGGCCTGATGCCGTCCGCGGAAGAGAAGGACCTGATCAAGCGGGTCATCGGAGTCGCCGGTGACACGGTCGAGTGCAACAAGACCGGCCCGCTCAAGGTCAACGGCAAGGCGCTGAACGAGCCCTACGTCTACCCCGGCAACACGCCGTGCTCGGACGACGACCAGGGCGGGCGGTTCAAGGTCACGGTGCCCGAGGGCAAAATCTGGGTCATGGGCGACCACCGGCAGAACTCCCGGGACTCCCGCTACAACCAGTCCGACAAGAACGGCGGCATGGTCCCGGTGGACGAGGTCGTAGGCCGCGCCATCGTGGTCGCCTGGCCGATGAACCGCTGGGGCACCCTGCCGGTCCCCGACACCTTCGACCAGGACGGCCTGCAGGCCCGGTCCTCGGCCGCCGCCGCGCTGTCGGTCGCGCCCCAGGGGCTGGCCGTCGCCGGTGCTGTCCCGTTCGTGTGGTGGCGCCGTCGTCGCACCGCCCCGGCCGAGACCCGCTGAGCCACCGCGCATCCCGCCGCGTGTCCCCCGCGGTCCGACAAGCCCCCTTCCGGCCTCCGGGAGGGGGCTGCCCCGTTGGCGTACCGCCGGGTAAGGTGCCGCTCCATGGGTGGCGAGAGCACGACACGTACGGCCCCGCGCGGCGGCGGAGCGAACAAGGGCCCGGTGGGCAGCCGGACCGGACAGCGGCTGTCCGGCATCGCGGTGGCGCTGGGCCTGGTGCTGTTCCTCGGCGGCTTCGCCTGGGGAGCGGTGGTCTACCGTCCCTACACCGTGCCGACCAGCTCGATGACGCCGACCATCGACGCCGGTGACCGGGTCCTGGCGCAGCGCATCGACGGCGCCGACGTCCGCCGTGGCGACGTCGTCGTGTTCAAGGACGCGACCTGGGCCAACGCCCCCATGGTCAAGCGGGTCGTCGCCGTCGGCGGGGACACCGTCTCCTGCTGCCAGAAGGGCAAGCTGAAGGTCAACGGCAAGGTGATCGACGAGCCGTACCTGCCCGCCGGCACCCCGGCCGAGATCAGTGACTTCCAGACCGTGACCGTCCCGGAGGGCCGCCTGTTCCTGCTCGGCGACGAGCGGCACAACTCCGTGGACTCCACCGCCCACCTGACCGACGCGGCCGCCGGCACCGTGTCGCGCGGCGCCGTGGACGCCCGGGTGGACGCCGTGGCCTGGCCCATGAACGGCATGCTGGAGCGGCCCACCGGCTTCCGGACGCTGGGCGACCTCTCCTCGCCGGGTCCGCTGCGGACCGTGGTCGTCCTGGTGATCGCCGGGGCCGTGCTGATCCTGGGCGGCGCGGCCTACGGCCCCCTCGCCAAACGGGCCGCGGCCTCCCGGGCCCGAAAGGGTGCGGAGCCGGCCGGTGGGCGCTGAGGTGACGCCCGCGGGACAGGACACCTACGAGGGCGGGCTGCGCCGGGTCGCCCGGGTCGTGCTGCTCGACCCCGAGGACCGCATCCTGCTGCTGCACGGCCACGAACCGGACGATCCGGCCGACGACTGGTGGTTCACCCCCGGCGGCGGTGTGGAGGGCGACGAGACCCGTGCGGAGGCCGCCCGGCGCGAACTGCTGGAGGAGACCGGCATCACGGACGTCGAACTCGGCCCGGTGCTGTGGCGGCGCAGGTGCTCCTTCCCGTTCGCGGGCCGCCGCTGGGACCAGGACGAGTGGTACTACCTGGCCCGTACCGCCCGGACCGCCACCGAGGCGGTCGGCCCCGGCCTCACCGAACTGGAGCGGCGCAGCGTCGCCGGAGCGCGCTGGTGGACGTGTGAGGAACTGACCCGGGCACGTGAGACGGTGTATCCGACCAGACTCGCCGAGCTGCTGACCACGCTGCTCGACGAAGGTCCCCCGGCCGGGCCGGTGACCCTGGACACCGAAATCGTCTAGGGCCGCACGGGACTGGCGCACAATGGTGGGACCGCACGGCTGAAGGGGAACATGCCATGAGCGCCGAGGACCTCGAGAAGTACGAGACCGAGATGGAGCTCAAGCTCTACCGGGAGTACCGCGATGTCGTCGGTCTGTTCAAATACGTGATCGAGACCGAGCGGCGCTTCTACCTCACCAACGACTACGAGATGCAGGTGCACTCGGTCCAGGGTGAGGTGTTCTTCGAGGTCTCCATGGCTGACGCCTGGGTGTGGGACATGTACCGGCCGGCCCGGTTCGTCAAGCAGGTGCGGGTGTTGACGTTCAAGGACGTGAACATCGAGGAGCTGAACAAGAGCGACCTGGAGCTCCCCGGCGGGTGACGGAGTTTTCCACAACCGGTGAGTAGTTCACCGTGAGTCACGGGATCTGCCCGTTTGCGTGATCGTTGGCGCCGGAGGTGGTGCCGACATGAACGCACGAGGTGCGATGGGCAGGTACGGCGAGACACTCGCCGCCCGCCGGCTGACCGGAGCCGGCATGACCGTCCTGGAGCGCAACTGGCGCTGTGGCAGGACCGGCGAGATCGACATCGTGGCCCGGGACGGGGACGTCCTGGTCGTCTGCGAGGTCAAGACGCGCAGGGGCGGCTCCTTCGAGCACCCGATGGCCGCCGTGACCCCGGACAAGGCGCAGCGGCTGCGGCGGCTGGCGGAGCGCTGGATCCAGACCCACGGGGGAGCGCCGCCCGGCGGCGTCCGGATCGACCTGGTCGGCGTGCTCCTCCCGCAGCGCGGCGCACCGGTGGTCGAGCACGCCAGGGGGGTGGCGTGATGGGGTTCGCACGTACGTGCTCGGTGGCGCTCGTCGGCGTCGAGGGCGTGGTGGTCGAGGTCCAGGCCGACCTGGAGCCGGGCGTGGCCGCCTTCACGCTGGTGGGACTGCCCGACAAGAGCCTCACGGAGAGCCGGGACCGGGTACGGGCGGCCGTGGTGAACTCGGGTGCGGAGTGGCCCCAGAAGAAGCTGACGGTCGGTCTCAGCCCGGCCTCGGTACCCAAGAGCGGCAGCGGCTTCGACCTGGCCGTCGCCGCGAGCGTCCTGGGCGCGGCGGAGCGGATCGACCCGCGCGTCCTGGCCGACATCGTGATGATCGGAGAGCTGGGTCTCGACGGCCGGGTGCGGCCGGTGCGCGGCATCCTGCCGGCGGTCCTGGCCGCGGCCGAGGCCGGGTACGAACAGGTGGTCGTGCCGGAGTGCGCCGCGGCCGAGGCGTCCCTCGTCCCGGGAGTGTCGGTGCTCGGAGTGCGCAGCCTGCGCCAGCTGATCGCCGTCCTCGCCGACGAACCCGTGCCGGAGGAGGAACAGGACCTCCAGGGCCGCCCCGACCCGCTCATGGCCGGTCTGCGCATGCCCGGAACCGGCGCGGCCACCGGAATGCACAGCATGGGAGCGGCACAGCACGACCACGGGCACGACCTGGCCGACGTCGTCGGCCAGGAGTCGGCGCGCACGGCGGTGGAGGTGGCCGCGGCCGGTCGCCACCACCTGTTCCTGGAAGGCCCGCCCGGCGCCGGCAAGACCATGCTCGCCGAACGGCTGCCCGCCATCCTGCCCCGGCTCTGCCGGGCGGAGTCCCTCGAAGTCACCGCCGTGCACTCGGTGGCGGGGCTGCTGCCACCGGGCAAACCCCTGATCGACGTGGCCCCCTACTGCGCTCCCCACCACTCCGCCACGATGCAGGCCCTCGTAGGCGGCGGCCCCGGCATCGCGCGGCCCGGAGCGGTGTCGCTGGCGCACCGGGGCGTCCTGTTCCTGGACGAGACCCCGGAGTTCAGCAGCCACGCGCTCGACGCGCTGCGCCAACCGCTGGAGGCCGGGCACGTCGTCATCGCGCGCAGTGCGGGCGTGGTGCGCTTCCCCGCGCGGTTCCTGATGGTGCTCGCCGCCAATCCCTGCCCCTGCGGGCGGTTCTCGCGAACCGACGAGCTGTGCGAATGCCCGTCCTCGGCGATCCGCCGCTACCAGGCCAGGCTGTCCGGACCGCTGCTCGACCGGGTCGACCTGCGGGTCGAGGTGGAGCGGGTCACCCGCAGCCAGCTGGCTGGCGACGGCCCACGGGGCGACTCCACCCGGGCCGTCGCCGACCGGGTGCGGGCGGCCCGGGACCGGGCGGCCGCACGCCTCGCGGGGACCCCGTGGCGGTCGAACAGCGAGGTGCCCGGCCGGGAGCTGCGCAGCCGCTGGCGCGCCGCAGCCGGTGCGCTGGACGAGGCGGAGCGCAGTCTGGAACGTGGCGTGCTCACCGCGCGCGGACTCGACCGGGTCCTGCGCGTCGCCTGGACCGTCGCGGACCTCGTCGGCCACGACCGCCCCGACGCACGGGACGTCACCCTGGCACTGCAACTGCGCACCGGGGTGCCGCGGGGCGTCCCGATGGCCCTGGGAGCACTGGCATGAGCGGGGACACCAGGCCGCCGGAGGACGCCGCCCCGAGCGGCGGCACCGGGCCGAAGGCGAGCGGGACCCTCTTCCCCGACGCCGCCGTGTCCTTCGGCGGCGGAAGCCCGGCCGAGGGCGGGGCGGCGACGCCTCCCGGCGGCGGGGGCGGCACGGGCGGCGGAGCAGCGAGGCGGGCTGGCCCGGACCGCGGGGGCGGGGGCGATGCCGTGACCGGGGACGGCGTCGCCGCGCGAGGCCGTTCCGCCGCCGGGCCCGGTGACGCGGGCCCGTGCATCGACGGGAGCGGCGCGCGGGACGGGGGACCGGGCGTCGACGGGAGCGGCGCGCGGGACGGGGGACCGGAGGACCGAGAGCTGCTCGGGAGGGTCTTCCTCGCCCGGGTGCTCGAGCCCGGCGACGAGGCGGGCGGGCGGTGGGTGCGGGAACGCGGTGCCGCGGAGGTGGTGCGGCGCCTGCGCGAGGGCGGGCGGGCGCTGCCGGGGGTGAGCGAGAAGCGGTGGGCCGGGCTGTGCGCCCGGGCGGGCCAGGCCGACCCCGGCGCGACCTGGCCGTCGCCCGGTCCGCGGGGGCGCGGTTCGTGGTCCCCGGGACCGCGGAGTGGCCGGGGCAGCTCGACGACCTCGGTGACGCCCGGCCGCTCGGACTGTGGGTCCGGGGCGGGCCCAGTCTGCGCATGTGGGCGCTCAGGTCGGTCGCCGTCGTCGGCGCCCGCGCCTGCACCGAGTACGGCGCCCACATGGCCGCCACCCTCGCCGCCGGCCTGGCCGAGCGCGGCTGGGTCGTGGTCTCGGGCGGCGCCTACGGGATCGACGGCGCCGCCCACCGCGGTGCCCTCGGCGCCGGCGGCGCCACCGCGGCCGTCCTCGCCTGCGGGGTCGACCGCCCCTACCCACCCGGGCACACCGCGCTGATCACCAGGATCGCCGAACAGGGCCTGGTCGTCGGCGAGCTGCCACCGGGCGACCACCCGACGCCCAGCAGATTCATCCTGCGCAACCGGGTCATCGCCGCGCTCACCAGGGGCACCGTGGTCGTCGAGGCCGCCCACCGCAGCGGTTCGCTGGTCACGGCCCGGGCGGCCCGGCGGCTGGGCCGGCACGTGATGGGCGTCCCGGGGCCGGCGACCAGTGCCCTCTCCGCGGGGGTGCACGAGATGCTGCGCGGCGACGCGGTGCTGGTCGGCGACGCCGCCGAGGTGGTCGAGCTGGTCGGCGCCATGGGAGAGCTGCCGCCGGAGCGGCGCGGGCCCGTCCTCCCCACCGATCTGCTGGAGTCCCGGACCCGCCAGGTGCTGGCCGGGCTCCCCGGGCGGGGAAGGGCGACGGCGGGGGAGGTGGCGTTGCGCGCCCAGACCACCCAGGACGACGCGGTCGCGAGGCTGTACGAGCTTCGAGCACTCGGTTACGTCGAACGACACGGCGACGGCTGGAAGTTGACACGCCAGGCGATGATCTCGGTTCGCGGTGGTCGCAGCCCGTGCTGACGCACCGTGTTCGGCCGTCCGGGGGAACCCCGACGCCCGTTGGGTTTCTGGCAGTTGAGGTATTCGAGTGATCACCCAGAGCGATCATCGTCCCCCCTGTAGAGCGTTCGGCGGAACGTATCTGCGTAGGGTGCCCGCCCGCTCCTTCGCACACCGCGACGGCCCAGTCACGCTACGCTCACGATGACCCCCACGCAGACGGCCGACAGCAGGCGACAACCAGAAAGCAGACCGGCGGCCTCAGGCAGATCCACATCACGGCAGAACGGCACTAGGCGACGAATGCCCCAGCACACCTCCGGGTCCGACCGGGCGGCGATCCCCCCAGCCGCCCGCGACGGTGGCAGCGTGCGACCGTCCGCCCCCTCGACGCTCGACGAGCTGTGGCGGTCGTACAAGACGACCGGCGACGAGCGGCTGCGGGAACAGCTGATCCTGCACTACTCGCCCCTCGTGAAGTACGTGGCGGGCCGGGTCAGCGTGGGGCTGCCGCCCAATGTCGAGCAGGCCGACTTCGTCTCCTCCGGGGTGTTCGGCCTGATCGACGCCATCGAGAAGTTCGACGTCGACCGGGAGATCAAGTTCGAGACGTACGCGATCACCCGGATCCGGGGCGCCATGATCGACGAACTGCGGGCGCTGGACTGGATCCCGCGGTCGGTGCGGCAGAAGGCGCGCAACGTGGAGCGCGCGTACGCGACGCTGGAGGCACGCCTGCGCCGCACCCCCTCGGAGAGCGAGGTCGCCGTGGAGATGGGGATCGCGGTGGAGGACCTCCATGCGGTCTTCAGCCAGCTGTCGCTGGCCAACGTGGTGGCCCTGGAGGAACTGCTGCACGCGGGCAGCGAGGGCGGTGACCGGCTGAGCCTGATGGACACCCTGGAGGACACCGCCGCCGACAACCCGGTGGAGGTCGCCGAGGACCGTGAGCTGCGGCGGCTCCTGGCCCGGGCGATCAACACGCTGCCGGAGCGCGAGAAGACCGTCGTCACGCTGTACTACTACGAGGGCCTCACGCTCGCCGAGATCGGGAACGTGCTGGGTGTGACCGAGAGCAGGGTCAGCCAGATCCACACCAAGTCGGTGTTGCAACTGCGCGCCAAGCTGGCGAGTTTCGGCCGCTGACCTGGGCCAACGGCAAGAGTCCTGCCCCGCTCCCGGCCCGGTCGGCGCACGGGTGGCCGACCGAGTGACTCCCGTCCGGGGTGCCGCGTCCGTAAAGTGGTGACGTGCCAAGGATTCGAGCGGCCTCTGTGGCCGAGCACCGGTCGATGCAGCGTGCCGCCCTGCTGGACGCGGCACGCGCCCTGCTGTCCGACGGCGGAACGGAGGCGCTGACCTTCCCCGCCCTCGCCGAACGGACGGGTCTCGCCCGCTCGTCCGTCTACGAGTACTTCCGGTCGCGCGCGGCGGTGGTCGAGGAGCTGTGCGCCGTCGACTTCCCCGTCTGGGCCGCCGAGGTCGAGGCCGCGATGGAGCGCGAGACGGCCCCCGACGCCAAGGTCGAGGCGTATGTGCGCACCCAGCTCGACCTGGTCGGGGACCGGCGGCACCGGGCCGTCGTGGCCATCTCCGCGAGCGAACTGGACGCCGGTGCGCGCGAGAAGATCAGGGCGGCGCACGGCGGGCTGGTCGCGATGATCGTCGAGGCACTGGGCGAGATGGGGCACGATCAGCCGCGGCTGGCGGCGATGCTCCTCCAGGGCGTCGTGGACGCGGCCGTACGGCGGATCGAACTGGGCGCGGCGGAGGAGCCCGGGGCGATCACGGAGGCGGCGGTCTCCATGGCGTTGCGCGGCGTTCGGGGCTGATCTCCCCGCGGCCGGGCACCGGCACCCCCGCCACCGGCAGCAGCCGCGACGGACCCGCGTCCAGCAGCCACGGCGGCAGCAGGGACAGCGGGTTCAGATAGACCTCGCCCCGCAGCAGGCCCCAGTGCAGACAGGCCGTGCAGTGCGAGCCGGCCGGCCGCACCGTGCCGAGCGGCTCCCCGGCCGCGACCTCGTCCCCCTTGCGCACGGCCGCCTCTACGGGGGCGAACGTCGTCCGCAAGGGTGGTTCGCCCGTTCCCGTCAGTTCCACCGAGACCACGCCCCGGCCCCCGACCGGCCCCGCGAAGGACACCCGCCCCGCGGCCACCGCGCGTACCGGCGCCCCGCTGCCCGCGGCGAGGTCCACGCCCCGGTGCCCCGGTCCGTACGGGTTCACCGGGGGGTCCCAGCCCCGCAGGACCGCCGGCCGTGTGCCGACCGGCCAGTACCGCGCCACGGGCGGCACCGCCGGGTCCACCGCGTCCGGCAGGGCCCACCTCACCGCCGCCGGGCGCGGCGGCCCCGCGGCCTGGCCGGCCTGCGCGGTCGGGACAGCCAGAACCGCCAGGACAGCCAGAACCGCCAGGACGGCCAGGACGGCCGGCAGCACCACCACTCGGGCACGCGCCCTCACCCATCGCCTCGTTCGCATACGGGCACCGTCCCGCACCAGGGGCGGCCGCCGCCCGGCCCTGTGGACCGTGCCCCGGTTGTGGACAGCCGCGTCACCCGGTACCCCGCGGGTCCCGTACACTTCTGGTGGCGATCCGGGTCACCGGGTCGACTTCGCACGCCCCGACACGAGGCTCCACCAGGTTCGTGTCAGCGCCCCTCGGTCCCTAGTGGGCAGGCGCATCCGGGCGTCAGGCGCGGGAGCCGTCCGGCTCGCGCGGCACAACCGAGAAAACCAAGGAGATACGGCCATGGCCGTCGTCACGATGCGGGAGCTGCTGGAAAGCGGCGTCCACTTCGGTCACCAGACCCGCCGTTGGAACCCGAAGATGAAGCGCTTCATCTTCACCGAGCGCAACGGCATCTACATCATCGACCTGCTCCAGTCGCTGTCGTACATCGACCGCGCCTACGAGTTCGTCAAGGAGACCGTCGCCCACGGCGGCACGGTCATGTTCGTCGGCACGAAGAAGCAGGCGCAGGAGGCCATCGCCGAGCAGGCCACCCGCGTCGGCATGCCCTACGTCAACCAGCGCTGGCTGGGCGGCATGCTCACCAACTTCTCGACCGTCTACAAGCGCCTGCAGCGCCTGAAGGAGCTCGAGCAGATCGACTTCGAGGACGTGGCCGCCTCCGGCCTCACCAAGAAGGAGCTGCTGGTCCTCTCCCGCGAGAAGGCCAAGCTGGAGAAGACCCTCGGCGGTATCCGCGAGATGTCCAAGGTGCCCAGCGCCGTCTGGATCGTGGACACCAAGAAGGAGCACATCGCGGTCGGCGAGGCCCGGAAGCTCAACATCCCGGTCGTCGCCATCCTCGACACCAACTGCGACCCCGACGAGGTCGACTACAAGATCCCGGGCAACGACGACGCGATCCGCTCCGTCACCCTGCTCACCCGCGTGATCGCCGACGCCGTCGCCGAGGGCCTCATCGCCCGCTCCGGTGCCGCCGGTGGCGCCAAGGGCGAGAAGGCCGCAGGCGAGCCGCTCGCCGAGTGGGAGCGCGACCTGCTCGAGGGCGAGAAGGCCGAGAAGGCGGACGACGCCGAGGCCGAGAAGCCCGCCGAGGCTCCGGCTGCCGAGGCCGCCCCCGCCGACGAGGCCCCCGCTGCCGAGGCCCCCGCCGCCGAGGCTCCGGCAGCCGACGCCCCGGCCGCGGACGCCGAGCAGGCCTGACCCCTCACCACCTTCGGGTGCCGGACGGCGGGGGCCGCACAGCCCCCGCCGTCCGGCCCGTAGATCTTCAGACTTCGAGAGAGATTCCGGAATCATGGCGAACTACACCGCCGCCGACGTCAAGAAGCTCCGCGAGCTCACCGGCGCCGGCATGATGGACTGCAAGAAGGCGCTGGACGAGGCCGAGGGCAACGTCGAGAAGGCCGTCGAGGCGCTCCGCATCAAGGGTCAGAAGGGCGTCGCCAAGCGCGAGGGCCGCTCTGCCGAGAACGGCGCCGTCGTCTCGATCATCGCCGACGACAACACCTCGGGTGTCCTCGTCGAGCTGAAGTGCGAGACGGACTTCGTCGCCAAGGGCGAGAAGTTCCAGAACGTCGCCACGGCCATCGCCGAGCACGTCGCCAAGGCCGCCCCGGCCGACCTCGAGGCCCTGCTGGCCTCCGAGATCGAGCCCGGCAAGACCGTCCAGGCGTACGTGGACGAGGCCAACGCCAACCTCGGCGAGAAGATCGTCCTGGACCGCTTCGCGCAGTTCTCCGGCGGCTTCGTGACCGCGTACATGCACCGCACGATGCCCGACCTGCCCCCGCAGATCGGTGTCCTCGTCGAGCTGGACAAGCCCAACGCCGAGATCGCCAAGGGCGTCGCCCAGCACATCGCCGCCTTCGCGCCGAAGTACCTCTCCAAGGAGGACGTCCCGGCCGAGGTCGTCGAGTCCGAGCGCCGCGTCGCCGAGGAGACCACCCGCGCCGAGGGCAAGCCCGAGGCCGCCCTGCCGAAGATCGTCGAGGGTCGCCTCAACGGCTTCTTCAAGGACGCCACCCTGCTCGGCCAGCCCTACGCCCTGGACAACAAGAAGTCCGTCCAGAAGGTGCTGGAAGAGGCCGGTGTCAGCCTGAAGCGCTTCTCGCGCATCAAGGTCGGCATCTGAGTCCGTACCGCGACGGACGCGCGACCCCGGTAGGGTCGACGCAAGTCGTCGGCGCCGTACGCGCATGCCGTGGCGCACGCGCGCGCGGCGGCGGACGACAGCAGATCTGACGAGGAGGCCATTGCCGCGTACGGGATGCGAAACACGCCCCCACCGGCAGTGGCCTTCTTCGTGTGTGTGACCCACGTAGAAGAGGCGAGACTCCATGAGCAGCACCAAGGCCGAGAAGAGTGACGACGGCAAAGTAAGCGGCCGCTTCATGCTGAAGCTGTCCGGAGAGGCGTTCTCCGGCGGTGGGGGCCTGGGCGTCGACCCCGACGTGGTGCACGCCATCGCCCGCGAGATCGCGGCCGTCGTCCGGGACGGCGCGCAGATCGCGATCGTCATCGGCGGCGGCAACTTCTTCCGCGGCGCCGAGCTGCAGGTGCGCGGCATGGACCGGGCCCGCTCCGACTACATGGGCATGCTCGGCACCGTGATGAACTGCCTGGCCCTCCAGGACTTCCTGGAGAAGGAGGGCGTCGACTGCCGCGTGCAGACCGCCATCACCATGGGCCAGGTCGCCGAGCCCTACATCCCGCTGCGCGCCGTGCGCCACCTGGAGAAGGGCCGTGTGGTCATCTTCGGCGCCGGTATGGGCATGCCCTACTTCTCCACCGACACCACCGCCGCCCAGCGCGCCCTCGAGATCGACGCCGAGGCGCTGCTCATGGGCAAGAACGGCGTGGACGGGGTCTACGACTCCGACCCCAAGACCAACCCGGACGCCGTGAAGTTCGACGCGCTCGGCTACGGCGATGTCATCACCCGCGACCTGAAGGTCGCCGATGCCACGGCCGTCACGCTCTGCCGCGACAACAGCCTCCCGATCGTGGTCTTCGAGCTGTTGAAGGAGGGCAATATCGCCCGCGCCGTCAAGGGTGAGAAGATCGGCACGCTTGTGGGTGACCAGGGCAGCCGGGACTGACCGGAGAACACCCCCCGTCCGCGGACGCCACCTGTCCGGGGGACGGACGGGACGGGGCCGGACCGGGGGATGGACAATGTTCCGCCGGTCGGGAACCGTGCAGGAAGAACGCGACGCAGCCGGCCGCCGCCCGCAGGGAACCGCAGCCGGGCCTACTCAAGACACGCAGGAGCAAGTGGTGATCGAAGAGACCCTCCTCGAGGCCGAGGAGAAGATGGAGAAGGCCGTCGTGGTCGCCAAGGAGGACTTCGCCGCGATCCGCACCGGCCGTGCGCACCCGGCGATGTTCAACAAGATCGTGGCCGACTACTACGGCGCGCCGACGCCGATCAACCAGCTGGCCTCGTTCTCCGTGCCCGAGCCGCGCATGGCCGTGGTGACCCCCTTCGACAAGACGGCCCTGCGCAACATCGAGCAGGCGATCCGCGACTCCGACCTGGGCGTCAACCCGAGCAACGACGGCAACATCATCCGGGTGGTGTTCCCCGAGCTGACCGAGGAGCGCCGCCGCGAGTACATCAAGGTCGCCAAGAGCAAGGGCGAGGACGCCAAGGTCTCGATCCGCTCCGTGCGCCGCAAGGCCAAGGACGCCATCGACAAGATGGTCAAGGACGGCGAGGTCGGCGAGGACGAGGGCCGCCGTGCGGAGAAGGAGCTCGACGACACCACCGCCAAGTACGTCGCACAGGTGGACGAGCTCCTGAAGCACAAGGAAGCGGAGCTGCTCGAGGTCTGATGAACGACTCTTCCTGGGGAGCGCCGCCACAAGCCGGGTACTGGGGGCCGTCCGACCAGGGACCCGTCCAGGGCGCCGGCCCGGCGGGTCCCGCGTACGATGCGCACTACGCGCAGCAGACTCGCCCCATGCCCATCGTGCCCGACGTACCCGAACACGGCGGAGACCAGGACGACGACCAGGGGACCGCTCGGCTGAGCGGTCCCTTGTTCCGGGACGAGCCGTTCCACGACCAGCCCCTTCGCGACGAGCCGTACCGCGATCAGAACCCGTCGGCGCAGCCGTATGCGGCGGTGCCGCAGAATCCGGAGCCCATGCCCGACGCCCCGCAGCCGGCGCAGTCCCAGCCGCCGCCGCAGAAGAAGAGCGCGGGGCGTGACCTGGGTGCGGCGATAGGGGTCGGCGTCGGACTCGGCGTGGTGATCATCGCGTCGTTGTTCGTCGTCAAGGCCGTCTTCGTCGGTGTGATCGCGGTCGCCGTCGTGGTGGGCCTGTGGGAGCTGACCTCGCGGCTTCAGGAGCGCAAGGGCATCAAGGCGCCCCTCGTACCGCTCGCGATCGGCGGCGGCGCGATGGTGGTCGCCGGATACGCGCGCGGCGCCGAGGGTGCGTGGGTCGCCATGGCCCTCACCGCGCTCGCGGTCCTGGTCTGGCGGATGACGGAGCCGCCGGAGGGTTACCTCAAGGACGTCACGGCAGGCCTCTTCGCCGCGTTCTACGTGCCGTTCCTGGCCACCTTCGTCGCCATGATGCTGGCGGCGGACGACGGTGCCTGGCGCGTCCTGGTCTTCCTGATACTGACGGTCGTCAGCGACACCGGGGCCTACGCCGTCGGCTGGCGCTTCGGCAGGAAGAAGCTCGCCCCCCGCATCAGCCCCGGCAAGACCCGCGAGGGCCTGCTGGGAGCGATCGCGTTCGCGATGGTGGCGGGTGCACTGTGCATGCAGTTCCTGATCGACGACGGCACCTGGTGGCAGGGCCTGCTGCTCGGCCTCGTGGTCGCCGTCAGCGCCACCCTGGGCGACCTCGGCGAGTCCATGATCAAGCGAGACCTCGGCATCAAGGACATGGGCACCCTCCTGCCGGGCCACGGCGGCATCATGGACCGCCTCGACTCCCTCCTCCCGACGGCACCGGTGGTGTGGCTGCTGCTGGTGATCTTCGTGGGGTCGGGGTGATCCGGTCGGCGATCCTCGCGGGGTCGGTCTGACCTGCTCGTTCTTCGAAGAGGGACCCGTTGCCCACCGGGCGGCGGGTCCCTCTTCGCATGTGCTCCGAGGTCTGCGCGACGCTCCCGCAACGGGTCACCTGCGCTTGCGTCGGAAGCGCGACTTCTTCTGGTGTTTCTGGGAGCCCAGCAATCGCTGGGCTTCGAACGGCCTTCCCAGTGCGGTCAGTGCGTTGGCGAGGCTTTGGGTGGCGTTGGCCGTGTCGGGGTGATTGTCGCCGAGGGTGCGGCGCTGGCGGTTGCGCACGTCTTCGAGAAGTTCTGCTGCTGCTCTGTACTGGCGCAGGTTGCACAGAGTGATGGCGTAGTTGTGGGCGGATCGGAGGGTGTCGGGGTGGTCGTGGCCGAGGGTGCGGCGGCGACGGATGAGGGTCTCTTCGATGATGCGGCGGGATTCCGCGTGCTCGCCCAAGTCGTGCAGGGCGCTGCCGAGGTCGTTGGCGGATTGAAGGGTGTCGGGGTGGTCGTGGCCGAGGGTGCGGCGGCGACGGATGAGGGTCTCTTCGATGATGCGGCGGGATTCCGCGTGCTCGCCCAAGTCGTGCAGGGTGACGGCGAGGCTGTGGGCGGATCGGAGGGTATGGGGGTGGTCGTCGCCAAGGGTGCGACGCATTCGGGCGAGAGTATCCCCCTTGATGCGGCGGGCTTCGGTGTGCTCGCCGAGGGTGTGCAGGACGGCGGCGAGGTTGTGGGCGGAGGCGAGGGTGTGGGGGTGGTTGTCGCCGAGGGTGCGGCGTCGGCGGGCGAGGGTGTCCTCGTCCATGCGGCGGGCTTCGGTGTGCTCGCCGAGGCTTTGCAGGGTGGCGGCGAGGTTGTGGGCGGATTGGAGGGTGTTGGGGTGGTTGTCGCCGAGGGTGCGGCGTCGGCGGGCGAGGGTGTCCTCGTCCATGCGGCGAGATTCGGCGTGCTCGCTCAGGTTGTGCAGGGCGCTGGCGAGGTCGTTGGCGGACTGGAGGGTGTCCGGGTGGTCGTCGCCGAGGGTGCGGCGTCGGCGGGTGAGGGTGTCCTCGATGATGCGACGGGCTTCCGCGTGCTCGCCGAGGTCGGCCGTGGCGTGGCCGAGGAACTGGGCGCTGGTGAGGGTGTCGGGGTGGTCCTCTCCCATGGTGGTGGCCCACGCGGTGTGGGCCGTGGCGGCGAGGTCGCGGGCGGTGCGCGTCTGGCCGCTTCTGATCAGGTAGTGGGCGGCGTCGAGGAGAGTCGGCCGCAGTTCGGGTTGCTCGGTGGGGGCGAGGTGGTGCGCCGTGAGGTGCGGAGTGAGAGCCGCCCAGCCGGGCCAGTTGTCCGGGCTTTGCGGGTCGCCGGGGTTGGCGGCGGACAGGAGGGCGGTGGCGTCCTTGCGCATGGCCGCGGATTGGTCCGGGAGGAACTGGTCGCGCAGGACGGCCTGGGTGAGGCGGTGGATCTGGAAGCTCTGGGGCTCGGTGCGGGCGAGGCCGTAACGGCTGAGGGGGCTCAGCGCCTCGTGGAGCCACATCGGGTCGTCCGGGGCGCCCGGGATCGTGGTCAGCCGGGGGCGAACGCTCTCCAGCCAGGTGTTCCGGATGGGCTCGGGGCCGAGGAGGGCAACGAGGCGGAGCAGCGCGACCGAGTCGGGGTGCCGGTCGGTGAGCCGGTCGACGGCGATGGTGACGGTGGCCGCCACCGGTGCGGGGTATCCGGGAGCGTCGCCCTTCTCCAGGATCTGGGTCGTGTTGGTGACGAGGAGCTGGTGGTAGAGGTCCAGGCTCACGCCGCCGTTGGCGATGACGCCGGCGGCCTGGGCGAGGGCGAGCGGGAGGTCGCCGAGGTCCGCGGCGAGGGTGTCGGCCTGCTCGTCGTCCATGCTGCCGGCCCGACCCTGGAGGTAAGTGAGGGAGTCGGTGCGGGTGAAGACGTTCAGGGGTGTGGCGCGGGCGGTGCCGGCCCAGTTCGGGTTGCGTGAGGTGATCAGGGTGTGGCCGGGGCCTTGGGCAAGCCAGGGCTCGACCTGGGCGGGATCCTCGGCGTTGTCCAGGATGAGCAGCCAGCGCTCGCGGGTGCCGAGGTGGGAGAGCAGGGCGCGGGCGTTGGCCTCGGCGCCGGCGTCGGGCTTGGCGAGCCCCAGGCGGTTGGCGAGTTCCGTGTAGTGGACGGGGATCTCGTCGGGCTGTTCGGCGTCGATCCACCACACCACGTCGTACTGGTCGGCGAAGCGGTGGGCGTATTCCAGGGCGAGCTGGGTCTTGCCGACCCCACCCATACCGTGCAGGGCTTGCGGTACGGCCTTGCTCTCCTTCAGCAGGCTTTCCCGCAGGCGGGCGATCTCCGTCTCGCGGCCGGCGAAGTCGGGGTTGCGCCGTCGCACGCCCCACACCCGGGGCTCCTCGGCGCTCCCGGGCAGGCGTGGCTTGCTCCGGCCCGCTGCGGGGACGGGAGCCGCGGCCGGGACGGTGCCCGCTGTCGGGACGGTGCCCGCTGTCGGGACGGTGCCCGCCGTCGGGAGGGCGCCCGCTGACGGGACGCTGCCGGGAAAGGGCGGGGGAGCGGAGGGACGGCTGCCGCTGTTGACGGCCTCGCGCAGGGCGGTCAGGGCCGCGGCTTCCTCCAGACCGTGCAGGTTCTTGCGCAGCTTGGCGGCCAGAACGCGGGGAAGGTCACTCGTGGTGAGGGGTTCCAGAGCGAGGGGGATGAGGCGGTCGCGGTGGGCGACGGCGGCGGTCCACTCCTCGGTGGTCCAGCGTTCGTCCTCGAAGTAGGACGTGGAGAACAGGGCGATCACCGCGTCGGCGCCTTCGAGCGCCTCGTCCATGCGCTGGACCAGGTTGTCCCCCGTGCGCCAGTCCCAGACGTCCAGGATGACCCGGTGGCCGGCCTGCTCCAGGTGCCAGCCGACCCACTCGGCCCAGGCCCGGTCGGTGCCCGCGTAGCTGATGAAGAACTGCTGGGCGTGATCGGTCACCCTTGCCCCCGTCCCCTAGGTGCCATGCGGGACCATGATTCCGCGTATGACCTGGGGCGGGTAGAGAAAGGGCGAAATCGCCGCCCGGAGCGGAAACCGGCGCCCCGCAGGGGCACCCCCGTGGATCTGCGACACTGGGAAGGCCATGCCTAAGCCCGGAGAACTCACATTCGTCGCGCCGCGCGGAGTCAAGAAGCCGCCGCGGCACCTTGCCGACCTCACGCCTGCCGAGCGCAAGGAGGCTGTCGCCGCGATCGGTGAGAAGCCGTTCCGTGCGAAGCAGCTCTCGCAGCACTACTTCGCGCGGTACGCGCACGCCCCCGAGCAGTGGACCGACATCCCCGCCGGTTCGCGCGAGGGGCTGCGGGAAGCGTTGCTGCCCGAGCTGATGACGGTCGTGCGGCACCTGTCGACCGACCAGGGGACCACGCGCAAGACGCTGTGGAAGCTGTTCGACGGGACGCTCGTCGAGTCGGTGCTCATGCGCTACCCGGACCGGGTGACCATGTGCATCAGCTCCCAGGCGGGCTGCGGGATGAACTGCCCGTTCTGCGCCACCGGCCAGGCCGGCCTGGACCGCAACCTGTCGACCGCCGAGATCGTGCACCAGATCGTGGACGGCATGCGGGCGCTCAGGGACGGCGAGGTCCCGGGAGGCCCCGCGCGGCTCAGCAACATCGTGTTCATGGGCATGGGCGAGCCCCTCGCCAACTACAACCGGGTCGTGGGCGCCATCCGCCGGCTCACCGACCCCGAGCCCGACGGGCTGGGGCTCTCCCAGCGCGGCATCACCGTCTCCACGGTCGGTCTCGTCCCCGCGATCCACCGCTTCACCGGCGAGGGCTTCAAGTGCCGCCTCGCCATCTCGCTGCACGCCCCCGACGACGAGCTGCGCGACACCCTCGTCCCCGTCAACACGCGGTGGAAGGTGCGCGAGGTGCTGGACGCCGGGTTCGAGTACGCGGCCAAGTCCGGGCGCCGGCTGTCCATCGAGTACGCCCTGATCCGCGACATCAACGACCAGGCCTGGCGCGGCGACCGGCTCGGGCGGCTGCTCAAGGGCAGGCCCGTGCACGTCAACCTGATCCCGCTCAACCCGACGCCCGGCTCCAAGTGGACCGCGTCCCGGCCCGAGGACGAGAAGGCGTTCGTGGAGGCGATCGCGGCGCACGGTGTGCCGGTGACGATCCGGGACACCCGGGGGCAGGAGATCGACGGGGCGTGTGGTCAGCTCGCCGCGAGCGAGCGGTAACCTGACCGGCGGAAGCATCAGTAGTACATCCAGTACGTCCAGTACGTCGTCATAGTCGTCACATCTTCATATTCCGACAGGGGAGCGCCACAGCGCTGAGAGTGCGGCACCGGCCGCAGACCCTCCGAACCTGGCCCAGGTCATTCTGGGTAGGGAGATCGGTCACCACTCGAGCTGTTGCGCCCTGCCCGGGACCCTCGCCAGGGGTTCCGGGCGGGGCCGCGTCTTCTCCTGGTCACCCAGGAGGAATTCAGTGAGCATCACCAAGAAGGGCATCACCAGGAAGGTCAGTGTCCTGGCCGTCGGGCTCGGCATGGTCGGCACGCTGGCCGCCTGCGGGTCCTCGTCCGACGACGGCGACGGCAGCGGCTCCGGCGGCTCCAAGACCGTGACGCTGGTCAGCCACGACTCGTGGGCCGTGTCGAAGGACGTGATCGCCGCCTTCGAGAAGAACTCCGGCTACAAGGTCAAGGTCCTGGAGGACGGCGACGCCGGACAGGCCGTCAACAAGGCCATCCTCACCAAGGACAACCCGCAGGGCGACGTCTTCTTCGGCGTCGACAACACCCTGCTCTCCCGCGCCCTCGACAACGGCCTGTTCCAGCCGTACGAGGCCAAGGGCTCCGATCTCGTCCTGCCCGAGTACCGGGCCGACCGGGACAAGCACCGGGTCACGCCCGTCGACACCGGCGACATCTGCGTCAACTACGACAAGGCGTACTTCGGCGAGCACGGGCTGACCCCGCCCAAGACCCTCGACGACCTGGTCAAGCCCGAGTACAAGGACCTGCTCGTCACCGAGAACGCGGGCAGTTCCTCGCCCGGCCTCGGCTTCCTGCTCGGCACCGCCGCCAAGTACGGCGACGGGGGCTGGGAGGGCTACTGGAAGAAGCTCAAGTCGAACGGCGTCAAGGTCGTCGACAGCTGGGAGCAGGCGTACAACGAGGAGTTCTCCGGCTCGGCCGGCGGCAAGAAGGCCAAGGGCGACCGTCCGCTCGTCGTGTCCTACGCCTCCTCTCCGCCCGTCGAGGTCGTCTACGCCGACCCGCAGCCGGACAGCGCCCCCACGGGCGTCGCCGACGGCACCTGCTTCCGGCAGGTCGAGTACGCGGGTCTGCTCAGCAACGCGAAGAACCCCGAGGGCGGCAAGGCGCTCCTCGACTTCATGCTGAGCAAGTCCTTCCAGGAGGACATGCCGCTGAACATGTTCGTCTACCCGGTCCTGAAGGGCGCGCAGGTCCCCGAGGTGTTCTCGAAGTTCGGGCCGCAGGCGAAGGACCCGCAGACCCTCGACCCGGCGAAGATCGCCGACAACCGCGACCAGTGGGTCAAGTCGTGGACCTCGCTCGTACTGAAGTGAGCCACGAAGGGACACAGCCGGTGAAGCAGGCGGTGCGGCCGGCCCGGACCGCCCGCGGGAGCGCGGCTCGGCTCGGCCTCATGGCCGTGCCCGTCGCGTTCTTCGCGCTGTTCTTCGCCTACCCCGTCGCCGCCATCGTCGCCCGCGGACTGAAGATCGACGGAGCCTGGCAGCTCGGGCGGATCGGGGACGTGCTCGCACAGTCGGACGTGCGGCACGTGCTGTGGTTCACCACCTGGCAGGCGCTGGCGTCCACCGGGCTCACGCTGCTCGTCGCGCTGCCCGGCGCGTACGTCTTCGCCCGCTTCGACTTCCCCGGCAAACAGGTCCTGCGGGCCGTGGTGACCGTGCCGTTCGTGCTGCCGACGGTCGTCGTCGGCACGGCGTTCCTGGCGCTGGTGGGGCGCGGCGGGCTGTTCGACGAGCTGTGGGGTCTGCGCCTGGACACCACGGTGTGGGCGATCCTGCTCGCGCACGTCTTCTTCAACTACGCCGTCGTCGTCCGCACCGTCGGCGGGCTGTGGTCGCAGCTCGACCCGCGGCAGGAGGAGGCCGCCCGGATGCTCGGCGCCTCACGGACACGGGCCTGGCGGCAGGTCACACTGCCCGCGCTGGCGCCCGCCGTGGCCGCCGCCGCGCTGATGGTCTTCCTGTTCACCTTCACCTCCTTCGGCGTCGTCCAGATCCTCGGCGGGCCCACCTTCTCCACCCTGGAGGTGGAGATCTACCGGCAGACCTCGCAGGTCTTCGACCTGTCCACGGCCGCCGTCCTGACGCTGGTCCAGTTCGCGGCGGTCGTCGCCGTCCTCGCCGTGCACGCCTGGACGGTGCGGCGGCGGGAGACGGCTCTGCGGCTCGTGGACGCGGCCACGACCGCGCGCCGGCCGCGCGGAGCCGGACAGTGGGCGCTGCTCGCCGGCGTCCTGGGCGTCATCGCCGTCCTGCTGGTGCTGCCGCTGGCGGTACTGGTCCAGCGGTCGCTGGGGGCGCCCGGCTTCGGCTACTACCGGGCGCTGACCCGCGAGGACGGCGGCGCCTTCCTCGTCCCGCCGATCGAGGCGATCGGCAACTCCCTCCAGTACGCCGTCGCCGCCACCGCCATCGCCGTGCTGATCGGCGCGCTGGCCGCGACCGCGCTCACCCGGCGCGACGCGGGCCGTTTCGTGCGCGGGTTCGACGCGCTGCTGATGCTGCCGCTCGGGGTGTCGGCCGTGACGGTCGGGTTCGGGTTCCTGATCGCGCTGGACGAACCGCCGCTGGACCTCAGGTCCTCCTGGATCCTGGTGCCGCTCGCCCAGGCGCTGGTGGGCGTCCCGTTCGTCGTACGGACCATGCTGCCGGTGCTGCGGGCGGTGGACGGACGGCTGCGGGAGGCGGCCGCGGTGCTGGGCGCCTCGCCGTGGCGGGTCTGGCGCGAGGTGGACCTGCCGATGGTGCGGCGGGCGCTGCTGGTGGCGGCCGGGTTCGCCTTCGCGGTGTCGCTGGGTGAGTTCGGCGCGACCGTCTTCATCGCACGGCCCGACAACCCGACGCTGCCGGTCGCCGTGGCGCGCCTGCTGGGCCGGCCCGGGGACATGAACTACGGCCAGGCGATGGCCCTTTCGACGATTCTGATGCTGGTGTGCGCCGTGGCCCTGGTGGTGCTGGAGCGGCTGCGGACCGACCGGAGCGGGGAGTTCTAGACATGCCGCCCAGCCTGTTGAGCCTGGAAGGCGCGACCGTCCGCTTCGGCGGGCGGGCCGTACTCGACGACGTCGGCCTGCGGGTCGCCGAGCACGAGGTGGTGTGCGTGCTCGGGCCCAGCGGCAGCGGCAAGTCGACGCTGCTGCGGGCGGTCGCCGGGCTCCAGCCGCTGGACGCCGGGCGGGTGACGCTGGACGGCCGGGACCAGTCCGGGGTGCCCGCGCACAAGCGCGAGGTCGGGCTGATGTTCCAGGACCACCAGCTGTTCCCGCAGCGGGACGTGGCCGGGAACATCGCCTTCGGGCCGCGGATGCGCGGCGCGTCCCGGGCCGAGCAGCAGGCCCGGGTGGCGGAGTTGCTGGAGCTGGTCGGGCTGCCGGGCGCCGCCCGCCGGTCCGTCGCCGCGCTCTCCGGCGGGGAGCAGCAGCGGGTGGCGCTGGCCCGCGCGCTCGCGCCCCGGCCGCGGCTGCTGATGCTGGACGAGCCGCTCGGCCAGCTGGACCGTTCGCTGCGGGAGCGCCTCGTGGTCGAACTGCGGGAGCTGTTCGGGCGGCTGGGCACCACGGTGCTCGCGGTGACGCACGACCAGGGCGAGGCGTTCGCGCTCGCCGACCGGGTCGTGGTGATGCGGGACGGGCGGATCGCCCAGTCGGGAACGCCCCTGGAGGTGTGGCAGCGGCCGGCGGACGCGTTCGTGGCCCGCTTCCTCGGCTTCGAGAACGTGGCCGAGGCGTCCGTCGCCGGACAGGCCGCGGACACCCCGTGGGGCAAGGTGCCGGTCCCCGAGGAGGCCCCGCAGGGCACCCGTACGGTGCTCGTGCGGCCGGCCGGCGTCCGCGTCGTCCCCGCCGACGAGGGCCTGCGCTGCACGGTCACGGCCCGCACCTTCCGCGGCACGCACGTCGCCGTGCACCTCCAGCCCGAGGACGCGCCCCGTCTGGAGGCGGCCTGCGCGCTGCGGGCGGCGCCGGAGGTCGGGGCCGTGGTGGGGGTCGATTTCGACGTGGCGGAAGTCGTCGTGCTCGGCCGATCGGGCGTTCCCGGATGATCACCGCGCTCGTAGGGTGACGGCATGACACTCCTCGCACACGACCGGTACTGCGACGAAATCGTTCACCAGGTGGGCAGGCTCCGGGCCGTGGTCACCTCCGGTGCGGAGCTGACCGCCACCGTGCCGACCTGTCCGGACTGGACCCTGGAGGATCTGGTGCGGCACGTGGGCCGGGCCCTGCGCTGGACGGGGCTGATCGTCGGTACCCGCGCCGAGCAGGACGTGCCGGTGGACCGGGCGCCCGGGGCCGAGGGGCCGGCGGCGAGCGGGGACGCGGCGGCGCTGGACGCGTGGCTGGCGGAGTCCGGCGAGGTCGTCGTCGGCGCGCTGCGGGAGGCCGGTCCGGACGCGCGCGCGTGGTCGTGGGCCGGTGTCGACACGACGGGGTTCTGGGCGCGGCGGATGACCCACGAACTCGTCGTCCACGGCGCCGACGCGGCACTCGCGGCGGGCCTGCCCCACCGGGCGGTCGCGCCCGAGGTGGCGGCCGACGCGATCGACGAGTGGCTGGACATCGTGCGGTTCGTGCAGCGGGCCCTGCCCGGCGCCGCGGCGAACGAGCTGCGGGCCCCCGGCAGCAGCATCCACCTGCACGCGACCGACGCCCCGGCCGAGCTGAACGCCGAGTGGCTCGTCGAGCTGCCCGAGGACGGCATCGCCTGGCGCCGCGGGCACGAGAAGGCGACGGTGGCGCTGCGCGGCCCGCTCACGGACGTGCTGCTGGCCTTCTACGGCCGGCTGCCGCTGGACGCTCCGGGGCTCGAGGTGCTCGGCGACCGCAAGCTGCTCGAACTCTGGCTGGAGAAGGCGACGTTCGGCTGACACGACGGTGGCCCGCCCCGGAACGGGACGGGCCACCGCCGTGAACGGGTCGGCGCGGGCGTCAGCTGTTGCTGTTCGCTCCGCGACGGCGCAGGCCGAAGAAGACGGCGCCACCACCGACGACGACCAGTGCCGCCGCGATACCGGCGATCATGCCGGTGTTGGAGTTGGCACCGGTCTCGGCGAGGTTGGAGTCACCGGCCGCCGGGGACGGGGCGTTGTCGTTCGGCACGGCCGCCGGGGCGGTGCTCTCCGACTGCGACGGCGCGGGGGCCGACGTGGACGGCTCGGGAGCCGGGGACTCCGTCTCGTCGGACGGGGTCGAGGAGCTCTCCGACGGGGTCGGGGTCGGGGTGTCCTCGGTCTTGCAGGGGGTCGACGGAGTCGTCACGTCCGGCTTGATGAACTCGTCGACGTACCGGTCGGCCTTGACGTGGACGCGGTACTCCGTGTTCGGCTTCCAGTCCACGGCGAAGGAGACGGTGGTGCCCTCCTTGGAGCCCTTGACCGTCTCCTGACCGACCTGCTCGCCGGTGCTCTTCAGGGAGACGGTGACGGTGGCCGGGATGCCGGCCGGGTCCACGTCGGTGACGGTGATGACACCGTTGTCGCCGTCGCACTTGGCTTCGGCGGAGAACTCGCTGATGTTGCACGCGAGGGCGTTGCCTGAGGCGCTGAGCGCCAGGGCCGCGGAGGCGGCGACGACGCCGAGGGCGCGGACGCCGCGGCGCGATGCCGTGCGGCTGATTATGGACAGGACTGCCACGTTTGTCCTTTACGGGAGCGCGGATGCGGGGGGTGAAGAGGGTGCCGACGCTCGATGACGCGGCATCAGCACACCCATGAGCCTCACTGGTCTATAAGCGGGGCGTAAGAAGTGTCAACGCATATGCCTGTCGGGGACGTTGACTTTGCCGTCTTATTAACCGCCGACACGTTTCAGTGCCTCGGGAGCCTCATCGATCCGGCCAACAAGGGCGATTCGGGACTCCATCGTCCGCCCCTTCGCGAGTGACCGCAGCAGCGGCCAGGCCGGCAGGGTCTCGGTCCAGTGCTCCCGGTCCACGAGCACCATCGGCGTGGGCTCGCCGCGCGACTCGTAGTAGTTCGGCGTCGCGTTGTCGAAGATCTCCTGCAAGGTGCCGGCCGCACCCGGCAGGAACACCACGCCCGCCGTGGAGCGGGCCAGCAGACCGTCCTCGCGGGTGGCGTTGGCGAAGTACTTCGCGATGTGCGCGGCGAAGGCGTTGGGCGGCTCGTGGCCGTAGAACCAGGTCGGGATGCCGATCGAGGCGCCGCCGCCGGGCCAGCGCTCGCGCACCTCGAACGCGGACCGGGCCCAGTCGGCGATCGACGGCGCGAACGACGGCACCTTGGCGAGCAGCATCAGGGCCTCGTCCAGCATCCCGTCGTCGAACGGGGCGGCGTACGCGCCGAGGTTCGCCGCCTCCATCGCGCCCGGACCGCCGCCCGTGGCCACCGTGAGCCCGGCGCGGGCCAGCTCACGGCCCAGCCGGGCGGCGCCCGCGTACTCCGCGGTGCCGCGGGCCATGGCGTGACCGCCCATGACGCCCACCACCCGGCTGCCGACGACGAGTTCGTCCAGCGCGTCCGACAGGGCGTCGTCGTGGATGGCGCGCAGCATGGAGGCGAAGACGTCGCCGTCGGACCTGGTCTGCTGGAACCAGTCGTAGGCCAGGGCGTCCGGTGTCGCCTCGTAGCCCTCGCCGAGGCCGGCGTACAACTCGTCGGGGGAGTAGACCCGCCCCCGGTAGGGGTCGAAGGGGAGACCCGGTATCGGTGGGAAGACCAGGGCGCCGGCGGCGCGCACCTTGGCGGCGGCGCCGGGCTCCATCGGGCAGCCGAGGAAGACGGCGCCGGTGGGGTCGGCCGCGAGCAGGGCGTCCGTACGGCCCGTCAGGTCGACGGCCTGGACGCGGTGATGGGCGAGGGAGCCCGGCGACGAGACGATCCGGTCGAACTCGTCGAGGCTCTCGATCTCCCGGTCGTGGGAGGCGTGGTGGGACTGGAACCGGGACAGGGACGGCGACCCGTGCGGTGATCGGGCCCTGCGCTGGGCGGGTGTCTGATCGGGTGTCTGATCCACCCGCCCATGCTAGGCACGCGTCCGGATCAGCCCTGGACCGCCGCCGGGTCCATCCACGCGACCTCGAAGGTGTGGCCGTCGAGGTCGTCGAAGGCCCGGCCGTACATGAAGCCGTGGTCCTGGGTCTCGCCGGAGACCGAGCCGCCGGCCGCGACCGCCTTCTCGACCAGCTCGTCGACCTTCTCGCGGCTCTCGGCGCTCAGCGCGATCAGCACCTCGCTGGTCTTCGTCGAGTCCGCGATCTCCTTCTTGGTGAACTCGCGGTACTTCTGGGGCGTGTGCACCATCACGATGATGGTGTCGCTCACCGGGAACGAGGCGGTGCTGTCGTCGCTGAACTGGGCGTTCATCTCCCATCCCAGTCCGGCGAAGAACTTCTTCGCGGCGGCGAGGTCGTTGGTGGCCAGGTTCACGAAGATCATCTGCTGGTACATGGGGCCTCTCCCGGGTTCGTATGCCGTGCCGTTCGAAGAGGTAGACGCGAGGCTGCTCCGGAACTCATCGCCGTCGCGCGGACTTTCTCGAAAAAGTTTCCGCCGGTCAGTGACCCAGCGGCAGCGCCGCCAGCACCGCGACGATCAGGACCAGCGGACCGAACAGGACGAGCAGGGCGGCGGCGCGTACCGCGGCGGCGGCGCGCAGGGTCGCCGGGGGCGCGCCGAGTCGCAGCAGGGCGTCCGTGGTGTCGGCCCTGGCGTCCCTGGCCTCGACGGCCGCGGTGAGCAGGGTGGCCACCGTGCAACCGGCCACCAGGAGGGCGCCCAGGGTACTGAGCGGGCCGAAGGCCGGTCCGTCCCCGTCGTACACCGTCGTGGCCACGTAGGCCGCGGCGGCGACGGCGGCCACGACGCCGAGGGGGCGGCCGACACGCTGCGACTCCTCCATGAGGACGCGGCCGGCCAGGAGGCGCAGGGCGCCGGGGCGGGCCGCCTGGAGCAGGCGGCCGCACAGGTGGGTGAGGCCGGGTCCGGCCAGGGCGAGGCCCAGGGCGGTGAGCGCCCAGCCGATCAGGACGCCGGCGGAGGGGGCGGTGCCGGGGGCGGGGGCGCCGGCCGCGTTGCCGGTGTAGGTCTCGACGGTGAGGCCCGCGGTGAGTACGGCGATGCCCCAGGGGAGGGCGGTGGTGGTCTGGGGGCGGGGGGTCGGCTCGGGGTGTGCGTCGGGGGTGGTGTCCGGTGTCTGCGGGGTGGCGTCCGCCGGGGGAGCGGATTCCAGCGTCTGCGTGGCGCCGTCCGTCGGGGCCTGGGGGTGGGGACCACTCGCCTGCGTTTGCAGGGCGCCGCCTGCGCCCACCCGTGCCGCCCCAGCGGCACGACTGCCCGCAGCACCGGCTACAGCCGTGCGGGCGCCGAAGCGGCCGTAGGCGCCGAAGGTTTCGCGGGCCTTGCCCCAGCCGTACGCGCCGAAGCGGCCGTAACCGCGGGGTGCGGTGGCCCGGGCGGGCCGGGGGTCGCGGGGCCGCAGCGTGTGCGCCACGGCCGCCGAGGCGAGGGCCGGTACGAGGACCAGCAGGGTCAGGACGGCGGGGGCGGGGAGGGACTGGCCGACGGCCAGGGCGTCGGCCGCGACGCGGTCGGAGGGCGGGCGGCCGGTCAGGCTGCCGCGCAGGTACAGGAAGGCGAGCAGGGCCGCCACCGAACCGAGCGCGGCGGACAGGGCCGTGGTCGTCGCCGAGACGGCCATCAGCCGGCCCGGCCCCAGCCCGATCGCCGACAGGCCCGAGCGGGGCCGGGTGCCGGGATCGGTGCGGGCCACGGCGACCGCGAGGTACACCGCCGCGACCAGCGGCGCCGCGCACCAGGCCAGCCGGAGCGCGGAGGCGCCGGGCGCGTCGGGGTGGCTCAGCGCGTGGCCGAGGGCGCACAGCAGCAGGAAGCCCGTGCCCGCCGAGGACAGCGCGACCAGCAGGCGGCGCAGGTGGACGGCGAGGTGGGCGGTGCGGGTCAGGCGGAGAGCGAGCACGCCGCCCGGCCTTCCGTTCCGGGAGTCCCGGTGGCACCCGTGGCCACCGTGGTCTCGGCGAGCGGCGGCAGGTGCACGGTCCGTACCCGCCGTCCGTCCAGGAGCGCCACCGTGCGGTCCGCCAGGGCGGCGGTCTGCGCGTCGTGCGTGGCGAGCAGGACGGTGATGCCGTGCGAGCGGGCCGCCGTGGTGAGCGTCCGCAGGACGTGGGCGCGGTCGGCGCGGTGCAGGGGGGCCGTCGGTTCGTCGGCGAAGAGCACCGCCGGGGTGACGGCGAGGGCGCGGGCGATGCAGACGCGCTGCCGCTCGGCCTGCTGGAGTTCGTGCGGGCGCCTGCGCGCCTTGCCGCCGACGTCGAGGCGGTCCAGCCACTCCAGGGCGGCGGTCTTGGCCCGGCGCCGGCCGGTGCCGCGCAGCATGAGGGGGAGAGCGGCGTTCTCCCAGGCGTTCAGCTCCGGGACGAGCGCCGGGGCGGGGTCGATCCAGCCGAAGCGGTCGCGGCGCAGCCGTTCGCGGCCGAGCGGGCCCATGGTGTGCACCGGCACGCTGTTGAACCACACCTCGCCGTCCTGCGGTTTGACCAGTCCGGACAGGCACCGCAGCAGGGTGGTCTTGCCGCTGCCGCGCGGGCCGCTCACGGCGAGGATCTCGCCCTCGCGCACGCCGAGCGACACTCCCTGCAGCGCGGGGGAGCCGTCGTGGTGCTGGAAGTGCAGGGCGCGGGCCCAGAGCACGTCGTTGTCCGGCGGGGCCTCCATGGGCGTACACCTCGGTTCTGATCCGTATTTCCCCGGTCGTGTCGTCCCCCTTCCGGGGGAACGAAGACGGGGCCGATCGGTCACTGGGCACCGTAAGGAGTCGCCGTGGAGGAAGCCGGACAGCACGCGGCCCCGGGGCGCCGTTCTCACTCGAACGGACCGCACCGGGGCCGGTGATGATCACCTCAGCGGATCATCGGGACGATCAGAGCTTCGTCCACGCCTCGGTCAGCGTGGCGCGCAGGATCTGCTCGATCTCGTCGAAGGTCTCCTGGTTGGAGATCAGCGGCGGGGCGAGCTGGATGACCGGGTCGCCGCGGTCGTCGGCACGGCAGTACAGGCCGTTCTCGAAGAGCTTCTTGGAGAGGAAGCCGTACAGGACGCGCTCGGTCTCCTCCTCGTTGAAGGACTCCTTGGTGGCCTTGTCCTTGACCAGCTCGATGCCGTAGAAGAAGCCGTTGCCGCGGACGTCGCCGACGATCGGCAGGTCGTGCAGCTTCTCCAGGGTGGCGCGGAAGGCGCCCTCGTTGTCCAGCACGTGCTGGTTGAGGCCCTCGCGCTCGAAGAGGTCGAGGTTGGCGATGCCGACCGCGGCGGAGACCGGGTGGCCGCCGAAGGTGTAGCCGTGCAGGAAGGTGTTGTCGCCCTTGTAGAAGGGCTCGGCCAGGCGGTCGGAGATGACGCAGGCGCCGATCGGGGAGTAGCCCGAGGTCATGCCCTTGGCGCAGGTGATCATGTCCGGGACGTAGCCGAACTTGTCGCAGGCGAAGGTGGTGCCCAGGCGGCCGAAGGCGCAGATGACCTCGTCCGAGACGAGCAGCACGTCGTACTGGTCGCAGATCTCGCGCACCCGCTGGAAGTACCCGGGCGGGGGCGGGAAGCAGCCGCCCGCGTTCTGCACCGGCTCCAGGAAGACCGCTGCGACCGTCTCCGGGCCCTCGAAGAGGATCTGCTGCTCGATCTGGTCGGCGGCCCAGCGGCCGTAGGCCTCGGGGTCGTCGCCGTGGATCGGGGCGCGGTAGATGTTGGTGTTGGGCACCTTGTGCGCGCCGGGGACCAGCGGCTCGAAGGGGGCCTTCAGGGCGGGCAGGCCGGTGATGGACAGGGCGCCCTGGGGGGTGCCGTGGTAGGCCACCGCGCGGGAGATCACCTTGTACTTGGTGGGCTTGCCGGTCAGCTTGAAGTACTGCTTGGCGAGCTTCCAGGCGGTCTCCACCGCCTCGCCGCCGCCGGTGGTGAAGAAGACCTTGTTGAGGTCGCCGGGAGCCTCGTTCGCCAGCCGCTCGGCCAGCTCGACGGCCTTGGGGTGGGCGTAGGACCAGACCGGGAAGAAGGCCAGCTCCTGCGCCTGCTTGGCGGCGGCCTCGGCCAGCTCCGTGCGGCCGTGTCCGGCCTGGACCACGAACAGACCGGCGAGACCGTCGAGGTAGCGCTTGCCCTTGTCGTCGTAGATGTGGGTGCCCTCACCGCGGACGATGGTGGGGACGGGGGCGTTCTCGTACGACGACATGCGGGTGAAGTGCATCCACAGGTGGTCGTACGCGGTCTTGCTGAGGTCCTTGGGGCTGTCGGTGCTCACGATTATCGGGTTCCCCACATATAGGTCTGCTTCTTGAGCTTGAGGTAGACGAAGCTCTCGGTGGAGCGCACGCCGGGCACGGCCCGGATGCGTCGGTTGATGACCTCCAGCAGGTGGTCGTCGTCCTCGCAGACGACCTCCACCATCAGGTCGAACGAGCCGGCGGTCATCACCACGTACTCGCACTCGGACATGGCCGACAGCGCCTCGGCCACCGACTCCACGTCGCCCTCGACGTTGACACCGACCATCGCCTGGCGCCGGAAGCCCACCGTGAGCGGGTCCGTGACGGCGACGATCTGCATCACGCCCTGGTCGAGCAGCTTCTGGACGCGCTGGCGCACGGCCGCCTCCGACAGGCCCACGGCCTTGCCGATGGCGGCGTACGGCCGGCGGCCGTCCTCCTGGAGCTGCTCGATGATGGCGAGGGAGACGGCGTCCAACTGGGGACCGCCGTTCCGGGACTCGCGGGAGTCCTTCTGGTCTGCGCTTCGACTGGCCACGGCTTCACTGTGCACGACGTATCGACAGTTTCGCAAGGCCGGATCGATGAAATTCGTTGTTTGACTCGCTTCAATCTGCGGATATCGCAACCCTGAGGGCGGTGGGGGTGTTGAAAACGTCGGGACTCCGTCTAGGGTGGGTGTCTCAGTTACTGGACACCCGAACTTGGAGGGCCGGCAGTGAGCACCGAGCTGCGTCGTCTGCGCAATTACATCGACGGTGAGTTCCGGGACGCCGCCGACGGACGGACCACGGAAGTGGTCAACCCCGCCACGGGCGAGGCGTACGCGACCGCCCCCCTGTCCGGGCAGGCGGACGTGGACGCCGCGATGGCGGCCGCCGCGGCCGCCTTCCCGGCCTGGCGGGACCTGGTCCCGGCCGAGCGGCAGAAGGCCCTGCTGAAGATCGCGGACGCGTTCGAGGAGCGGGCCGAGGAGCTGATCGCGGCCGAGGTGGAGAACACGGGCAAGCCGATCGGGCTCACCCGTTCCGAGGAGATCCCGCCGATGGTCGACCAGATCCGCTTCTTCGCGGGCGCGGCGCGGATGCTCGAAGGACGCGGCGCCGGCGAGTACATGGAGGGGCTGACCTCCTTCGTGCGCCGCGAGCCCATCGGCGTCTGCGCGCAGGTCGCGCCGTGGAACTACCCGATGATGATGGCCGTGTGGAAGTTCGCCCCGGCCCTCGCCGCGGGCAACACCGTCGTCCTCAAGCCCTCCGACACCACCCCCGCCTCCACGGCCCTGATGGCCGACATCATCGGCTCGATCGTGCCCAAGGGCGTCTTCAACGTCGTCTGCGGCGACCGCGACACCGGCCGCCTGATGGTCGAGCACGAGACCCCGGCGATGGCCTCCATCACCGGCTCCGTGCGGGCCGGCATGTCGGTCGCCGAGTCGGCGTCGAAGGACCTCAAGCGGGTCCACCTGGAGCTGGGCGGCAAGGCGCCGGTCGTCGTCTTCGAGGACACCGACATCCCCAAGGCGGTCGAGGGCATCTCGGAGGCGGGCTACTTCAACGCCGGGCAGGACTGCACGGCGGCCACCCGCGTGCTGGTCCACGAGTCGGTCCACGACGAGTTCGTCAGCGCGCTCGCCAAGGCCGCGTCCGAGATCAAGACCGGGCAGCCGGACGACGAGGACGTGCTCTACGGCCCGCTGAACAACCCGAACCAGCTCAAGCAGGTCTCCGGGTTCATCGAGCGGCTGCCCGCGCACGCCAAGGTCGAGGCGGGCGGCCACCGGGTGGGCGACAAGGGCTACTTCTACGCCCCGACCGTCGTCTCCGGCCTCAAGCAGGACGACGAGATCATCCAGCAGGAGGTCTTCGGCCCGGTCATCACCGTCCAGTCCTTCCGCGACGAGGACCAGGCCGTCGAGTGGGCCAACGGCGTCGAGTACGCGCTGGCCTCCTCGGTGTGGACCAAGGACCACGGCCGCGCGATGCGGATGTCCAAGAGGCTGGACTTCGGCTGCGTGTGGATCAACACCCACATCCCGCTGGTCGCCGAGATGCCGCACGGCGGCTTCAAGAAGTCCGGCTACGGCAAGGACCTGTCGGGCTACGGCTTCGAGGACTACACGCGGATCAAGCACGTGATGACGTCGCTGGACATGTGACCCCACGCGGTCTGCGCGGCCCCGGACGGACCTCCCCGGTCTCCGTCCGGGGCCGCGGCGCGTGGGTACCGGGGACGTGAACTGCCCGCGCTCGACAGGGTGTCGGGCCTGGCCGGGCCCGCTCGACGCAGCGTCGATTGTCCCGGTCGGTGGCGGGACGGGATCCTCCTGCCATGCCCCTGCTCCCGAAGACGCCCTCGCCGTCCCGCCGTACGCTGCTGCGCGGCCTGGGCGGTTCCGCCGCGCTCGGCGCCCTGGCCGGCTGCGGTGTCCCCGCGGCGTACGTGGCCCCGGGCGACCGCGCCGCGACCGACCGGTCCGCCACCGAACGGCGGCTGACCTGGGCCAACTGGCCGCTCTACATCGACACCGACGACAAGCACCCGAGCCGGCGGCCCACACTGGAGGCCTTCGAGAAGGAGACCGGCCTCTCCGTCGGCTACGTCGAGGAGATCAACGACAACGACGAGTTCTTCGGCAAGATCAGCCCGTCCCTGATGAACCACCAGCCCACCGACCGCGACCTGATCGTCATCAGCGACTGGATGTGCGGGCGGTTCGTACGGCTGGGCTGGGTGCAGGAGATGGACCGCTCCCACCAGCCGAACGTCACCAAGTACCTGGACCCGCTGCTGCGTTCGCCCGCCTTCGACCCCGGCCGGAGGTTCACCGTGCCCTGGCAGTCGGGCATCACCGGCATCGCCTACAACCGGCGCCGGCTCGGCCGGGAGATCCGGCACGTGTCCGACCTGTGGGCGGCCGACCTCAGGGGCCGGGTCACCCTGCTGTCGGGCATGGACGAGGCCTTCGCGCTGCTGATGCAGGGCAACGGCGTGGACATCACCGACTGGCGGACGGACGACTTCCACCTGATCTGCGACCAGGTGGAGAAGCAGGTCGCCAAGGGGCAGATCCGCCGCTTCACCGGCAACGACTACATCAAGGACCTCTCCAGCGGCGACGTCCTCGCCTGCCAGGCCTACTCGGGCGACGTGATCCAGCTCCAGGCGGACGACCCCGACATCGAGTTCGTCGTCCCGGAGGAGGGCGCCGAACTGTGGGCGGAGTCCCTGATGATCCCCAACCTGGCTCGCCACAAGGCCAACGCCGAGCGGCTGATCGACCACTACTACCGGCCCGAGGTCGCCGCCGAGCTGGCCGCCTGGGTCAACTACGTCTGCCCGGTGCCCGCCGCCCGGGACGTGCTCGCCTCCTCCGACGACGAGGAGACCGCGGCCCTGGCCGAGGACCCGCTGATCTTCCCGGACGCCGCGATGCGCGAACGGCTCGCGATCGCGCGGGACATCTCGGCGGGGGAGCGGGCGGAGTTCGCGAAGCGGTGGAACGGGATCGCGGGCGTGTAGCAGACTGATCATGTGATGAATTCATCGGGTGATGAGGCGATCGAAGGTGCGGTCACGCTGGGACTGCTGGCCGCCTGGGCCCTGCACGACCTCGAAGAGCTGGCGACCGTGCCCGGCTGGTGGCGGCGCAACCTCCCCGCCCTGCGCGAGCGGTACCCGGGCGTGCCGGAGGCCGTGTGGCGGCGGGCCGGGTCGGTCGACGGGCGGGAGTTCGCGGTGGCGGTCGGCGCGATGGCCGCGGTCGTGGCCTCCGCGTCCGTCGCCGGACGGCTGACCGGGGGCCGCTCGGCCACGTACCAGACCGCGCTCAACGCGTTCGGCCTGCACGGCCTGGTCCACCTCGCGCAGGCGGGGCTGGTGCGCGGCTACACACCCGGGGCGGCTACCTCGCCGCTGATCGTCATCCCCTTCACCCTCTGGGCCCGCAGTCGCCTGCGCCGCGCCGGTGTGCTGCGCGCCACCCGCCCGCGCGACCTCGCCTTGGGGCTGGGCTTCGCGGGTGCGGCGACGGTCGCGGCGCACACGGTGGCGCGACGGCTGACGAAGGCCTGACGGCGCACGGGGACGGCTACCGCAGCGCGGCCGCGGCGATCGCGTCGGCGACCGGCTTCGGCCCCGCGCTCTTGGCGTCCGTGGAGTTGACCGAGTAGACCAGCGTACGGCTCAGATCGCGGGTGCCGGCGACGACGGCGCTGTAGCCGTAGCGGGAGCCCGACTTGCCCCAGAAGACCTGGCCGCCGATCTCCCGGCGCTCCAGTCCGGCGCTGCGGTCCGCGCCCGGGACGCCCGCCGGAGTCGTGAACATCTCCTCCAGCTCGGGCTGCGGCACGATCTTGCCCCGGAACAGCTTGGTGAGCAGTCTCTCCAGGTCGGCGGTGGTGGAGATCATGTCGCCCGCCGCCCAGCGGTCCGCCTGGTTCCACTCGGTCACGTCGACCGGCCCCGTCGTGCCGTCCGGGCGCTCCACCGCCTGGTAGCCCCGGTTGTGCGGGCCCCGGATGCGGGGATCGGTGCCCGGGAAGTACGTGTGGTGCATGCCGGCCGGGCGCAGGACGAGACGCCTGGCCTCGGAGGCGTACGAGCGTCCCGTGACCTTCTCGATCAGCAGGCCGAGGATCGTGTAGTTGATGTTCAGGTACTGCTGTCGCGTCCCCGGGACGAAGTCCTCCGGTCCCTTGGCCATCGCCGACGCCGCGACCTGCTGCGGGGTCAGGGTCTCGTACCGGTGCGCGTACAGCTCCGCGAAGTCGTCGCCGAGTCCGTCGCCCGGCTTGATGCCGCTGGTGTGGTTCAGCAGGTGGCGCACGCTGATCGGCTGCTCGAAGTCCGGCGTGAACAGGTCGGGGAGGTAGCCCTGGACGGGCGCGTCCAGGTCGATCTCGTCCTGCGCGGCGAGGCGCAGGACGGTGGCCGCGGTGACGACCTTCGTGATCGAACCGGCTCGGAAGCGGGCATCGGGGTGTGCCGGCCGACCACTGGCCAGGTCGCGCACCCCCGCGCTGCCGTGCCAGTCGCCGCCGGGGGTGCCGACCCGCACGAGGGCGGCGGTGGCGTACTGGTTCGGCAGTCCCGCGATGGCGGCGCGCAACGCCTCCTCGGCCGGCCCCCGCTGATCGGCAGAGCGGGAAGCCGGGGCGGGCGGCGCGGCGAAGGCGGGGGCCGCCAGCGGGCCGGCGGCCAGGGCGAGGACGACCGAGGCGGCGAGAACTGCATGGCTACGGGCACGCATCGACTGCTCCAGGTGAAGGCGGTTGCGGCGGAAGGACCGTGATCATCCTTGTGCGCCGCGCCCCGTGGCGGATCGTCGCCGAGTAGGGTGCCCGCCCCTGGCCTGGCTCGGGGGAACGTCCCTACGAAGACCGGGAGTCGTGAGGGTCGTCCCTTACGGGACCGCAACGGCTCCGTTGCCGTCGCGCAGGGCGCACAGCACGTCGATGCGGTTGGTGGTGATCGAGTCGACGCCCAGGGCGCGCAGGCGGCGCATGGTGCGGCGGGTGTCGGGGGTCCAGACGGAGAGCAGGAAGCCGTCGCGGTGGACGCGCTCGGCCAGGGCCCGGTCCACCAGTCCGAAGCGGTAGTTGAGCCACCGCGGCCGCACCGCCGCGAGCAGTCCGGCCCGGGGCGGGGCCGCCGTGGTCCAGGTCATGGCGATCTCGGCGGCGGGGTCGGCGGCCCGTACGGCGAGCATGGTGGCGGCGCCCGCCGTGTAGTACACGCGGTCCCGCGCGCCGCACTCGCGGACCACGTCCACGATGCGCCGCACGGCCCGCTCGCCCGGACCGCCCGGCAGGTCCAGCATCAGCCGGCTGCCGTCGGTCGCGGCCAGCGCCTCGGCGAGCGTCGGCACGCCGCCCGCCGTCAGCCCGCGCACCTCCTCGGCGGACAGGGAGCGCAGCGGCCGGTCCTGCTGCCACAGCCGCTTCAGCGTCTCGTCGTGCAGCAGCACCGGCACCCCGTCCCGGGTGAGGCGTACGTCGGTCTCGACCGCGTCCGCGCCGCGCTCCAGGGCGGAGCGCAGCGAGCCGAGCGTGTTCTCGCGGTGCCGGTAGGGGTCGCCGCGGTGGGCGACGGCGGTCAGGGCGCGCGGGGTGTCCATGGTGGCGGCAACTCTCGGTGGGCGAGGTTCTCAGGAGGCGAGCCAGGCGGCGGTGTACGTGTCGATCTCGTCGGCGATCCGGGCCTTGCCCGGCGCGTCGAGGAAGGATGCCTCGACCCCGTTCTTCGCGAGGTCGGCGAGGCCGCGCTCGTCGAGGCCGAGGAGGCGGGCGGCGACGGCGTACTCGTTGTTGAGGTCGGTGCCGAACATCGGCGGGTCGTCGGAGTTGATCGTCACCAGGACGCCGGCGCGGGTGAACTCCTTGATCGGGTGCTCGTCCAGGGTGCGCACCGCGCGGGTGGCGATGTTGGAGGTCGGGCACACCTCCAGCGGGATGCGCCGCTCGGCGAGGTGGGCGAGGAGCTTCGGGTCCCGGGCGGAGCTGGTGCCGTGCCCGATGCGTTCGGCGCGCAGGTCGGTGAGGGCGTCCCACACGGTCTGCGGGCCGGTCGTCTCGCCGGCGTGCGGCACCGAGTGCAGGCCCGCGGCGATCGCCCGGTCGAAGTACGGCTTGAACTGCGGGCGGGCCACCCCGATCTCGGGTCCGCCGAGCCCGAAGGAGACCAGGCCCTCCGGCCGCAGCCGGTCGTCGGTGGCCAGCCGCGTCGTCTCCTCGGCGGACTCCAGACCGGCCTCTCCCGGGATGTCGAAGCACCAGCGCAGTACGGTCCCGAACTCGGCCTCGGCCGCCTTGCGGGCATCCTCGATCGCGTCCATGAAGGCGCCCTCGTCGATGCCGCGCCGGGTGGAGGAGAACGGCGTGATGGTCAGCTCGGCGTACCGCACCTGCTGCCGGGCCATGTCCCGGGCCACCTCGTAGGTCAGCAGCCGGACGTCCTCCGGGGTGCGGATCAGGTCGACCACGGACAGGTACACGTCGATGAAGTGCGCGAAGTCCGTGAACGTGAAGTAGTCGACCAGGGCCTCCGGGTCGGTGGGGACCTTGGAGTCGGCGTGGCGCGCGGCCAGTTCGGAGACGATGCGCGGGGAGGCGGAGCCGACGTGGTGGACGTGCAGTTCGGCCTTCGGCAGTCCGGCGATGAAGGCGTGCAGGTCGCGCGGGACGTCGGGGTCGACGAGGTGCTCGGTCAAGGGTTCCTCCCCAAGGCGGCGCCCGCGGGCCGCGCGGGGCGGTGGCGGGGCACGGGTGATCGGCTGATCGGTCGTTCGGGGATCATCGTAGGCCGGTCTCACGCCCGGCGGCCCGGGACCGTAGCATGGCGGGCACGAACGACCCGGGGGGACAGGAAATGACGGACGCGATACGGCCGGAGGGGGAGTCCTCCGGTGGGCACGACCCCTGGGCGCCCCCGGAGAGCGGGCCGTCCCTGGACAAGGGCCCCGCTGCCGATGCCGGGCAGCCGCAGCAGCCGCCCCGGCAGTCCCAGCCGCCCGCCTCGGACGCGCCGCCCCCCTGGCAGCCGCCGCCGGGCGTGCACGACCAGGCCACGGTCACGTCGATGCCCGGCGCCGGGTTCACCGGCCCCGAGTCCGCGGTGCCGCCTCCGCCGCTCGCACCCGGTGGCGCCGGCGTCCCGGGCGGGTACGGCTACCCCGGCTACGGGCAGGGCTACGGCTGGCCCGGCATGCAGACGCCTCCGCAGAACGGGCTCGGCACCGCGTCGATGGTGCTCGGCATCCTCGCCTGCGCGCTGTTCTGCCTGTACGGCGTGGTCTCGCTGGTGCTGGGCATCCTCGCCGTGGTCTTCGGCATCAAGGGCCGCCGGAAGGCGGAGAGCGGCCTGGCCAACAACCACGGGCAGGCGCAGGCCGGGTTCGTCATGGGCATCATCGGCATCGTGCTCGGTGTCGCCGTGATCGTCCTGATCGCCATCGGGATCACCGCCGCGATCAACGAGGACTCGGACGACTACGACCCCTACTACGGCTCCGCGCGCCCCGTGCCCGTCGCCGTGACGGCGGAAAGCTGAGTTCCTCCCCGCGAGGTCGCCTCTACGATGTCAAGCTCCAACGAGGGGAGAGCAGTTCATGTCGTACTCCAATCCCGGACCCGGGGACTTCGGGCCGCCGCCGCAGCCGGGGCAGCCGCCCGCGGGGGGCTACGCGTACCCGCAGTCCGCGCCCGGGTACGGCTATCCCAACCAGGGGGCCGCGTACCAGGCCGCCCCGCCGGTGGGCTACCCGCAAGGGCCCGGCTACGGCATGCCGATGCAGCCGAGCAACGGCATGGGCACCACGGGACTGGTGCTGGGCATCATCGGCGTGGTGTGCAGCCTGACCTTCTTCCTCTGGTTCTTCGGCGTGATCCTGGGCATCCTCGGGATCATCTTCGGCGCGGTCGGCCGGGGCAAGGCCGGCCGGGGCGAGGCCACGAACAAGGGCTCCGCGACCGCCGGTCTGGTGCTCGGCATCACGGCCACCGTGATCCTGCCGCTGCTCGGCTTCCTCGCCTTCGCGAGCCTGATGAGCGTCGCCTGAGCCAGGCGACGTGAAGGGGGGCGGCCCCGGGCCGCCCCCTCAATCGCCGCCCCTCGCCGCCGCCCCTCACTCGCCCGCGCGCAGCCGCTCCCTGGCCGCCATCAGCGCGAAGCCCAGCAGATTCGGCCCCCGCCAGTGCTCCGGGTCCACCGCCGCCTCGTCGTCCGCGGTAAGGCCGATGCCCCACACCCGGTCCACGGGACTCGCCTCCACGAGCACTCTCTCGCCCGTGGCCAGCAGGAACACCCGCAGCGCCGGGTCCGAGGCGAACTTGTGGACGCTGCCCTCCACCACGATCCGGAAGCGCTCCCGCTCCCACACCGCCTCGTCGAAACCGCGCACGAGCCGGCCCGCCTTCTTCGCCCCGGCGGGATGAGCGGCCGCCAGCACCCGCCGCTCGGCCTCCGTGTCCCCGAAGAGCCGGGCCTTGCCGGCCATCATCCAGTGCTCGGCCGTCGCGTACTCCACCCCGGCCACCGTGAACGGCGACGGCCACCACTGGCTCAGGCAGCTCGGCCCGAGCCTGCCGTCCGGCAGCGGCCGGTGCCCCCAGAAGCACAGGTACTTGATCCGCTCGCCCGCCCGGACCCGTGCGACCAGCGCCTCCCGGCTGTCGATGCCGTCCGCCACCGTCCCGCTCCTCCGCGCCTCCGGGATCTGCTCCGCCCCCGTGATCTTCTCCATGCACGGCAGTGTGGCACGCGCCACTGACACTCCGTCCGGCCTTTTCCGTGGTGACTCGACACCTGGTCGACAGATTCCGTCGCGTAACCAAATGGCAACAACGGAATCACTTGTTGGAGGCCTAGTGCTCTGTCAGGATCGGCACTCACATCGAGCCTGAGCCACGCCGGCCCCCGCCACGGGGAGACCGAGGAGAGCCGACATGCACAACCCGGGCAACGCCACCCCGGACCGATTCCCGGCCCAGGACCGCTTCGCGGACGGGGCCCAGTACATCGCGGGCCGCCTCACGAAGGGCACTTCCGGACGGACGCACACCGTCGTCGACCCGGCGACCGGCGCGGACGTCCTCACCTACGAGCTGGCCGGACCCGACGACGTCGACGCGGCCGTCGCCGCCGCACGGGCGGCGTTCCCCGGCTGGGCCGGTGCCACCCCCGGCGAGCGCTCCGACGCCCTGCACCGGTTCGCCGCCGTCCTCGCCGAGCGCGCCGAGGACTTCGCCCGCGCGGAATCCCTGCAGTGCGGCAAGCCGCTGAAGCTGACCCGCGAGTTCGACGTGCCGGGCACGGTGGACAACGCCGCCTTCTTCGCCGGAGCGGCCCGGCACCTCCAGGGCCAGTCGGCGGGGGAGTACTCCGGCGACCACACCTCGTACGTCCGCCGCGAGCCGATCGGCGTGGTCGGGTCGATCGCGCCGTGGAACTACCCGCTCCAGATGGCGGCCTGGAAGATCCTCCCGGCGATCGCCGCGGGCAACACCATCGTGCTCAAGCCCGCCGAGATCACCCCGCTCACCTCCCTGATGTTCGCCCAGGCAGCGACCGAGGCCGGTATCCCGGACGGCGTGATCAACATCGTCAGCGGCACCGGAGGTGAGGCCGGCGAGCACCTCGTCGCCCATCCCGACGTCGCCATGACCTCCTTCACCGGCTCCACCGCCGTCGGCAAGCGGGTCGCCGAGGTCGCCACCGCCACCGTCAAGCGCCTCCACCTGGAGCTGGGCGGCAAGGCCCCCTTCCTCGTCTTCGACGACGCCGATCTCGAGGCCGCCGTGCACGGCGCGGTCGCGGGCTCGCTCATCAACACCGGCCAGGACTGCACGGCCGCCACGCGCGCGTACGTGCAGCGGCCCCTGTACGAGGCGTTCGTCGAGAAGACCGCCGCCCTCATGGAGACCGTCCGCGTCGGCGACCCCTTCGCCCCCGGCACCGACCTCGGCCCGCTGGTCAGCCACGTCCAGCGGGACCGCGTCGCCGCCTTCGTCGACCGGGCCCGTTCCTACGCGCGCGTGGTGACCGGCGGCGAGGCCCCGCAGGGCGATCTGAAGGACGGCGCCTACTACCGGCCCACCCTCGTCGCGGACGCCGCGCAGGACAGCGAGGTCGTCCAGTCGGAGATCTTCGGCCCGGTCCTGATCGTGCTGCCCTTCGACACCGACGACGAGGGCCTCCGGCTGGCCAACGACACGCCGTACGGGCTCGCGGCCTCCGCCTGGAGCCGGGACGTGTACCGCGCGAACCGCGCCACCCGCGAGATCAAGGCGGGCTGCGTGTGGATCAACGACCACATCCCCATCATCAGCGAGATGCCGCACGGCGGGTACAAGGCGTCCGGCTTCGGCAAGGACATGTCCGCCTACTCCTTCGAGGAGTACACGCAGGTCAAGCACGTCATGTTCGACAACACCGCGGTGGCGGCCAAGGACTGGCACCGCACCGTCTTCGGGGACCGGTAGGACCGACAGCCATCACGCCAGGCCGCCGACCACGGCCGACCCCACCCGAAAGGGCAACCACGCGCATGGAGCAGTACGAGCCAGACCGCCTGTCCCCGGCCCAAGCGGCCGCCATGCGGCGCAGTCTCAGGAGCGGCAGGGCCGCGCTCACCCGCCGTTCGCTGCTGCGCGCCTCCACGGGCGGCGCGCTCGCCGTCGGCGGCCTCGGCCTGCTGAGCGGCTGCGGCATCCCGGCGGCCGGCAAGACCGAGGGCGGCGTCTCCGCCGAGGACCACTCCAAGGAGGAGAAGCAGGTCCGCTTCTCCAACTGGACCGAGTACATGGACGTCGACGAGAGCGGCCGCCGGCACCCCACGCTGGAGGCGTTCACCAAACGGACCGGCGTCAAGGTCACGTACACCGAGGACATCAACGACAACAGCGAGTTCTTCGGCAAGATCCAGCCGCAGCTCGCCGCTGGTCAGGAGACCGGCCGCGACATCATCGTCCTCACCGACTGGCTGGCCGCCCGCCTGATCCGCCTCGGCTGGGTGCAGAAACTGGACCCGGCCAACCTGCCGCACGCCTTCACCAACCTGTCGCCCCAGTTCCGCAACCCCGACTGGGACCCGGGCCGCGCCTACTCCTACCCCTGGCAGGGCATCTCGACCGTCATCGCCTACAACAAGAAGGCGCTGGACGACATCGAGGTCGGGACGGTCTCCGACCTGCTCGACAACCCGAAGCTCAAGGGCCGGGTCGGCTTCCTCACCGAGATGCGCGACACCATGGGGATGACGCTGCTGGACATGGGCAAGGACCCGGCCCGCTTCTCCGACGACGACTACGACGCGGGGATCGCCCGGCTCCAGAAGGGCGTCGACCGGGGTCAGATACGCCGCTTCACCGGCAACGACTACACGTCCGACCTCAGCAAGGGCGACTTCGCGGCCTGTCTGGCCTGGGCCGGTGACGTCGTCCAGCTCAAGGCCGACAACCCCGACATCGACTTCGTCATCCCGGACAGCGGCTACGTCACGTCCAGCGACAACATGCTGATCCCCAACAAGGCACGGCACAAGACCAACGCCGAACGGCTCATCGACTACTACTACGAGCCGGGCCCGGCCGCGGAACTCGCCGCCTACATCAACTTCGTCTGCCCCGTCGACGGTGTGAAGGACGACCTGGCGAAGATCGACGAGGACGCGGCGAACAACCCGCTGATCATTCCCGACCAGGCCATGCAGGCCAAGTCGCACTCCTTCCGCTCCCTGAGTTCGAAGGAAGAGACGGCATACGAAGGCAAGTTCGCGAAGCTCACCGGGGCGTGACGACGATGACGACCAACACGACGAAGAACCAGACGGACGGCGGCGGCGACGTCCGCCTCGCCGGCATCAGCAAGACCTACGGCTCCTTCACCGCCGTGCACCCGCTGGACCTGACCGTGCCCCAGGGCTCCTTCTTCGCCCTGCTCGGCGCCTCAGGCTGCGGCAAGACCACCACCCTGCGCATGATCGCCGGACTGGAGGAGCCGAGCGGCGGCACCGTCCACCTCGGCGACCAGGACGTGACCGCCCTGCCGCCCTACAAACGGCCGGTCAACACGGTCTTCCAGTCCTACGCCCTCTTCCCGCACCTGGACATCTACGAGAACGTCGCCTTCGGCCTGCGCCGGCGCGGCATCAAGAGCGTGAAGAAGCAGGTCGGCGAGATGCTCGACCTGGTGCAGCTCGGCGAGCAGGCGCGCAAGAAGCCGCACCAGCTCTCCGGCGGCCAGCAGCAGCGGGTAGCCGTCGCCCGCGCCCTGATCAACCACCCCAAGGTGCTGCTCCTCGACGAACCCCTCGGCGCCCTCGACCTCAAGCTGCGCCGCCAGATGCAGCTGGAGCTCAAGCGCATCCAGACCGAGGTCGGCATCACCTTCGTGCACGTCACCCACGACCAGGAGGAGGCCATGACGATGGCCGACCAGGTCGCCGTGATGAACGCGGGCCGCGTGGAGCAACTGGGCGCCCCCGCCGACCTGTACGAGAACCCGCGGACCACGTTCGTCGCCAACTTCCTCGGCACCTCCAACCTCATCGAGGCCGAGGTCGACAGCCGCAGCGGCGACGACGTCGTCGTGAAGGCGGCCGGCGACAAGCTCGTCCTGCCCGGCGCCCGGTGCTCCGCCCCGGCGAAAACGGGCGGCAAGGTCCTGGTCGGGGTCCGCCCCGAGAAGATCAGCCTCACCCACGCGGACGACGCGGGCGCCATCCCCGAGGGCCGCAACCGGATCACCGGCAGGATCGCCAACACCAGTTTCATCGGCGTCTCCACCCAGTACGTCGTGGACTGCGCAGCCTGCCCCGAGTTCGAGGTCTACGTCCAGAACATCGACCGCGACCCCCGCCTCACGCCCGGCGCCGAGGTCGTCCTGCACTGGAGCCCGGCGCACACCTTCGGGCTCGACGCAGACCAGTCCGTGCTTGCAGGGACGATGGGCGACGCGGGCGTCGCCGAGGGCGAGGCCGCCTGATGTCCACCCTCACCGAGGCTCCACCGCCCCTCTCCCCGCCCGCGCCGGAGCAGAAGCCTCCGCGCAGGCGCGGCCGCTGGACGCCGTACTGGCTGCTGCTGCCCGGCATCCTCTGGCTGGTCGTGTTCTTCGCGGCGCCGATGGTCTACCAGGCCTCCACCTCCGTGCAGACGGGCTCGCTGGAGGAGGGCTACAAGGTCACCTGGCACTTCGTGACCTACTGGGACGCGCTGTCCGAGTACTGGCCGCAGTTCCTGCGCTCGGTCGCCTACGCCGCCTCCGCGACCGTGCTGTGCCTGCTGCTCGGCTACCCGCTCGCGTACCTCATCGCCTTCCGCGCGGGCCGCTGGCGGAACCTGATCATGATCCTGGTGATCGCGCCGTTCTTCACCAGCTTCCTGATCCGCACCCTGGCCTGGAAGACGATCCTCGCCGACGGCGGCCCGGTGGTCGGCGCCCTGAACACGCTGCACGTCCTCGACGTGACCAGCTGGCTCGGCTGGACCTCCGGCGACCGCGTGCTGGCCACGCCGCTCGCGGTGGTCTGCGGTCTGACGTACAACTTCCTGCCCTTCATGATCCTGCCGCTCTACACCTCCCTGGAGCGGATCGACGGCCGGCTGCACGAGGCGGCGGGCGACCTGTACGCCAAGCCCTCCACCGTCTTCCGCAAGGTCACCTTCCCGCTGTCGATGCCGGGCGTCGTCTCCGGCACGCTGCTGACCTTCATCCCGGCCACCGGCGACTACGTCAACGCCTCGCTGCTGGGCTCGGCCGACACCGGAATGATCGGAAACGTGATCCAGTCGCAGTTCCTGCGGGTGCTGGACTATCCGACGGCGGCGGCGCTCTCGTTCATTCTGATGGCGGCGATCCTCGCCATGGTCACCTTCTACATCCGCAAGTCCGGGACGGAGGATCTGGTTTAGATGGCCTTCGTCAACTGGTTCAAGCGCCATGTGGTCGTCATCGCCGGGCTGCTGACGCTCGCCTATCTCCTGCTGCCCAATGTCGTCGTCACGGTGTTCTCGTTCAACAAACCGAACGGGCGCTTCAACTACGAATGGCAGCGGTTCTCCACAGACGCCTGGAAGGACCCGTGCGGGGTCGCCGGGCTGTGCGGTTCCCTCTCGCTCAGCCTCCAGATCGCCCTCTGGTCGACGCTGGGCGCCACCGCGCTCGGCACCGCCATCGCCTTCGCGCTGGTCCGCTACCGCTTCCGCGCTCGGGGCGCGATCAACTCGCTGATCTTCCTGCCGATGGCGATGCCCGAGGTCGTGATGGCCGCCTCGCTGCTCACCCTGTTCCTCAACATGGGTGCTCAGCTGGGCTTCTGGACGATCCTGATCGCCCACATCATGTTCTGCCTCAGCTTCGTCGTGACGGCCGTCAAGGCGCGCGTGATGTCGATGGACCCGAGGCTGGAACAGGCGGCGCAGGACCTGTACGCCGGTCCCTTCCAGACCTTCGTGCGGGTCACGCTGCCCATCGCCGCACCCGGCATCGCGGCCGGCGCGCTGCTCGCCTTCGCGCTGTCCTTCGACGATTTCATCATCACCAATTTCAACGCGGGTTCGACCGTCACCTTCCCCATGTTCGTGTGGGGATCGGCCCAGCGCGGAACGCCCGTTCAGATCAATGTCGTCGGTACGGCCATGTTCGTGATCGCCGTACTGTTCGTCCTGGTCTCCATGGTCATCGGCAACCGCCGACATCGCCGCAAGGCATGAAGCACATCGGTCTGTCCTCGTAGGGAGTTGAAATCATGGCCGCTGGCGCCATGAGCCGCAGCAACGACTGGACGAAATCCCTTTCCGACGCCCAGCCGGTCCCGTACTGGCTGGACGACCCCGGCCGTCCCCGCCCCGAGGCCGCCCTCACCGGCACCGAGACCTGCGACCTGCTGGTCGTGGGCGGTGGATACAGCGGGCTGTGGACCGCGCTGATCGCCAAGGAGCGCGACCCGGAACGGGACGTGGTGCTGATCGAGGGCCGCGAGGTGGGCTGGGCCGCCTCCGGCCGCAACGGCGGCTTCTGCGCGGCCTCCCTCACCCACGGGCTGTCCAACGGCCTCACCCGCTGGCCGGACGACATCCACCGGCTGGAGGAGCTGGGCGCCCGCAACCTCGACGCGATCGAGGCCGCGGTCGCCCGCCACGGCCTCGACTGCGACTTCGAGCGCACCGGCGAGATCGACGTCGCCACCGAGCCCTACCAGGCCCGGGAGCTGGAGGAGTGGTACGCGGAGATCCGTGCCAAAGGCCTGGCCGAGGGCGTCGAGTACCTGGACGCCGAGGCCGTACGCGAGCAGGTCGACTCACCCACCTTCCGGGCGGGGCTGTGGGACCGGCGGGGCGTCGCGATGGTCGACCCCGCCAAGCTGGCCTGGGGACTCAAGCGGGCCTGCCTCGCGCTCGGTGTACGCGTCTACGAGCGCACTCCCGGGCTCACCCTCAAGCCGCACGGCGCCGGCATGGCCGTACGCACCCCCTACGGCGGGGTCCGCGCCCGCACGGTCGCGCTCGGCACCAACGTCTTCCCGAACCTGGTCCGGCGGGTGCGCTCGTACACCGTCCCCGTCTACGACTACGCCCTGATGACCGAGCCGCTCAGCGACGGGCAGCTCGCCTCCGTCGGCTGGAAGAACCGGCAGGGGCTCGGGGACAGCGCCAACCAGTTCCACTACTTCCGCCTCTCCCGCGACAACCGGATCCTGTGGGGCGGCTACGACGCCGTCTACCCCTACGGCGGCCGGGTGCGCGCCGAGTACGACCACCGCCCGGAGACCTACGCCAGGCTCGCCGAACACTTCTTCACCTGCTTCCCGCAGCTGGAGGGCGTCCGCTTCACGCACGCCTGGGGCGGCGCCATCGACACCTGCTCGCGCTTCTCGGCGTTCTTCGGCACCGCGCACCGGGGCAGGGTGGCGTACGCGGCCGGGTACACCGGCCTGGGCGTGGGCGCGACCCGGTTCGGGGCCGAGGTGATGCTCGACCTGCTGTCGGGGGAGCGCACCGAGCGCACGGAGCTGGAGATGGTGCGCACGAAGCCGCTGCCCTTCCCGCCCGAGCCGTTCGCCTGGACCGGCATCGCGCTCACCAAGTGGTCGCTGGCCCGCGCGGACGCGCACGGCGGTCGGCGCAACCTGTGGCTGCGGACGATGGACAGGCTCGGGCTGGGCTTCGACAGTTAGCCGACCGCCGCCCATGTGACCCGGTTCACCCCAACGAGGTACCGCAACCCGCGTAATGCGGCCGGGAGACCTCCCTCTCCCTCGTGACGCACCCCGCGTCGACGAGTGAAAGGGAGGTCTCACATGCCTGGTGCGAAGACGGCGGTCGCGTGGCTGGCATCCGTCGCACCGGATCCCGAGTCCTGTCGCCGGGACTGGGAGCGCGACCCCTCGGGCGTCGCGCTGCTGCCCGCAGGCAAGGCCTGGGACGTGCTCATCCTGCCGAGCAGGCTCGGCTATCCGACCCTGGACGTGCTCTCCCGCGTCCTGGACCAGCCAGGACCGGTGCTCGCCGACTTCGGCGACGGGCGCACTGGCTTCTTCGTGCCGGCCGGCACGGCGGCCCGCTGGCTGGGCACCGGAATCCGGACCGCCGGGCTCGGCACCTGGATCGTGGTGCCCCACCCCGGCGGGCTGACGTCCGGCGGCACCCGCTGGCTGATCCCGCCGGACGGAACCGGGACCCTCACCGATCCCTCGCTCCTGGAGCTGGCGATGCACGAGGCGGCGGCGGCTCTGGCGGGGGAGGGGAACGAGGGGTAGCGGCAGATGACGCACAGATGAGGCACAGGTGAGGTGCGCAAAGGGTTGACAACGGAATTGGTCTGGACCAAATTGGGCGCGCTCCGCCCTCCCCATCTCCCCCATGCCCGGAGGTACTTGTGGAACGCGCAGTTGTGCAACGCGCCAGACCTCTCGCCCGTCGCCCCCTCGTCACCCTGCTCACGGCCGCGGCCCTCGCCGCGTCCGGCCTGACCGCGCTCACGTCGGCCGCCCGTGCGGCCGACGCGGACCTCGCCCGCAACGGCGGCTTCGAGTCCGCGCTCGACGGCTGGACCTGTACCGCGGGCACGACCGTGACCTCGCCCGTGCACGGCGGCACGTCGGCCCTGAAGGCCACTCCGGCCGGCGCCGACAACGCCCGCTGCTCGCAGACGGTGTCCGTCAAACCGGACTCCCAGTACACGCTCTCCGGATACGTCCGGGGCACCTACGTCTACCTCGGCGCGAGCGGCACCGGCACCACCGACGTCTCCACCTGGGCCCAGTCCGCCCCCGACTGGCAGCAGCTGACGACCACCTTCCGCACCGGCCCCTCCACCACCAAGGTCACCATCTACACCCACGGCTGGTACGGCACCGGTGCCTACCACGCCGACGACATCTCCCTCACCGGCCCCGGCGGCGAGACGCAGCAGCCCCCGGCGGTCCCCGGCGGCCTGAAGACCGGCGCGGTGACCTCCACCGCCGTCGCCCTGTCCTGGTCACCGGTGCCGGGCGCGACGGGCTACGCCGTCTACCGCGATGGCGCCAGGGTCAGCACGGTCACCGGCACCTCCACCACCCTGACCGGCCTGACTCCGTCGACGGCGTACTCCTTCCAGGTCACCGCGGTCAACGACGCGGGCGAGTCGGCGCGTTCGGCCACGGTCACCGCGACCACCGCCCAGCGCCCGGACGACGGCGGCGGCTCCTCCGACCTCCCGGCCCACGCCCTGGTCGGCTACCTCCACGCCAGCTTCGCCAACGGCTCCGGCTACACCCGCATGGCCGACGTGCCCGACAGCTGGGACGTCATCGACCTGGCCTTCGGCGAGCCCACCTCGGTCACCTCCGGCGACATCCGCTTCGAGCGCTGCCCGGTCGCCGAGTGCCCGAACGTGGAGAGCGACGCCGAGTTCAAGGCGGCGATCAAGGCCAAACAGGCGGCCGGCAAGAAGGTGCTGATCTCCATCGGCGGCCAGAACGGCCAGGTGCAGCTCACCAGCACCGCCGCCCGCGACAAGTTCGTCTCCTCCGTCTCCGCGATCATCGACGAGTACGGCCTGGACGGCCTCGACATCGACTTCGAGGGCCACTCGCTCTCCCTGAACGCCGACGACACGGACTTCAAGAACCCGAAGACACCCGTCATCGTCAACCTCGTCTCGGCCGTGAAGACCCTCAAGGCCAAGTACGGCGACGGCTTCGTGCTGACCATGGCCCCGGAGACCTTCTTCGTCCAGCTCGGCTACCAGTACTACGGCACCGGCAAGTGGGGCGGCCAGGACCCGCGGGCCGGGGCCTACCTGCCGGTGATCCACGCCCTGCGCGACGACCTGACCCTGCTGCACGTCCAGGACTACAACTCCGGCTCGATCATGGGCCTCGACAACCAGTACCACTCCATGGGCGGCGCCGACTTCCACATCGCCATGACCGACATGCTGCTCACCGGCTTCCCGGTCGCGGGCGACGCCAACAACGTCTTCCCGCCGCTGCGCCCGGACCAGGTCGCGATCGGCATGCCGGCCTCCACCCAGGCCGGCAACGGCCACGTCTCGTCGGCCGAGGTCAACAAGGCGCTGAACTGCCTGACCAAGAAGACCGACTGCGGCTCCTACGCCACCCACGGCACCTGGCCGGACCTGCGCGGCCTGATGACGTGGTCGATCAACTGGGACCGTTACTCGAACTGGGAGTTCCAGAAGAACTTCGACGCGTACTTCGGCTGACCTCCCGCGGGGTCCGGCCGGGCGGGGTCCGGCGGTCCACCAGCCGGACCCCGGCCAGCAGCACCACTCCCAGGCACCAGCTCGCCAGCACGTCCAGGGGCCAGTGGTAGCCCCGCCGCACCAGCCCGTAGGAGGTGCCGAGCACCAGCAGGACGCACAGCACCACCAGCGTCCGGCGTACGGCCGGCGCGCGCAGCCGCCCGAGCAGCAGCACCGTCGCCGCGCCGTACGCGACGACCGCCGTGGCGGTGTGGCCCGAGGGGTAGTAGCCGACCGCGGGCGGCACCGCCGGGGTGCCGGGGCGGTCGGTCCACTCCTTCAACGGGGCGACCAGCGCCGGCACCAGCACCATCGCCAGGGCCCCGGCCAGCGGCGGCAGCCACCAGAGGTCCACACCCGCGACCCGCCCGCGCCACGCCGCGTACGCCAGCGCCACCACCAGGACCGGCACCGCCACCTGCACGTTGCCGAGGTCGGACAGCAGCTCGGAGAACCGGTCCGGGTGGACGAGCGCCCCGCTCAGCCGCTCGTCCACCCCGACCAGCGGGCCGTCGGCGAGGACCTGCCAGGTGATCAGCGCGAAGAGGAGCACGGGAAGCCCGACGAGGGCGGACAGGGCGCGTGGCGGGGCGGAGACCGGCATGACGCCCAGCTTCGCAGGCCCGGCCTCGCGTAGTCTCACCGCCCGTGGCAACCATACGAACGGCACGGGACAGCCAGTGGGGAGAGACCTTCGCACGGCTGAAGGCGATGACGAGTGAGGGCCGGTACGAGGAGGTCGAGGCCGAGGCCCGGACGCTGGCCGCGCTCCCGCGGCGCCCCTGGCGCAGGCGCCCGCCGCACTGGGAGGCGAGGGTGCTGGCCACGGGAGCGGCCGTCATGCACGGCCGGATGGCCGAGGCGCTGGACGAACTGGACACGCTGATCGCGGAACTGGAGCCAGTCGGCCTCAACTCGCAGATGCTGCGACTGATCGCCCGCAGCAACCGCGTGGTCGCCCTGTCCGGCCTGCGGCGGTACGCGGAGGCGGAGACCGAGGCGAACGGCGTCCTGCGCGAGCTGAACCAGATCGCCCACCGCGCCCCGGTGGCGGCGCTGGAGGTCAACACCCTGGGGCACCTGGCCGTCGTCCTGTGCGGGCTGGCCCGCCACGAGGAGGCGGAGGCCGTGGCCCGCGGCAACCTGTCCCGGGCGAACGGACCCGCCGCCGGTCTCCTGCACACCACGCTGGCGCACAGCCTGAACGGGCAGGGCCGCTACGAGGACGCGCTGGCGGAGATCCGCCGGAGCCCGACCCGGCCGCCCCGCTACGCCGCCGGGTACCCGGATCTGGTCGCCGCCGAGGCACTCTACGGACTGGGACGCCGCGCCGAGGCGGAGGACGCCGTACGACGGTCGCTGGCCGACTGCGAGCGGCGGCTGCACCCGGCCCATCCGCGCACCGGCGAGGCCCGCGCCCTGCTGGCCCGCGTCACCGGGCAGGAACCGGGCGAGGAATCCCCGGAGGAGCCGGGAGAACCGGGGGAGCCGGGGGAGTGAACACCGAAGGGCCGGCACAAGGGGGGGGAGTGTGCCGGCCCTTCGGTGAACCGCCGTCCCGAGTGCCGAGGCGGCCGTCCTGACCGGAACGCCGCGCGCCCCGGGGGGTTTGGGGCGGGCGACCGTCCGATCGGTGAGGAAGCCGGAACCCGTGGGCTCCGGTTGTGTGCGCGAGGCACGACCAGGTCGAAGCCGGGGAAGCCTCGTCCTGATGATCCGCCCACAGTCCCCTGTGGGCGGGTGTATCTCTCATCTGCGTAGAACCTACGGCAGGGGGTGCGCTCAGGACAGGTCCATCGGCGTCCTGACATCCACCCCGCACACCTTCTTCACACGCTCTGCCGCTCGCTCCGCCAGGCGTGCGAAACGGCGCTCGGATGCGCGTTCGGCACTCGTGCTCAGACGCGGGTGAAGGCCTGCTCGATGATGTCGAGACCCTCGTTCAGCAGGTCCTCCCCGATCACCAGCGGGGGCAGGAAGCGCAGCACGTTGCCGTAGGTGCCACAGGTCAGGACCAGCAGCCCCTCCTGGTGGCAGGCCTTGGCGAGCGCGGCCGTCGCCTCCGGGTTCGGCTCCTTGGTGTCGCGGTCCTTGACCAGCTCGATCGCGATCATCGCGCCGCGGCCCCGGACGTCGCCGATGACGTCGAACTTCTCCGCCATGGCGGCCAGGCGGGACTTCATGACCGCCTCGATGTCCTTCGCCCGGGCGTTGAGGTCCAGCTCCTTCATCGTCTCGATGGCACCGAGCGCGCCCGCGCACGCCACCGGGTTGCCGCCGTAGGTGCCGCCGAGGCCGCCGGAGTGCGCGGCGTCCATGATCTCGGCGCGGCCGGTGACGGCGGACAGCGGCAGACCGCCCGCGATGCCCTTCGCCGTCGTGATCAGGTCCGGGACGATGCCCTCGTCCTCGCAGGCGAACCACTGGCCGGTGCGGCAGAAGCCGGACTGGATCTCGTCCGCGACGAAGACGATGCCGTTGTCCTTGGCGAACCGGCTGATCGCGGGCAGGAAGCCCTTGGCCGGCTCGATGAAGCCGCCCTCACCGAGCACCGGCTCGATGACGATCGCGGCCACGTTCTGGGCGCCGACCTGCTTGGTGATCTGGTCGATCGCCTGCGCGGCGGCCTCCGGACCGGCGTTCTCCGCACCCGTGGGCCAGCGGTAGCCGTAGGCGACCGGCACGCGGTACACCTCGGGCGCGAACGGACCGAAGCCGTCCTTGTACGGCATGTTCTTCGCGGTCAGCGCCATCGTCAGGTTGGTCCGGCCGTGGTACCCGTGGTCGAAGACGACCACGGCCTGCCGCTTGGTGTACGCCCGCGCGATCTTGACGGCGTTCTCGACGGCCTCGGCGCCGCTGTTGAACAGCGCCGACTTCTTGGCGTGGTCGCCCGGCGTCAGCTCGGCCAGCGCCTCGGCGACGGCGACGTAGCCCTCGTACGGCGTGACCATGAAACAGGTGTGGGTGAAGTCGGCGAGCTGCGCGGACGCCTTGCGCACGACGGCCTCGGCGGAGGCGCCGACGGAGGTCACCGCGATGCCGGAACCGAAGTCGATCAGGCGGTTGCCGTCCACGTCCTCGATGACACCGCCGCCGGCACGCGCGACGAAGACGGGCAGTGTGGAGCCCACACCCTGCGCGACCACGGCCGTACGGCGGGCCTGCAGCTCCTGCGACTTCGGGCCGGGGATGGCGGTGACGACGCGGCGCTCCTGCGGAAGTGCGGTCATGGGGGGCTCCTGGGGTCGTGCGGGCGAACGCTTGACTTCTTTTCTCGCAGGCTAGGACCGGCGCCGTGGGGTGGGCATGCTCCATGTGGGCGTTGTCCGAACGGCCGCTTGTCCGACATGGACAGGTGCCGGGAACGGCGACATATGGACACGTCGATGCGGGCCCGGCCGCGTAAGCGGTGAACTCCCCTTGGGAGGGCGTTAGATTGGCTCGCTGATGGTGGACGGAGCGGCAGGTCAGGGGGCAAGGGCGATGGACGGCGACGGGACCCGGGACGCGCGGGGCACGCATGCGAATCCGGTGCCGCGTCCGGCGGGACCTCCCGAGGTACCCGTGGAGGCGCCGGCGGTGCCGCCACGACCGGCGAGGGCGCCGGACGCGCCCCCCGTGCCCGAGCAGGCTCCCCGGCCCTCGTCCGCCGTCGCCGCCTGGCTCGACGAGGCGCGGCCGACCGCCCGCCCCGGAATCTGGCGGTTCGGCTACCGGCCGCCCAAGGAGGCCCCGGAGCGGGTCGCCCCGGTGACGGTCGTCGGCATGCTGGTCCCCCTCGCCCTGGCGATGCTCGTGTGGTCGCTGTGGCAGCGCGGTGTCACCTCGTACCAGTACGCCCTCCTGCGCCTGTTCACGCCGGACGACTGGTGGTGGGGCGGCACCCTCGCGTCGCCCAAGGTGTTCGAGGGGCGGGAGGTGGCCGCCCCGGGCGCGGAGGCCCTGGTGATCTACGAGGGTCTCGCCTTCGCCGTGCTCGTTCTCCTGGTGGCCGTGCTCGGCAGCTGGCACGCCATCGTCAGCCACTACGTGACCCGCAGGCCCCAACCCGCCCGCGCCCTGATCTCGGCCCTGCTCGCCCTCGTCGTCCTCAGCTTCGTCTTCCCCGACGCCTTCCCGGTCGTCGGATGGTCCCCCGTGCCGCTGGTCGATCCGCTGCTCTCACTCACCGTGCTGGTCTCCGACGGATACGGTCTGATGGCGTCACGCCTCTACACGGACACGCTGTACGCGCTCGTCACCCTGCTCGTGGTGTGGCCGTTCGCCCGCCTCGGCGGCTGGCTGCCGTACGCGCGGACACTGCTCGCCGCGCGCCGGGCCGCCGCCCCCACCTCCGGCGTTCCGGTCGTCCGCCCCCGCTCCCAGTGGCCCGCCCTGCGCGACGTCGGCCAGTACGAGGCCGCCGACCTGCTCACCGGCGAGGTCGCCCGCGGCACGGTGAACGACGTCGACTGCGCCCGCATCGAGAACGCCTTCTCCGCCGCTCGCCGTGGCGCCACGCTCGACGCGTTCCGTGACACCGTGCTGCGCCGGGGCGGCACGGCCTGGACCCACCCGTCCGGAGCCCGGGACCTTCGGCGCCGGACCGCCCGCCACGACCTGCTGGCCGGACAGGTGCGGATCGGCCGCTGGACGGCCGCCCAGCAGGCCCCGCTGCCGTACCAGGACGCCGGGGCGGCCCTCGGCCCGGAGGTGCTCGGCACCTCGCTGCTGGCGGTCGGACCCCCCGGGTCCGGCAAGACCCGCGCCCTCGTCGAGCCGGTGACCGAGGCACTCGCACTGCAGGCGCTCACCGGGGCCTGCGCCGTCGTGGCGGTGTCCGCCCCCGGGGCCCCGGTGTGCGCGGACGACGCCTTCGACGTGGTCGTCCGGATCGGTGACCCCGCCTCCGTGCACGACCTCGACCCGTACGCCGAGTCCGACGACCCGGACGACGCCGCCGCGATCCTCGCCGAAGCCCTGGTGGGCGACCTCGACACGGTCGGAGCACAGGGCGCCGTCACCGCGTTGGCGCAACTGCTGGGCCCGTTCCGGGCGGTGCACGGACGGTTCCCCTCGCTGCCGGAACTGCACGCGCTGCTGGCGGGCGAGGAGACGGTGCTGACCCGGCTGGGAGAGGCGCTCGCGGCGAGCGGGAACGACGTCATGCGCCGCGAACTCGACGCACGCGTCCGGCAGACCGGTGCGCCGGGCGACGCGGGCCGGGCCCTGGCCGACCGGCTGGCCCTGCTGAACCGGCCGGCGTTCGCCGACTTCTTCGGCGGCCGCGGAACCGCCCGGCCGTTCTCCCTGCGCGCGATCGCCCACCATCCCCTGCGGGTCCGGATCGACGTCCCCGAGCGAGGACACGACGAGGCCTCCCGGGTGATCACCCGGCTGGTCCTCGCGCAGTTCCACGCCGTCGTCGGGCAGGGCCGGCGCGAGCACTTCGCCTGCCTGGTCCTGGACGACGCGACGGGCGCGGTCACCCCGGAGTCCGTGCGCCGCATCCAGCGCCTGCGCTCGCGGAACGCGGGCGTCCTGCTCGCCCTGCGGACCGTCGGCGACGTCCCCGAGGCGCTGCACGGACCGCTGTACGGTGCCGTGGGCTGCCGCATGGCCTTCAGCGGCGTCTCCACTTGGGACGGCGGCCGGTTCGCACAGGCGTGGGGAACCGAATGGGTGGAGACCACCGAGGTCGCCAAGCACACGGTCTTCGCCGACCAGCCGATGACGCGCTTCATCCACGCCGTGCGCAAACTCGTGACGGGCAAGGCGGTGACGACGGACGCGGTGACCGTCCGCCAGGTCGAGCGGGAACGCTGGTCGGCCTCCGAGCTGGCGCACGCCGTGCCGGCCGGGCACGCGGTGCTGTCGCTGACCAGCGTCGAGGGGGAGCACGCGCCGCCGCTGCTGGTGGATCTGCGCGGGTGAGCCGTACGGGGCACGGGCGGGCACCCGGGACCGTACAGTGAGGCAGAATCGACACAGGTCGTTCATACGCGGCGGCCAAAAGATCACAGAGGCTCCACACCGGCCCGCGGACACCGCGCGGCCGCCCCGCATCCCGACGCAGACCCCGAAGGCCCAGGCCACATGCCCCCCACGCTCGCCTCGCTCGTCCACCACTCGGCGCTCAAGCTGACCGTGCGCGCCGGCGAGGACCGCCTCGACGTGCCGGTGCGCTGGGCCCACGTCAGCGAACTCGCCGACCCCGTGCCCTACATGGAGGGCGGGGAGCTGCTGCTGATCACCGCCCTCAAGCTGGACGCCGAGGACCCCGAGGCGATGCACCGGTACGTGAAGCGGCTGGCGGGCGCGGGAGTGGTGGGCCTCGGCTTCGCCGTCGGGGTCAACTACGACGACGTCCCCGAGGCGCTGGTGGACGCCGCCCGGCAGGAGGGGCTGCCGCTGCTCGAGGTGCCGCGCCGCACCCCCTTCCTCGCCATCAGCAAGGCCGTCTCCGCCGCCATCGCCGCCGACCAGTACCGCGCGGTCACGGCCGGCTTCGCCGCGCAGCGGGAGCTGACCCGCCGGACCCTCACCGACGGCCCGGAGGGGCTGCTGGCCGCGCTCGCCGCGCAGGTCGACGGCTGGGCCGCGCTGTACGACGCCTCGGGCGCCGTCGTCGCCACCGCACCGGAGTGGGCGGGACGCAGGGCCGCCCGGCTCACCGCGGACGTGCAGCGGCTGCGCGAGCGCCCCGCGCCGGCCTCGTCGGTGGTCGGCGGTGCGGGGAACACCGAGCACTCCGAGAACGCCGACCGGGTCGAGCTGCACTCCCTGGGCACCTCCCGCAGGCCGCGCTCCGCGCTCGCCGTCGGCACCGCCGCCGCCCTCGGCACCGCCGAGCGGTACGCGGTCCACTCCGCCATCGCCCTGCTGACCCTCACCACGGAACGCTCCCGCTCCCTGCACGAGGCCGGGCTGCGCATCGACGCGGCCGTGCTGCGCATGCTGCTCGCCGGCGAACCCGACCACGCGCGCACGGTCGCCGGGGACCTGTACGGCGGGCTGCTGGACGCGCCGTTCCGGATGATCGTCGCCGAGTCCGGGGCGGCCAGGAACAGGACCTCCACGGCCGCGCACACCGCGGCTGGGACGGGCGGCGACCCCGGCGGCGACCCGCTCGGCGTGCTCGCCGAGGCGGCGGAGTCCGCGGCGGCCCGCGCCGGCGAGGCGGTGCTGATCGTCCCCGACGGGGAACGCCTGGTGGTGCTGGCCACCGACGGGGGCGCGGCCGTCGCCGCCTGCGTCGAGCACGCGTCCGCGCTGGAGGCCGCCCGCCCGGCCGCCGAGCCCCGGGCGGGCGGCGACGAGGAGAGCCTGGTCGTCGGACTCTCGGCCCCGTCCGGGCCCATCGCCGCGGCCACCGCCTACAAGCAGGCCCAGCAGGCCCTCTCGGTGGCCCGCCGGCGCGGCCGCGTTTGCGTGGAGCACGAGCACGTGGCGGCCGGCTCGGTCCTGCCGCTCCTCGCCGACGACGCGGTGCGCGCCTTCGCCGACGGCCTGCTGCGGGCGCTGCGCGACCACGACGCCACCGGCCGGGGCGACCTGGTCGCCTCCCTGCGCGCCTGGCTCTCCCGCCACGGGCAGTGGGACGCGGCCGCCGCCGACCTCGGCGTCCACCGCCACACCCTGCGCTACCGGATGCGCCGGGTGGAGGAGATCCTCGGCCGCTCCCTGGACGACCCGGACGTCCGCATGGAGCTGTGGCTGGCCCTGAAGACGACGGCACCGGAGTAACGCCCCCACCTGGCCACCACGTCGAACACCCTCCACCCACCACTACACCCTGGACAAGCGCCCGCCACCCCGCCCCGCCCTACCGTGGACCCCGCACGGCGCACACACCACCACCCCCAACGCGGAAGGGCCGGGACTCGACAATGACTTCCACCCACGCCTTCTGGCTCGCCGGCCGCCAGGCCACCGGCGAGTCCGACTTCGACGTCACGTCCCCCTGGGACGGCACCACCGTCGGCACGGTGAGCCTGCCCACCGACGCCCAGGTCGAGGAGGCCGTGGCCGCCGCGTACGCCGTACGGGACGAGTTCGCCGCCACCCCCGCCCACGTACGGGCCGCCGCCCTCGACCACGTCAGCCGCCGTCTGGTGGAGCGCACCGAGGAGATCGCCCGCCTGATCTCCGCCGAGAACGGCAAGCCCGTCAAGTGGGCCCGCGGCGAGGTCGGCCGGGCCGTCTCCGTGTTCCGCTTCGCCGCCGAGGAGGCCCGCCGTTTCAACGGCGGCGAGGCCCAGCGCCTGGACACCGACGCCGGCGGCCAGGGGCGCCTCGCACTCACCCGCCGCTTCCCCAAGGGCGTGGTCCTCGGCATCGCGCCCTTCAACTTCCCGCTCAACCTGTGCGCCCACAAGATCGCCCCCGCGATCGCCGCCGGCGCGCCCCTCATCCTCAAGCCGGCCCCCGCCACCCCCCTGTCGGGCCTGATCCTCGGCGAACTCCTCGCCGAGACCGACCTGCCCGCCGGCTCGTGGAGCATCCTCCCGGTCCCGAACGACCGCATGCCCGCCCTCGTCCAGGACGAGCGCCTCCCGGTCATCTCCTTCACCGGCTCCGAGACCGTCGGCTACGCGATCATGGACTCGGTGCCGCGCAAGCACTGCACGCTGGAGCTGGGCGGCAACGGCGCGGCCGTCGTCCTCGGCGACTGGGCGAGCGACGAGGACCTGGACCGGGCCGCGGCGCGCATCGCGACCTTCTCCAACTACCAGGGCGGCCAGTCCTGCATCTCCGTGCAGCGCGTGATCGCCGACGCCGCCGTCTACGACCGCCTGCTGCCCCGCATCGTCGCCGCCGTCGAGGCCCAGGTCACCGGCGACCCGAACGACGACGCGACGGACGTCGGCCCGCTGGTCAGCGAGGCCGCCGCCGAGCGAGTGGAGACATGGGTGCGGGAGGCCGTCGACGCGGGCGCGAAGCTCCTCACCGGCGGCAAGCGCGACGGCGCCTCCTACGCGCCGACCGTCCTCACCGAGCTGCCCGCCGACACCACCCTCGCCCGCGAGGAGGTCTTCGGCCCCGTCCTCAGCGTGCAGCGGGTGACCGGCGAGGCCGAGGCCTTCGCCGCCGTCAACGACTCCAAGTACGGCCTCCAGGCAGGCGTGTTCACCCACGACCTGCAGGCCGCCTTCCGCGCCCACCGGGCCCTGGAGGTCGGCGGCGTCGTCATCGGCGACGTCCCCTCCTACCGCGCCGACCAGATGCCGTACGGCGGGGCCAAGCAGTCCGGCGTCGGCCGCGAGGGCGTGAGGTTCGCGATGGACGACTACACCTACGAGCGGGTGCTGGTCCTCACCGGACTCGCGCTCTGACGTCCGGTCTCAGCCGGCGTCGAGCTGGTGGTCCGCCCAGACGTACGTCTCGGGCAGCAGGTCGGTGACGGGGACCGCGCGGACGCGGTCGCCGTCACCGACGATCACCTCGAGCCCGGGAAAGTAGTCGAGCAGCACCTGGCGGCAGCGGCCGCACGGCGGGACGATCCCCCGCTCGCGGTCGCCGACGGCGACGATCGTCTGAAGTTCGTACGCGCCCTGGGCCGCCGCCGCGCCGACGACGACCAGCTCGGCGCAGGGGCCGCCGGTGAAGTGGTAGGCGTTGACGGCCGTGACGATCCGGCCGTCCCGGGCGCGGGCCGCGGCCGCCATGGTGTGGTTGTCGCCCCGGCACCGGGTGCGGGCCACGTGCGCCGCGGCCTCGATGAGTTCGTGGTCGACGGGGTGCGTCTGCGAGGGCATGGTCTTCGCCTTGTCAGGTGTCGGACGGCGTCGGGCCCAGGGCCGTCGGCCGGTGTGCGGTCGGGGTGCAGGGTCCTACTGTGCGACAGTCCGCCGCCCCGCCCGACAGCAGGTCCCGCAGCCTCGCGTACGCGTCGTCCCAGGACCACGCCGTACGCACCCAGCGGCGGCCCGCGTCGCCCATGGCACGGGCGAGCCGGGGGCCGCGCAGGAGCCTGATCAGCCGGTCCGCCGTCGCCGCGACCGAACGGCCGTCGACGACGTGCCCCGTCTCCCCCTCGCGCACCGCGTCCGGGGCGCCGCCCGAGTCGCCCGCGACGACCGGCAGTCCGGACGCGGCGGCCTCCAGGTACACGATGCCCAGGCCCTCCACTTCCAGACCGCCCCTACGGGTACGGCACGGCATCGCGAAGACGTCGGCGGCGGCGTAGAACGCGGGGAGCGCCGGGTGAGGGTGGCCGCCGGCCAGGACGACCGAGTCCAGGACGCCCTCGCGCAGGGCCAGTTGCCGCAGTGCGGGCGCGCGGGGGCCGTCGCCGACCAGGAGCAGTACGGCGTCCGGGACCGCCCTGAGCACCCAGGGCAGCGCCCTGATCAGGGTGTCCTGGCCCTTGCGCGGGACCAGCCGGGCCGCGCACAGGATCACGGGGCGGCGGCCCAGCCCGTACCTCGTCCTGACCGGGGTGCCGTCGACACCGGGGTGGAAGGCCCGGGTGTCGACGCCGGGGACCAGACGGGCCGTCCGGGTCCCGGGGGCGAGGGCCGCCTCGATCGGGCCCCGGGTGCTCTCGCCCAGCCAGGTCAGCGTGTCCACCTGGCTGCCGATGCGCCGCAGCAGCCCCCGGGCCCCCGGGGTGCGGGCCCACCACACCTCGTGGCCGTGGGTGGTGGCGACGACGGTGCGGACACCCGCCGTACGGCGCAGCCGCCCCGTCATCAGGGCGAGGGGCGCCGCCGCGCCGAACCACACCCGGTCGCACCCGTACCGACGGGCCACCTCCCCGGCGTGCGTGGCCGCGCGGGGCGTGGGCAGCAAGGTGCGGGCCGGGTGGCGGACCACCGGGTACGGGAAGGTCCCACCGGGTCCCGCGGTGGCTGGGGGCGCGGAGGTCAGGACGACCACCTCGTCGGGCGGGAAGCGGTCGGCCAGCTCCCGGACGAAGGTCTCGATGCCGCCCTGCCGGGGCGGGAAGTCGTTGGTGACGATCAGCGTGCGGGCCCGGGTGCGGGCGTCGCTCGTCATGGGGGCCTCGCTTCTCATGGGGGCGTCGCTCGTCATGCGGGGATCCTTTCGACGGAACGGTCCGTGACCTGGTGGCCGCGGTGCGTCGGCTCGTGCACCAGGGCGGCCAGGAGCAGCGGGTAGACCAGGTAGCCGAAGCGCGTCGCCGGCATCAGGGACGTCGCCAGGCCCAGGCCTAACGCGAGCCGCCGGGCCGCCGCCCGCACCGTCTGCGGAGGGCGTACCGCGAGCGAGGCGCCGATCAGCAGCGCCCCGACCGTCAGGAGCGCGAGCGCGATCACCCTGCCGCCGGGGACGTGAGCCGCGAGCAGGTGTCCCGGCAGCGGACTGCCGGCGGGCGAGGCGGTGGCGGCGAGACCGAGCGGGAAGGCGACGACGTTCCGGAGGAACCCGGTGGGATCGGCGAGCGCGAAGGGCAGGACCGCCGCCGTCGCGGTGCCCAGGCCCACGCCCGCGCACCGCAGGGCCGGCTAGCCGCCCTGCCGTGCCGCGACCAGGGCGAGCGCGACCGGCAGGGCGGGCCAGGCGGTCCACTTGAGCGCGGCGGCGGCCCCGAGCACCAGGCCGGCCGCGCCCGGTCGGCCCCGCCCGGCCAGGGCGAGGCCGAGACACATCAGACCGGCCACCGGCAGGTCTACGCCGCCCACCGCGAACGGCAGCGCGACCAGGGGGCAGGCGAGGAGCGGCGCGACGCGGCGCGGGCGGGCGACGGCCAGGGCCGCGACGAACGCGCCGCCCAGCCACCAGCGGGGATCGCCCGGCAGTACGCCGAAGACGGCCGTCCCCGGCAGGTAGGGATTGAAGTCGGCGACGGTCGCGGGAGCCGTGACGTACGGGCTCCCGGTGACGGCCAGCAGGTGTCCCGACCGCTCGACCACGGCCACCTCCGACTGCCCCGCCCCCGCCAGTACCAGGCCGACGAGCGGCAGTACGGCGGCCCCCGCCACGGCGACCGCCCGTGCGGCCCGGCTCGGAGCGGACCGAGGGGGTGTCGTTCGGCTCCTGCCGGGGTCGCGGGGCGCCAAAAGGCGACGGAGGCCGCGGCCGGCCCGATCCGAACGACACCCCCTGGCCGCCAGGAGCGCCGCGAGCGCGTACCCCGCCCCGGCCGACCAGCCCCACACCTGATGCGTCGTCAGGTCCGACGCGGTCGCGAAGCCCGCCGCCGCCACCGCGTACCCGGCCCACACGTACCGTTCGACGGGCCGTCGGGCGTACCTCGCGATCCGCTCCCCACAGGACTTCCTCATGCCCGTCGACGCTAGGAATCCGCAGGTCGAAGGGCGTCAACCGAGGCTCCGCACCCGGGACTCAACCCGTGGTACGACCTCCGGCCGAAGACTCCACCCGAGCGGTGACGCGCGCCCGCGCCCCGGTCGGGATCATGGGGGGATGAGTACGTCGCCCCAAGAGCGGCTGCGCGAGTGGATCGCGGCACCCGCCTACCCCTGGATCACCGGCGGCGCCGTCACGGTGGGCGCGGTCGCCGAGTTGATCGTCGTCCCGGGCGGTGTGACCACCTCCGTCGGGGTGCTGGTGTCCGCCGCCTCGCTGATGTGGCGGCGCTCCTTCCCGCCCGTCGCGGTGCTCACCGTCGCGGCAGGGCTGATCGGCTTCGCCGGGGACGTCAACCTCTACGTTTCGATCATGGTGAGCGGGCTGACCGGCTGCTACTCGCTGGGCCGCAACCGGGTGGTGCACCCCGCCCTCGCCGTCGCGGGCGGCGCGCTCGGCGCCCTGTGCGTGAACCTGGTGCACATCAACACCTGGTCGCGGATGGACCTGCCGGTGCCCGCACTGTGGGAGAAGGGGTCGCTCAGCCTGTTCGCCGAGTCCTTCCTGCTGACCGTGGTCGTCTTCGGAGCGGTGATGATGGGCGACGCGGTCCGCTCCCGGGAGGAGACGCGCAACGAACGGAGCCTGGCCCAGGCGCAGTTGATCGCCATGGAGCGACGGCATGCGGCCGAGGCGGAACGCGCCGCGATCGCCCGTGAACTGCACGACATCGTCTCCCACTCGGTGTCGATGATCGCCGTGCAGGCCGAGAGTGCCACGTACACCACGCCCGGCCTCACGCCCGAGGCCCGCGACGGCTTCCAGCAGATCGCCGGCACCGCCCGCTCCTCGATGGCCGAACTGCGCCGCCTGCTCGGCGTCCTGCGCGCGCCCCAGGGCGACACCGCCCTCGCCGCCCCGCAGCCGACCCTCGACCACCTGGCCGAACTGGTCGACCAGCACCGGGCGGTGGGCGGCACGGCCGAACTGCGGATCACCGGGGAGCGGGTGGCGCTGCCCGCGGCGTGGGAGCTGTCCGCCTACCGCATCGCGCAGGAGGCGCTGACCAACGCCCGCAAGCACGCCCCCGGCGCCCGGACGGTGGTCGAGGTCGACTACGGCGCCGACCGGCTGCTCACCCTCCGTGTCCGCGACGACGGGCCGGGCGGCGACTACGGCTCCGGCCCCGCCGCGGGCGCCGGAACCGGACACGGTCTGACCGGGATGCGGGAGCGGGCCGCCCTGGTCGGGGGCCGGCTCACGGCCGGGGCCGGTCCGGACGGCGGCTTCCTGGTGGAGGCGGAGCTGCCGTGGGGGAGCGGATGAGTTCCGGGGAACGAGCGAGGGAGCCGCGGGTGATCAGGGCGCTGGTAGCCGACGACCAGGCGGTCGTGCGTACCGGTTTCGTGAACCTGCTGGGCACCCAGGAGGACATCGAGGTCGTCGCCGAGGCGGAGGACGGGGTGCAGGCGGTGCTGGCGGCCCGTGAGACCCGGCCCGACCTCGCGCTGCTGGACATCCGGATGCCGCACAAGAACGGCATCGAGGCGGCCCGCGAGATCCTGGCCGCCTCCGACGGTGCCACGAAGGTCCTGGTGCTGACGACCTTCGGCCTCGACGAGTACGTGTACGACGCGCTCGCGGCCGGGGCGGCCGGTTTCCTGCTCAAGGACGCCACCTTCCCCGAACTGCTGCACGCGGTACGGGTGGTGGCGGGCGGGAACGCCCTGCTGTCGCCCGAGATCACCAAGCGGCTGATCGCCGAGTTCGTGCAGACCCGCGGCTCGCGGCTGCCCGTGCCCGCGGCCGGTGACCTCACGGCCCGGGAGACGGAGGTGCTGACACTGATAGCGACGGGCCTGTCCAACGCGGAGATCGCGGGACGCCTCACCATCACCGACCACACCGTGAAGACCCACATCAACCGGCTGTTCGCCAAGCTTGGGCTGCGCGACCGGGCCCAGGCGGTGATCGTCGCCTACGAACTGGGCCTGGTCCGGGCGGGCGGTGAGTCGGGGGCCCGGTACCGGTAGCCACCGGTGCCGGGCCCCGTCCCCGTGCCGGACTCCTCCGGACCCTCAACCGGAGAAGCCGACGTGCGCGAGCCGCAACGAGCCGCGCAGCCTGATGCGGAGATCGTGGACGCCCTCGGCGGCGAAGGCGCTCTCCAGCTCCACGTAGTCGTACGGCCCCGCGGTCGGGGCGTTGGGTGACAGCGTCACCGTCCACGGGCCCCCGTCGAGGGCGACCTCGACCGCTCCCGCACCCGCGACCGACACGGTCAGCGCGCTCACCCCGGCACCGAAGTCGCAGTCCCGGTAGAGCAGTTCGCCCGTACGCCCGGCGACCGCCGTCAGCGCGTCGCCCGCCGCCCTCGTCCGGTCGACGATCTCCGTGCCGCTCTGCTCGTCGAAGTCGACCGCCGCCACGCCCCGTGCGCCGACCGGGCGCGGCACGGCGGGCTCGCCGTCGATCGTGACGGTCGTCGACAGGCGCACGTCCTCGCTGGAGGCACCCACCAGCAGCGCGTACGGGCCCGGCTCCAGCCGCCACCGGTCGTGCGCGACGTCCCAGAACGCGAGGGCGGACAGCGGGACCTCGAAGGAGACCCGGTCCGACGCCCCCGGGGCCAGGGTGAGCCGGCGGTGGGCCAGCAGTTCGCGGCGCGGGCGCGGGACCGACGGGGCCTCGGCACGGACGTAGAGCTGGGCCACCTCGTCGGCGGAGACCTCCCCGGTGTTGGTGACCGTGAAGGACACGGTCACCGCCCCGTCCCGCACCTGAGCCGACAGGTCCCCGTACCCGAACGACGCGTAGGACAGGCCGTGCCCGAAGGGGAACAGCGGTGTCCCCTCGAAGTACAGGTAGGTCTGGCGGCCGCCGATCACGTCGTAGTCGAGCAGGTCGGGCAGGTCGGCGTCGTCGGCGTACCAGGTCTGCGGGAGCCGGCCCGCGGGGGAGACGTCCCCGGCGAGGACCCGGGCCAGCGCGGTGCCGGCCGCCTGCCCGCCGTGCGCGGTCCACAGCACCGCCGGGAGCGTGTCGACGCCGACCGCGTACGGATAGGCGGACACCAGCGCCAGCACGGTCGCCGGGTTGGCGGCGCGGGCCGCGCGCAGCAGCCGTTCCTGCTGCGCGGGCAGCCGCAGCGTCGTACGGTCCTCGGTCTCCCGGCCGTTGATGTGCGGGTCGTTGCCCGCCACCACGACGACCACGTCCGCCCCCGCCGCCACCCGCGTCACCGCGTCCTCGCCGCGCTCGACGACGACCAGTTCGAAGACCTCGGCCTCCGTGTCCCCGGCGTCCGGCGCGGCAACCTTCACGCCGTCGGCGGCGACCTGGACGGGACGACCCGTTCCCACGTGCCTCAGGAGGTGACCGTCGTCATGGGGCTCCAGCCGGAAGGTCTCCTGCACGATCCAGCCCCCGGGCTGGTCCGCGGAGGCGCGCACGAAGCCGTCCTCGGCGACGGACAGGTACCGGCCGTCGGGCGCGCGCAGCGTGAGCACGCCCTCGCCCCAGTCGATCAGCGCCAGTTCGGTGCCGACGGCGTCGGTGGTCAGGGGCAGCAGGTCGGTGCGGCCGGCGAGCAGGGCCGGGTCCAGGGCGCCCTCCGCGCCGGGTGCCCCGGCGGGGGCGTCGTCGGCCGGGAGGACGTGCAGGAACCTGCCGTCGGCCGTGCGCAGCCGGACCCGGTCCACGCCCTCCGCGAAGCTCACGCGATCGGCGCCGAACCGCTCGTACAGGCCCTCCAGCGGGGTGGAGCGGTGGATCAGCGTGCCGCTGTACCAGTCGAGCTTGCACTCGTCGGCGAGCAGTCCGACGACGGCGACCCGGGTCTCGGGGGCCAGCGGCAGCACCCCGTCGTTCCTGAGCAGGACCACCGCCTGCTCCGCCGCCTCCCGCGCGAGCGCCCGGTGCTCCGGCGTGTCGAAGTCCGCGGCGGCGTCCGCCGCGCCCGCGTACGGGTCGTGCTCCGGGTCGAACTCGCCCAGCCGGAAGCGGACCGACAGCTGACGGCGCACGGCCGCGTCCACCTCCGCCTCCGTCAGCAGGCCCGCGTCCAGGGCGCCCCGGACGCGGGCGACGATCTTCGAGGAGTCCGTCCCGTGGTCGGTGAAGCTGTCCACCCCGGCCCGCAGCGCGGCGGCGGTCGCCTCCTCGTGGGTGTCGAAGTAGTGCTCCGAGTCGACCAGGTTGGAGGGCGCGCCGGCGTCCGAGCAGACCAGGAGATCCTCCCGCGCCCAGGTGCGCAGGTGCCGGCCGAGGTACGGGGAGAGGTGGTTGGGGCGGCCGTTGACCAGGTTGTAGGCCGGCATCACCCCGGCCACGGCGCCCGCCTCGACCGTGGCGCGGAAGGCCCGCAGGTCGTACTCGTGGAGGACCCGCGGACGGACGGAGGACGAGGAGGTGTCCCGGTCGGTCTCGTTGTTGTGGGCCAGCCAGTGCTTGAGGACGGGCGCGGTGCGCCAGTACGCCGGGTGGTCGCCGCGCAGGCCCCGGGTGTAGGCGGTGGCGACGGCGGAGGTGAGCCTCGGGTCCTCGGAGTAGCCCTCCTCGTTGCGGCCCCACAGCGGGTGGCGCAGCAGGTTCACGGTCGGGGACCAGACGTTGAGACCGACGCGGTCGTCCCGCGCGCGCATCGCCCTGGCCTCCTTGGACACCGCCTCGCCGACCCGCCGCACCAGCTCCTCGTTCCAGGTGGCGCCCAGGCCCACGGCCTGCGGGAACACGGTCGCCGGGCCCATCCAGGCCACGCCGTGCAGCGCCTCCTGGCCGGTGCGGAAGGCGGCGATGCCGAGCCGCTCGACCGCGGGCGCGAACTGGTGCAGGAAGGCGGTCTTCTCGTCGAGCGTGAGCCGCGACATCAGGTCGTCGACGCGCTTCGCGAACGGCAGTTGCGGATCACGGAACGGCGGCGTGGGTGCGGACACGTGAGGGTCCCCTTGGGATGGAGCGGGCAGGACGTCGAAGCGCTTCGATGCTCCGTGCAGCGCCGGGTGGGTGTCAAGACGCGCACCAATCTTGGGAACGACCCTTGTGTGCCCCGGGGGGTTAACTTAACCTCGCTGCAACATCGAAGCGCTTCGACACAAGCCGAGTTCAGTTCCCTCACGACACCGCAGCCGACGGCCACCGTCGGGTGTTTTGGTGTGCCACGAAGGCACGAAGGGTTGACGCACATGACGCCGAACGCCGCCTCCGGTCCCAGCCGGAGAAGTTTCCTCGCCTCCACGGCGGTCGCCACCGCGGCCGTGGCGGGAGGGGTGCCGCTGCTCTCCGCCTGCGGCGGTTCCGAGGGAGGCTCGCGCGACGGCACCACGTCGGGCAAGGACGCCGAGAAGCTGCTGCCGGCCTACGTGGCGGCGAGCGTGGTCACGCCCGACATCCCGAGCAAGAACGGCTCCGCGGTCGGCTTCACGAGCAAGCTCGACCTCGCGGACCTGAAGACCTCGGTGCCCAAGAAGCTCGGCAAGGGCGGCCGGGTCACCGTCATGTCGCCGTTCTGGGGGTCCCCGCCCAAGGAGGACAACGCCTACTACAAGGCGATGAACGACCTCGTCGGCGTCGACGTGGTCTGGCAGAACCAGGACGGCAACACCTACGACCAGAAGCTCGGCGCGGTCCTCGCCTCCAGCGAGGTGCCCGACGTCGTGGTCGTGCCCGGCTGGAACATGACCGGCAAGATACCCAGCGCCATCATCGGCAAGTTCGCCGACCTCGGCCCCTACCTGTCCGGCGACGCGGTCAAGGAGTACCCGAACCTCGCCGCGATCCCCACCGACGCCTGGCAGCGGTCCATCTTCGGCGGCAAGCTGCTCGGCCTGCCGATGCCGTCCTCGTACGTGTCCGGCATCGTGCCGCTGTACCGGCAGGACGTCTTCGAGAAGGAGGGCTACGAAGTCCCCCGTTCCTGCGACGAGTTCATGGCGCTGGCCAAGGACGCCACCAACGCCAGGGCCAAGCGCTGGGCCTGCCTGGACATGAAGTGGACCGCCTTCAACGCCTTCGGTGTGCTCTCCGGCAACGAGAAGTCGCTCGGCTGGAACCAGGTCGACGGCAAGCTGGTCTACCGCGCCGAGACGGACGAGTACCTCGAGGCGCTGGAGTGGACGCGCAAGCTGTTCGCCGCCGGGGTCGTGCACCCCGACGCCAAGCTCGGCAAGTCCAACGCCGCCGACCCCGGGCCCAAGTTCGCCGCCGGCGAGTTCCTCGTCTACAACCAGGACATCTCCCAGTGGTGGAGCCGCACCGCGGAACAGGCCACCCAGAACCCCGAGTTCAGGATCTGGGGCATGGACTTCTTCGGGCACGACGGCGGCGCGCCCACCCTGTGGGCGCAGAACCCGGCCAGCATCTTCGCCTTCGTCAACAAGAAGGCGTCCAAGTCCGTGATCCGCGACGTGCTGGCCCTCGCCAACGTCACCGCGGCGCCGTACGGGACCAAGGAGTACATGGCCACCAACTACGGCGTCGAGGGCACCCACTACACCGTCAAGGACGGCGTGCCCACCAAGACCGACCAGGGCAACATCGACGTGATGAACGCCTACGTGATGGTGGCGAGCCCCGCGGCGACCATCGCCCACCCGGACTTCCCCGAGGTCGCCAAGGGGCAGGTCGAGTGGCAGCAGCGGACGGGCGCCGTCACCAGGAAGCCCACGTTCTACGGCATGCAGATCGTCGAGCCCGCCCGCTACACCAACCTCTCCAACGACTTCGAGCAGCTGGAGGACGACATCGTCCGCGGCCGCAAGAAGATCGGCGACATGCAGCAGGCCGTCTCCGACTGGAAGAACAAGGGCGGGGACAAGCTGCGCGACTGGTACCAGAAGATCCTCGACGAGAACGGTCCGGCGGCCGGCTGACCGGGTACCGAGGCAAGGAGAACCACCGTGTCCCACAGCACGGTGCCTCGGACCAGGGCCGAGGCCGATGCGACGAAGAAGACCCCGGTGGCGTCCGGCGACGCCACCGGCCCCGACGGCGGGAAGCGGCAGCCGGGGAAGCCGAGCCTGCGGCTGCGGTTCCGCCGCGACCGCGTACTGCTGCTGATGACACTGCCGGCCGTGCTGCTGGTACTGCTCTTCAACTACGTGCCGATCCTCGGCAACGTCGTCGCCTTCCAGGAGTACGACCCCTACCTCAGCGACAACGGGGTCGTCTCCATCCTGCACAGCCCCTGGGTGGGCCTGGAGAACTTCCAGCGGATCTTCGAGGACTCCGCCTTCTGGAACTCGGTGCGCAACACGCTCGTGCTCTTCGCGCTCCAGCTCGTGCTGTACTTCCCGATCCCCATCGCCCTCGCGCTGCTCATCAACAGCGTGGTCAGGCCCCGGGTGCGGGCGATCTCGCAGGCCATCCTCTACCTGCCGCACTTCTTCTCCTGGGTGCTGGTCATCGCCGTCTTCCAGCAGCTGCTCGGCGGCGCCGGGCTGCTGTCCCAGCTGCTGCGCGACCACGGGTACGACGGGCTGAGCGTCATGACCGACCCGGACACCTTCAAGTTCCTGGTCACCGCGCAGAGCGTGTGGAAGGACGCAGGCTGGGGGATCATCGTCTTCCTCGCCGCCCTCGCCTCGGTCAGTCCCGACCTGTACGAGGCCGCCGCGATGGACGGCGCGAACCGCTGGCGCCGCATGTGGCACGTCACGCTGCCCGCGCTGCGTCCGGTGATCGCCCTGCTGCTGGTGCTGCGCGTCGGGGACGCCCTGACGGTGGGCTTCGAACAGATCCTGCTGCAACGCGACGCCGTGGGACCGGGCGCGGCCGAGGTCCTCGACACCTTCGTGTGGTGGAACGGCGTGCGCAACCAGGACTTCGGCTACGCGGCCGCCGCGGGGCTCGTCAAGGGCGTCATCAGCCTCGGCCTGGTGCTGGTGGCCAACAAGGTGGCCCACCTCATGGGCGAGCAGGGGGTGTACAAGAAGTGACCGCCGTACCCGAAGCGACAGCCGTACGGGACACGACCGCCGCGAGCGGCACACCCGCCCGCCGGCCCCGCCCGTGGGCGGCCCCGCCCCGCCCCGTGTGGGAGGAGAGGCCCAGCCGGGCCGGACTCGCCGGCAAGGGACTCGTGCTGCTCCTGGCCTGCCTGGGCATCCTCTTCCCGCTGTGGATCGTCGTCGTCACCAGCCTCTCCAGCCGCAGGTCCATCGACGAGGCGGGCGGCCTGGTGATGATCCCCAAGGACATCACCTTCGTCGCCTACCAGGAGCTGCTCAGCGGCGGCCAGGTCACCCGCGCCGCCCTCGTCAGCATCGGCGTCACACTCGTCGGCACCCTGTTCTCCATGGCGGTGTCCGTGCTGTGCGCCTACGGGCTCTCCCGCAGCGGCTCGCTGGGACACCGCTGGATCCTCATGGTGCTGCTCGCCACGATGTTCTTCAGCGCCGGTCTCATCCCCACCTATCTGCTGGTGCAGTCCCTGGGCCTGACCGACAGCTACCTCGCGCTGATCCTGCCCAGCGCGATCAGCGTCTTCAACATCCTGGTGCTGCGCGGCTTCTTCATGGGCATCTCCCAGGAACTGATCGACAGCGCCCGCATCGACGGCGCCGGGGACCTGCGCATCCTGTGGCGGATCGTCCTGCCGCTGTCCCGCGCGGTCGTCGCGGTGATCACCCTCTTCTACGCCGTCGGCTACTGGAGCGCCTGGTTCAACGCCTCCCTCTACCTGAACGACCAGGACATGCTGCCCCTGCAGAACGTCATGATCCAGCTGGTGCAGAAGCAGGAGGCACCGGTCGGCCTCGGCCAGGCGATCAAGACCGGTGAACTGTCCGGACTGGCCGTGCAGATGGCCGTGATGGTCATGGCCCTGCTGCCGGTGGCCGTCCTGTCGCCCTTCGTCCAGCGCCACTTCAGGAAGGGCATGCTCACCGGGGCGGTGAAGGGCTGATGCCGGACCTGTCCGACGCCACCCGCCGGCGCATCCTCTTCGGCGGCGACTACAACCCCGAGCAGTGGCCCGAGGAGACCTGGCCCGAGGACGTACGCCTGATGAAGGCAGCCGGCGTCAACTCCGTCACGCTCGGCGTCTTCTCCTGGTCGAAGCTCGAACCACGCCCGGGCGTCCACGACTTCGGCTGGCTGGACCGGCTCATGGACCTGCTGCACGAGGCCGGTATCGGCGTCGTCCTCGCCACCCCCACCGCTTCGCCCCCGCCCTGGCTGGGGCACCTGCACCCCGACACCCTGCCCCGCGACGCCGACGGCCGCACCGAGTGGTGGGGCGGCCGGCAGCACTTCTCGCACTCCAGCACCGTCTACCGCCGACACGCCGCCGCCATCACCGAGGCACTGGCCGCGCGGTACGGGGGCCATCCCGCGCTCACCCTGTGGCACATCAACAACGAGTACTGCACCTACGACCACGGCGACGAGGCCGCCACCCGCTTCCGCCGCTGGCTCCAGGACCGCTACCGCACCCTCGACGCCCTCAACACCGCCTGGGGCACCGCCTTCTGGAGCCAGGGCTACGGCGACTGGGCCGAGGTCGCCCCGCCCCGCCGCGCCCACTACCTGAGGAACCCCAGCCAGGTGCTGGACTTCCGGCGCTTCACCTCCGACATGCTCCTGGAGTGTTACACCGCCGAGCGCGACATCGTCCGCCGCCACACCCCGCACATCCCGGTCACCACCAACTTCATGCCGCTGTGGTCCGGCCAGGACGCCTGGCGCTGGGCCGAGGAGGAGGACGTCGTCTCCGTCGACCTCTATCCCGACCCGCGCGACCCGTTCGGCGCCCAGGAGGGTGCCCTGGTCCAGGACATGACCCGCTCCCAGGCCCGCGGCCCGTGGATGCTCATGGAGCAGGCGGCCGGCGCCGTCAACTGGCGGGGCGTGAACCACCCCAAGCCGCGCGGCCTCAACCGCCTCTGGTCGCTCCAGGCGGTGGCCCGCGGCGCGGACGCCGTCTGCTACTTCCAGTGGCGCCAGTCGCGGCAGGGCGCCGAGAAGTTCCACTCCGGGATGGTCTCCCACGCGGGGGAGCGGGGGCGTACCTACCAGGAGGTCGAGCGGCTCGGCGCGGACCTGGCCCGGATCGCCCCGCACGTCACCGGCGGCGCGGTCGCCGCCGAGGTGGCCGTCCTGCACGACTGGCACTCCTGGTGGGCGGGCGACCAGGAGGCCCGGCCCTCCCGCGAGTTCGACTACCCGGACGTCCTGAGGGCCTGGCACCGCGCGCTCTGGCAGGCCGGTCTCACCACCGACTTCGCCCGCCCCGACCACGACCTGACCGGCTACCGGCTCGTGGTCGTCCCGCAGCTCTACCTCCTCACCGACGCGGCCGTCGACAACCTCGTCGCCCACGTGCGTGGCGGCGCCACCCTCGTCTGCGGCTTCCTGACCGGTGTCGCCGACCAGGACGACCGGATACGGCCCGGTGCCATGGACGTCCGGCTGCGCGAGCTGTTCGGCATCCGCACCCTGCACGAGTGGTGGCCGCTCCGGCCGGGCGAGGAAGCCGAGTGCGAGGGCGGCCTGCGCGGCACCCTGTGGTCCGAGGAACTCGAGCCCGACGGCACCGCGGACGAGACGATCGCCTACCGGGGCGGGGAACTCGACGGACTGCCGGCCGTCCTGCGCAAGGGCCGCGCCTGGTACCTCTCCACGCTCCCCGAGCCGGACCGGCTGCGCGCGCTGCTGGCTCGCGCCGCCGCCGACGCGGGCGTCCGGCCGGTGCTCGACGGGCTGCCGGACGGCGTCGAGGCGGTCCGGCGCGGTGACCTGCTGTTCCTGCTCAACCACGGCCGCGAACCGGTCACCGTCGACCTCCCGGGCACCCACCACGACCTGCTGACGCGGACGACGGCAACCGACCGGATCACCCTCGGCCGCTACGGCGCGGCGGTGCTGAAGCCATGAGCGCCACGCCCGTCCACGGCACCTGGGAGCCGGAACCCGCCGCCCGCTGGGAGGACGCCTTCCTGAGCGGCAACGGCCACCACGGCGTCCTCGTGTCCGGCGATCCGGACGCCGACCGGGTGATCGTCACCCACCACACCCTCGTCCGCCCCGACGGGGACGACGGACACCGCCGCCCGCCCGCGCTCGCCGCCGGACTCGGCGCCCTCCAGGACCGGCTGCTGGCCGGGGACGCCACCGCCGCCGAGGACTTCACCGACGGCCGTCCGCTGCAGTGGGTGCGCCCCTTCCACCCGGCCTTCCAACTGCGCCTGAACCGGCCACCGGAGGACGACACCCACGGCACCCGCGCCCCCTACCACCGCGCCGTCGACTTCACCACCGGCGAGACCACGGCCACCCGCGGCGACTGGACCAGCCGCGTCTTCGTCTCCCGCGCCGACGACGTGATCGTCCAGCGCGTCACCGCCCCGCACCTCGCCCTCTACCTCTCCCTCGACCCCCGCCTGCCCGGCGCCCCCGCCGGACTCCGCATCGGCCACGGCGCCGTCCTCGCCCCCGAGGGCGCCCTGCTCACCCTGCGCGCCCGCTACCCCGGCAGCGACCTCGCCTACACCGGCGTCACCCTCGCCGCCGTCACCGGCGGCACCGTGAAGCTGGCCCCGCCGGGCGTCCTCGTCGAGGGCGCCACCGAGGTGCTGCTCCTCACCCGGGTGCGCCGCCACACCGGCGAGCTGGACACGGTCGTCGAGAGCCGCGCCCTGCGCGACCTGCTGGACGGCGCCCCGTACGCGGCACCGTACGACGACCTCCTCGCCCGGCACCTGACCAGGCACCGCACCGCGTACGACCGAGTCACCCTCGACCTCGCCGCCGACCCCGCCGAACGCGCCCTGCCCGGCTCGGCACTGCTCGCCCGGCCCGGCGGCCCCGCCCTGCTGGAGCGGCTCTTCGCCGCCGGCCGCTACCACCTGCTGTCGGCGAGCGGCCTGCTCCCGCCCCGCCTCACCGGCCTGTGGACCGGCGACTGGAACACCGCCTGGTCCGGCGCCTTCACCACCAACGCCAACCTCAACCTCCAGACCGCCTCCGCCGCGGCCGCCGCCCTCCCCGAGGTCACCGAGGCCCACGCCGCGCTGGTCCACCGGCAACTGCCCGACTGGCGGGACAACGCCCGCGAGATCTTCGGCGCCCGGGGTGTGGTCGCGCCCTCGCACACCGACGGCGAGTGCGGCCACACGTACCACTTCAGCCGCGAGTACCCGCTGCACCTGTGGACCGCGGGCGCCGACTGGCTGCTCAAGCCCCTCGTCGACCACGACGAGACCCGAGGTGTCCACGATCCGCGCACCACCGCCGCCCTGGCCGAAGTCGCGCTCTTCTACGAGGACTTCCTCCACCGCGCCGACGAGCACGGCCACCTGGTCGTCGTCCCCTCCTACTCGCCCGAGAACCGTCCCGCGGGCGCGAGTTGGGGCGCCCTGAACGCGGCCATGGACCTCTCCGCCGCCCGGCACGCCCTGCTGACCGCCGCCGACCGCCACCCCGAGCACGCCGACCGCTGGCGCGCCCTCGCCGACCGCCTCCCGGCGCACCGGGTCAACGCCGACGGCGCCCTCGCGGAGTGGGCGTGGCCCGGCCTGGCGGACACCTACGACCACCGCCACCTCAGCCACCTCTACGGCGTCTGGCCGCTGGACGAGATCAACCCGTACGACACCCCCGGCCTCGCCCGGGCGGCCCACCGCGCACTGACCCTGCGCGGCGCCGAGAACGACTCCGCCCACGGCCACCTCCACCACGCCCTGGTCGCGGCCCGCCTCCGGGACGGAGCCGGGGTCGGGCACGCGCTGGGGCAGGTGCTCGGCGGCGACTACTTCCACGCGTCCCTGATGAGCGCGCACTACCCCCGCCGCGACGTCTACAACGCGGACGCCGCGCACGCCCTGCCCGCCGTGCTCGTCGAGATGCTCGTGCAGTCCACCCCCGGCCGGCTGGTCCTGCTCCCGGCGCTCCCCGCCTCCTGCCCGCAGGGCGAACTCAGGGGCGTACGCACCCGGTTCGGTGCCGTACTCGACCTCACCTGGAGGCCCGACGGCGGCGCGACGGCCGTCCTGCGCCCCGCCCGCACCCGCCGCATCGAACTCCGGACCCCCTCCGGCGCCGAACCGCTCGACCTCACCGCCGGGGAGGACCGCGTCATCAGCGTCCCGGCGCGGTAGCACCAGCGCACGTCCCCTCACCCATGGAAGGAAACGCCATGGCACCACGCACGCGCCCCACCCGTACCCGCGCCCGCACGCGCACCCTGACCGCCCTCCTCGCCCCGGCCCTCGCGCTCGGCGCCACCGTCGGACTCGCCGCCGCCCCCGCCCAGGCCGCCGTCTGGAACTCCTGCGACCAGTGGGGCAACACGAGCCTGAACGGCTACAC